>DULK01000038.1 GCA_012840385.1 Syntrophomonadaceae bacterium
CCGTAGGGGGCTTTTTATTTTATACCTAGCTGGACACAACTAACAAACAACTAACAAACAATTAAAGAATCTTTTATCAGAAGCACTTTTAACACGATATAATCCTTGACTCACATTCAAGAGGTCGCAGGTTCAATCCCTGCCGCGCCCACCATTTAAGCCAATTAGTTCAAGGGTTTTGTGACTCAGAGGATATTGTTGGATGGGTAGAAGTGGAAATAGTTCACTTTTAGTGCACATAACCCTTGAACTTAGCAAGAGACTGGTGAGAGTACCAGTCTTTTTTTGTATTTTTTCTCTAAACATAAAAAGGGTTCCCGGTTGTGAAGGGCTCTGGGAACTCCGTGAGAGATACGGTAATACACAAATTCGATTGTTTTTCTTTCAAGCCGGGCCGAATATACTAGCAATAATTCACGGTTACGTTAAGAAAACTAAGAAAATACCCATGCACGTGCTCAAACAAGCTGTCCAAAAGATGAAAGAATATAAAAAGGAGTGACCGATGAATGGTGCTTGATTACCGTGAAGCATTACAGAGAGAATTAAGAAACCCTGATTTCCAAAAAGCCTGGGACAGCTTTGAACTTGAATATAAACTTGCAGATCTTCTGCTCAAAATGCGTAGTGAAGCCGGGCTGTCTCAAGCGGAATTGGCTAAAAGAGTTGGTACTACCCAATCCGCTATCGCAAGAATGGAGAGCGGAAAGGTCATACCTCGCTTAGAAAGTCTCGCAAAAATAGCTGCTGCTTGTGGCAAGAAACTAGAAATATATGCAAGATAAAAAGTGCGCAGCCACAAGGCTGTAGGCATAACTATTGCTGTTATAACGACTTACTTGCAGCTGGCTGCGCTAAAAAAACGAAGCATACGACGCCCCATACGCTGCTCTCGCGCTCACTGTTACGCACGGCCTCGGGCCGTGGGATACGCATGGTTTTTGCCACGTGGCTTGTGGGGTATCAGGATGAACACGAAAAGAAAATGCTTCAAAGAGACTCCCAAAACTCTTTTTCAGTTATCTTCAGCTGTTTTTTGAGAATCCTCTGCCACAACTGCTTCGGAATTTCTTTGTGTACCGCACGGCTCACCTTCGTCCGGAGCACGGTTCCGTCGGCCATGACCTTCTCATAGTACCAGTGGTCGGTGCTCCGGACCAGCACCCAACCGTTCTTTTCGCAGTATCGCTTCAAGTCCCCAAACTTAGGAGGCATTTTCAGATCTCCAGCAGGCTCCGGATTTCTTCATCGCTGTCGCAGAGCAGTACGCGCAGGATGTACGGGAAGTGCGCCCGCCGGTTGGGAGCGTTGATGAAAAGCTGGGAGCGTTCGAGGTAGTCCTGAGCATAGAACTTCAGATCCTGGACCAGTTCCTGGGCGGCATCTTCCACCGTCAGGCCGTTGGTGTAAAGCTCGAGCTCATCAAGGGCAAGTGTGACAGATCCGTCCTCTTCCCGGATGACCTCCGGTTTGAGCCTGTACTTTTCCAGGAGCAGCTTCTGGAGATCGGCTCGCAGGACCAGGACTTCTTCCGCCTGCCTGCGTCTGATGATCACCGGCCGGTAGTGGTTGAAGACTCTGCTGTACAGGGCCGAGAAGTTGCCGCGAGCTTCGGTAAACTTCAATTTTTCCAGCATCAGCATCACCTCTTACCTTCATGATAGCACATTCTGTGCAGAATGTGCAGTTCGAATTTTCTAAGGAAAGGAACATCAGGAAGGATTTTCTTGCAATTGTGTCGAAAAATGCTTCCACGCATGCTACAAGGGATTGGAACCACCCGATTTTCGGGTGTTTAAGGAGGAAATTGTCTGCCGTTGGGAATCGGCTGAGTATTTTGAGGTTACCGGAGACAAGGAGATTTTAGGTTAAGGTTGCCGGATTTAGTTGTGGTGCAGTGCACATCTTTATAATACGCAGATAAAGAGGTGGTCAACACCGATTATGAGGATGTCAGAGATCTTTTAAAAGAGTTGAATCCTTCGTTTGGAGGTTAACCACAAGAGAAAACACTGGTTCAGCAAAGCTCGTCCAGACCCGCCATAAGACCATGTTTATCAAGGACACATACTATAAAATCAGGAGAGGGAGGGATTAATTTGTGCCGCATTGGAAAGCATAAATCTCTACTTGTATCTGCAATTTTGATTGTTGCGATATTAGTAGCAGGAATGCTTATTACCGGCTCTTTTTCAGATTCAGACCCTATTGTAACGTATGAATCAGAGCTTCGAAAGGAGGAATTGCCTCAGATAAGCAGGTTTAACGGCAAAACTTTTATCCAAAGCAAGATGGGAGCCCAATCTGATTTGTCAGACTTGAAGCTTATAGCACAATTACCCGTTAATCTCGAGCGCAGCAATTTCTTGCAGGATTTAAAGTTTCAACTTGAGACGCCTAATAAATCGGTGCCTATTCAAATCATTCCGGAAGAATCCTATATACAAACCGGCAACCTTTCGAACGGCGATATTATCAGATGGGGTGCTATTACCGGTAACATCTCTATTGATGCAGGTAAACCGCAAACAGTAGTAATCGGGGTTTTTGAAATACCGTCACAGCAAAAGGCCAGTTTTACGTTTGCCTTACACGCAGGCAATGGAAATCCACCGGTTGCGTTAAGCTTTGGTAATCTTACTCCAAACGAAGAGATACTGCAGGTTATAAAAGAGGATAGTAAAGGATAAAAAAAGAAGGAATTGATGCTAAGGGTCAGTTGGATGTACCGGCGGATTCTTTGTATATTTCAGAAGTCGCTGTTCACCCTCTAGGCTTCTTGCTCTGGAGATGTCCTGGGTCACTTCTGGGGTTTTCCGTTGTTATCCCTTAAAGCCAGGTATTGAATGTAAATGAACCTTCCATTTAACTGCAGCCAGAATTCCGTCCTGTTTTGGGGCTGCCGTTCCTGTTCCTGCAGCCTGTGAAAGACTGCCCATCTGACACGAATAGTTGTTATAAAAAATTGCGGGAACAGGGGTTTGCGGGAGACTCATGAGGTAAAGTAACGGGCTGAATCCGGGACTGCCAAAACTTCTGGGACCCTTACTGATCCAGTTTTGAAAAGCTGATAGTTTTGTATAGAATAATTTGATATAATACTAAATAAATCTTATAGGGGAGGTTCCGGTGAAACAGATCAGACAGGGGGAATTCCTGATCACAAAAATCCACCATGTTAAAGGTCGTATTATCTCAAAAAAACTGAAAGAGAACGATGTTGATGAGATAAATCCGGCGCAGGGCAGGATTTTGTTTTTTCTGTGGCAGAAAGACGGTGTTTCCATACAGGAGTTGTCAAAAAGAACTGCTCTGGAGAAGTCAACTCTTACCTGCATGCTTGACCGTTTGGAGGATGCTGGTTTTATCAGGCGTGTTCCCTGTAAGGTGGACCGGCGCAAGGTACTGATCCATGTGACCGGTAAAGACGAGAAGATGAGGCCCGTTTATGAGCGGGTGATTCGCGAGACGAACGATATCCTCTATCAGGGGTTTACCGAGCAGGAAATACAGGAATTTGAAAATTATCTGAACCGGGTTTTGAAAAATTTGTCGGAGTATGACGGTGACAGATAGAATTACTAGTCGGAAACTAATGAGGAGAAGGGAAAATGGATCACTCAAAGCAGTTAGGTGAAGTAAAGGTTGCAAGACTTTTGTTGAAGTTCTCCATCCCCGCCATTATCGCCATGCTGGTCAACGCCCTCTACAATGTTGTGGACAGGATTTTCGTAGGAAACAGCGTGGGCCCCCTGGGCATTGCAGGCATAACCATCGGATTCCCGATCATGCTGATCATGATGGCCTTCGGGATGCTGATCGGATTGGGCGCCAACTCCCTGGTATCGATAAAGCTCGGCGAAGGGAGGAAGGACGAGGCGGAGCTCATACTGGGAAATGCAATGCTGCTGCTGATAATAGTGGCTCTGTTACAGTCGGCGGCAGGACTGGCCTTGCTGAATCCTCTGCTGAAGATCTTTGGGGCAAGCGGTGAGGTGCTTCCTTACGCCAGGGCCTACATGCAGATCATCCTGCTGGGAGCGATCTTTCAAAGCCTGGGCTTCGGCATGAACAACTTTATCCGGGGGGAAGGCAACCCCAGGGTTGCCATGCTTACGATGCTGATCGGGGCCGCCTTGAACGCCATGCTTTGCCCTCTGTTTATTTTCGGGCTGGGAATGGGAATAAGGGGCTCTGCCCTTGCCACGGTTATTTCACAAGGGGTATCGGCCGCCTGGGTTCTCCGTTATTTCTTCTCCGGCCAGAGCACCCTGAAAATAAGAAAGAAAAACCTTGTGCTGCAGAAAAGGGTAGTGGGCAGCATATTAGCCCTTGGCAGCGCTCCCTTTGCGCTGCAAATGGCTGCAAGCCTTGTGAACACGGTGATGAACAAGAGCCTCGGTTTCTACGGTGGGGATCTTGCCATCTCGGGGATGGGTATAGTGATGAGCGTGCTCAACCTTGCGATGATGCCGGTGATCGGGATCAACCAGGGTGTGCAGCCCATTATCGGCTACAATTACGGGGCGAAGAAATACGACCGCGTTAAGGAGGCGCTTAAACTTGCGATTACCGGCGCCACCGCCATTGTCTGCCTGGGGTTTGTCCTCGTTCAGGTTTTTCCCAGGCAGATCGTCGGCCTGTTCAACAGCAGCGACCCGGAGTTGCTGAAGCTGGGGGTTTATTTCCTGCGCAGTTTCTTAATATTCCTGCCTTTGGTCGGTTTTCAGATCGTCAGTTCCGGTTACTTCCAGGCCGTGGGAAAGCCCAAGCAGTCCGCCTTCCTTACTCTGTCTAGGCAGCTTATCCTTCTGGTTCCGGCGATCTTGATCTTGCCTCTGTTCTTTAAACTGCACGGGGTGGTCATGGCCGGCCCGGTAGCCGACTTGGGTTCTTCAATGCTTACAGGCTTCTGGATTACGAGAGAAATCAGGCGCCTCGGTTCGAACGGTCAGCCTGTTTACGTGTTAAACAAGGCGGAATTGACGGACTAAAAAAGCAGTGACACCACCTCAGGATTTGGCCATGAGGGTTTTTTTACATCGTCTTCTCCGGCATGACAGCCCCTTATGGGGATGGCAGCAGGATTATCACGCCTCGGTATGGAACAATTCGGTTGGAATATGTTCCAAAGGGGATGCTGGCAGGTGAGATTTTTACATACCGGAGATGTTCATCTCACCCCGGGGGCTCCCGCCAGGTTTGAAGCCCTCAGGGCCGTTTGCGGGATGGCGCAAGAACTCGAGTGCGACGCCCTGCTGATCGCCGGTGATCTTTTTGACAGTGCGGCGGCCGCCTCGGAAATGAGGGCCCGGGTAAGGGAGTTGTTTGACTCCCTGCCGTTCGCTGTTTGCCTGATCCCGGGGAACCACGATGCGGCGGCCTTTTCGGCCGGCCAGTATTACGGCGGCAATGTGCGGTCTGCGGGGACGGAACCGGCGGTCTGGCAGGTGGGGGAGGTGCCTGTCATAGGGCTGCCCTTTACTCCGGGCAGGACCGCCTACGAGTCTCTTTGCACTATTCCTTTGCCTGGAGAGGAATCCCCTCTTGTTGTAATGGCCCATGCAAGCTTCTATTACTCCGCTCTGGCCAGGCTCTACCGGCAGGAGGAAGATGGGAACTCCGGCGAAGCGCATCTGTGGGACTGCGACTTCACCGATTTTCCTCCTTCCTATATTGCCCTGGGCCACTGGCACAATCCGACCCTTCCGCCGGTGCAGGTCAACCGGGCGCGGGTCGCCTACAGCGGCTCCCCCTATCCCATCGCCAGGGGGGAGACGGGCGCCAGAAAGGCATTGCTGGTGGAAATCGGCCCGGATGGCATCAAGGTCGAGGGGCGGGACATCCCCGGCGTTCCCCGCAGGGAGAGGGTTGCCTTTTACTTCCTGCCCGGCTCGGAAGAGCAGACGGTTGAGGAGATAAGATCTTACCTCTGCGACAGCGCCGACCCGAACGTAATTCTGGACCTTGAGACAGGCGGCTGGCTTGGCGACGCAAGGGAAGAGGCGGTCGCCGGAGAGATCGAAGCCATCGCAGCTCACTTCCGGGACGGCTGGAAGGATATAAATCTGGCCACGCCGCAGTTTGCAAGCATCGGGTCGCTTTCAGGCCTGGGCAGGAAGTGCCTGGAACTGCTCGAGGAAGTGGAGCATCCGGGTGTTTTCGAGATGGAGGATTTCACTGCCCCGTTCTTGCGAACCCTGGCAGAAGAGGTTTTAGGCGAAAGGGAACAGATCTATCGTGAGACCCTCTCCTTTATCCTGCGCTACCTGGGAAGGGGTAACCGTCATGCTGATTCGTGAAATCGCCTGCAGGCCGGTGGGGCCCCTCGAGCGGCCGGTGTTGTTCCGCCCGGAAAAGCCCTGCACCGTAATTTTTGACGAAAACGAGGCGGGGAAGACCGCTTTCGTGGATGTGCTGGTCAACCTGCTCTTCCGCAGGAGTTCCGCCCGGTCCCGGTTCCAGTCCCGGCGCTTTACAGAATTTGACGGCTGTGTCAAGATCGAGCACGGCGGCATGGAAATCGCTTTCGGGGGGAGCGTCGACCTCGATAGGAGGCTGGGGCTTCCCCCGCAGTTCGCCAGGCTCCCCATCGTGCGCGGCAGCGACCTGGCGGTTCTCTGGTCGGGGGACAGGGACAGGAAAGCCCCACTGATCGATGCCTGTATACAGCATTTTGCCTCCGATCTCCGGGAAAACCTGGATACGGTGATTAAGAACATCCGGGCGGAAGCCGGGCTGACCGCCAGGAGGAATGCCTGGTCCCAGGGCGCGTTGACCGGGATCGAAGGTTTCCTTAACCTGTACCGCTGTAAAGACCTTTACCTGAAAGATCTGGCGGAAAGGGAGCGTCTCCGGCGGATGCTGCAGGAGGTTGAGGGAAGGCTGGCGGCAGTCAGGCAGGAACTCCAGGGGGCCCGGCAGTGCCTGCGGCAGCTTGAAGAGGAAAGGAATGCGGCATTGTGTGCCGCCGGCAGGATGCTGGCGGGGAAGCTCTCGGAGCTTAACCGGCTGTACAGGGATGCCGGTTACGAGAGGTGCACCCCGGAGGATGCCGGGCTGTGGGCGGAAATAGATGTCAAGCTGGACTCCCTCAGGGAAAAGAAATTATCGCTGCAGCAGGAGATGGAGAACTGTGAAGCCGAGTTGCAGGAGATACGGGAGAGGCTGGAAGCCCTTAATATTAACTGCAGGGATGCGGAAGCGGCCTGCCGGTCCGCCAGATCTGCTCTCGACACCGCCATGGAGGAGGCAAACCGCCGGGGGCGGCTTCTGTCAAACGCCCTGGGCGAATTGAGGAATGCTTTTAGCACCGCTCAAGCGGCCGGGGCCCGGAAGGAGAAAACCGGATGGGCATTGCTTGCGGTGCCAGTCCTGGCGGTGGCGGCAATTTTGCTTTTCTATGCCGGGTTGCTTCTGCCCGGGGGGGTGGCGGCGGCTGCCTGCATCGGGGCGGCAGTATGGAGCGCGGCCGTTTCGGCCGCCTGTAGACAGGCGGAAAAGGAGGCTGCGGAAAGGGCTTTCCGCCTCCTCAGGGATTTCGGAGTGCAGCCGCCGGCGCGGATGGATGCTGCGGTGTCCGCCTTTGAGAGATACTGTCTGGAAGAGGAGGAAAGGTTGAAAAAGGAGGTTGCCGGAGCCGACCGGGCCTGCCGGGAGGCCGAAGCATACCACCAGCGGTTGCTCAATGAAAAAGCCGCTTTGCTCCAGAAGAGCGAGGTTTTGCAGACAAGCCGGCAGCGGGCCCGCACCATGCTCCAGACCTGCGGGAATGAGCTGGCGGCTGCGGAACAGGTTCGACAGGAGTTGATGACGAGAACCGGCAAACCGTCACGCTCAGAGCTTGAAAAGGCCCTTCAGGAAAAGGCGGCAGTTGAAAAGGAAATGACGAAGATCAAAGCCCAACTCGAATCGTGCCTGGGCCCCGCGGGAGAGTGGCAAGAAAGGCTGGCCGGGCTGGAAAAATACCTCGAACGTTATCCGAGCCCGCGCTCTATGGAGGACCTTAACCGGCTGCAGGGGGAAAAAGAGGCTGCGGAGAAACGGCTGAAGGAAGAGGAACAGGAGCTTCAGGCAGAGCGCGACGCCCTGCAGCAGCAGATCTTTGAGGCTTCCCGCAGGCTCGTGGCAGCAGGCTGCGAGGATGTGGGCGCTCTGGCAGGCCGCCTGGCGGAAGCGGAGGGCGCGCTGAAGGCGGCCATCAGGAAGGCTCTGGCCGCCCTCTGGGCGCAGCGGGTCATCGAAGCTGCCCGGGGGAGCGTGGAGGACGCCCTCCTGGAGCCCCTTGCCCGGGCTTCTCAAATCTTCAGGTACATCACCGGGCGGTATGACTCCATCTCCTACACCAGACGGGATGGCGACCTCTTGTTTCAGGTCACCGGGAGCGGACGGACATACGGCGAGGAGGTTTTAAGTGACGGGACCAAGGCGCAGTTTCTGCTGGCTCTCAGGCTCGCCCTGCTGGAAAGGTTCCTGGGCGGCGAAAAGGGCTTCCTGGTCCTGGACGATCCCCTCTTGAACTCTTCGGAAACCCGCAAGAGGCGGGCCATCGAGGTTCTGCTGGACTACGCCAGGAACGGCTGGCAGGTCATCTACCTCACGGTTGACGCCGCCGTTCCGGATATCTTCAAGGGGTATGGAGGGGATCTCGTCGCCTTGAAACGGGTCAGGAATCTGTACCAGCCCCCGGAACTCCGGAATGAATCCTGAGGCATCCGGTCAAAATAACAGTTGGAATTTTTTTAAGGGGTTGGTCAGATGCTTTTGATCGCCGTACGGGCTTTGATCCTGTATGCCGTCCTGGTTGTGGTCATGCGCCTGATGGGAAAGCGGCAGATCGGCCAGCTGCAGCCTTTCGAGTTGGTCATCACAATCGTTATCGCCGAGCTGGCGGTCATCCCCATGAGCAATACCGGCATCCCTCTCTCCAACGGGATCATCGGCATCCTGGTCCTGCTTGCCGCGGAGATCTTCCTCTCCCTGCTGGTTCTCCATAGCGAGCCTGCCCGGAAGATTATCTGCGGGACGCCGACGATCCTGATCAACAACGGCAAGCTGATGACCAGGACCATGCGGCGCTTGCGGGTTAATTTAAACGATCTGCTGGAACAGCTGCGGTCCAAGGAGTACCCGAACGTTTCCGATATCGCCTACGCCGTCCTGGAGAACAACGGGACCCTGAGCGTCATCCCGCGGGCCAGCGTCAAACCGCCGGCCGCAAAGGATCTGGGGACCGCCGTAACCGAACCCCGGTTTCCCATCACGCTGATCCTCGACGGCCACGTCAACCTCCACAACCTGCAGCTTGCCGGAATCACCGTGGATACCCTGATGCAGCAGGCAGAAGCCCGGGGCATCGACGACCTCCGGGATGTCTTTTTTGCCCAGTTGACTACCGACGGGACCATCGACTTCCACCTTAAGGGAGAGGGGGACGATGAATGAATAAATGGGGCGGCTACCTGCTTGTTTTCGTGATTGTTGTAATCATCGGTGTCGGCGGTGCGCTGGTGCAGAGGTATCTGGACAGGACGGCGGGTGAATTGTCCGCAAGCCTTCAGGAGGTGGGAAGGGCGCTGGATCACGAGGACTGGGAGCAGGGTGAGCGAGCCTTTGCCGGCTTCGAGCAACGCTGGCGGGTGGTGCGCCGCAACTGGGCACTGGTTGTCGACCATGTGGAGATCGACAGTGTGGATATGAGGCTTGCGCGGCTAAAGGAGTTCATCCGCGCCCGGGAAGACGACGAGTCCCTGGCGGAGTACGGCGAGGCCTTGATGCTGCTCGAACATATACCGGAGCGGGAGCGCCTGACCTGGCGGAACCTGTTTTAATTTATTCCCGTCGAGGTTGCGCTCGCTTCTGATTGCGTCCCGGACATCACAGGCCTCGCTCAGACCGGTTCTGAGGCCGCTGCAGGAACTATGCAACGAACCTCTGCAAACGCCGCGTTTGGCCTCGTTTCAAATCTATTCCATCGCAGGTCAAGAGGTGTCTGTACTCGCATCCCGACCTGTCATCCTTGCTTCGCCTGTCCTGTTACCCGGCTTTCCACAGGTCGCCCGGCACTCATTGCTGCTTCGTGAGCTGAAGAAGACAATAAACGGAATTGTAAAACAAAGGCTAATTATGCAACAGAGTTTCGGTGAGTGCTTGGTCGCTCGCCGGTAGACCCGTCGGGTATTTTCATACTCTGTTGGTGCCGCCGGAGGCGGCGTAGCGGTCTGCCCTGAAAAAGGAAAGTTCCGGGGAATGGAGAATTCTAAAGGGTGAATAGTCAAGCCGGTTTGAGCAATCCTGATATACATACTCGGTAAACGGAGGACCGTTGATGAAGGAAGTTTCCATTTACACGGACGGAGCCTGTTCGGGAAACCCCGGCCCCGGGGGCTGGGGAGCCGTGCTGATATACAACGGGCACAAGAAAGAGATCAGCGGCAGAGTTGAGGAGGCCACCACCAACAACCGCATGGAACTGACGGCGGTAATCGAGGCTCTCAAGGCATTGAAGGAGCCCTGCAAAGTGAAGGTGTACTCGGACAGCGCCTACCTGATCAATGCCTTCCGTCAGGGGTGGATCGACAGGTGGCAGAAAAACGGCTGGTTGAACAGCAGGAAGGAGAAGGTGGAAAACATCGATCTCTGGCAGGCCCTGCTGGAACTCACCGCCGTTCACCGCGTGGAATGGCACAAGATCAAGGGACACGACGGGATTTTCCTCAACGAACGCTGCGACAGGCTGGCCCGGGAAGAGGTTGCAGAGGCTAAAGAGGAATAATTAATAGAACCTACTTGTTTGCCGCCTTTTGCTCCGCCTCGTCTATCTTGTCCTCAATGTCCTGAATCAGTTTTTCCAGAACTGCCTCCTCGCCGTTAGCACGCACGGGCAGGAGCAGTTGTTCTTTGAGAGCGGCAATTTTCTGCTCCAACCGCGTGAGGGCCAGCAAAAGCTGCTGCCGGGTGTTGGCCGCCGCTGCCGGGAAGGCTGCTGCAACTCTCGTCAGCTCCGCTCCGGTGGGCATGAGGACGTATTCCTCCCCCATCTGCGGGATCACCGTCGGAATGGCGAATTTTTGTTCGATCAGGCCTGCCAGTGTCCGGGATGCCGGCGCCTCTCCGTGTACCACGAAAAGACGCTGCGGTTTTGTGGTAAAGTGGGATACCCAGTCCAGCAGTCCGGTCTGGTCGGCATGGGCGGAAAAGCCCTGGAGGGAGTAGATTTTGGCGGCCACGTTGATGATTTCACCCAGGATTTTCACCTTTTTTTCCCCGTCCAGGATCCGCCGGCCCAGAGTTCCCTCACCCTGGAATCCGACGAAGACCACCGCACATTCCGGGCGCCAGAGGTTGTGCTTCAGGTGGTGTTTGATCCGCCCGGCGTCGCACATCCCGCTTGCGGAGATGATGATCTTGCTGCCGGGGAGGTTGTTTAAGGCCTTTGATTCTTCGGTAGTGCGTACAAAGGTTAAACCGGGAAAGTTAAAAGGGTCGTCACCGCTCTGGAGAAGCTGCCGGGCGGCCTCATCGTAACAGTCCTGGCAATTCCTGAAGATCTCGGTGGCGGATACGGCCAGCGGGCTGTCGATGTAGACCGGGATGGGCGGTACCTGTTTGGTTTCAATCATATTGTTGAGTTCATAGAGGATCTCCTGGGTCCTTTCTACCGCAAAGGCGGGTATCACCACGTTCCCCTTGTTCTTTACGGTTTCCAGGACGATCTCTTTCAGGCGGGCGGCCTCGCCTGCGATTGGCTCGTGGAAGCGGTCGCCGTAGGTTGATTCGATCAGGGCATAGTCCGCCTCGGCTATATAGGTCGGATCCCTTAAAATGGCGGTGCCCGTCTTCCCCAGGTCCCCGCTGAAGACGATCTTCATTTCCTTTCCGTTTTCCCTGACCCAGACCTCGATGATGGCGGAGCCAAGGATGTGCCCGGCGTCCAGAAAGCGGAGCCGCACGGCGTCGTTCAAAGAAACCTCTTGTTCGTAGGGGACGCCTTCAAACAGCCGGAGGCATTCAAGGGCGTCCGCAGCAGTATAGAGCGGCAGTTGGGCTCTTTCCCCCCGGCGCTTTGCCTTGCGGGACTCCCACTCTGCCTCCATCTCCTGGATGTGGCCGCTGTCCGGGAGCATCACCTTGCAGAGGTGGTGGGTTGCCCTGGTGGCAAGCACCTTTCCCCTGAAGCCCTGCTTGTAGAAGCGGGGTATGAGCCCGGAGTGATCGATGTGGGCATGGGTGAGGAGGATATAGTCGATGGACTGAGGAGCTACCAGCGGGTTGCGGTAGTTGAGCATCCGCAGCTCGCGCCTTCCCTGAAACATCCCGCAGTCCACAAGAATCTTCAACCGATCGGTTTCCAGCAGGTAGCAGGAGCCCGTAACGGTACCGACACCGCCGAGAAAGGTGAGCTTCGCCATTTATCTTCCTCCGTTATAGAACTTTTCCTACCTCTAATTTCCTCATTTCTCTTGCAATCCCTGCTCATAAGGGCAGAACAATAATTAAAAATCTCTCGCCATCGTCATATATATGTTGAAGGAATAATAAAAGCATATTCCGAAACAACCCATATGTCCATCGCTCACCTCGGTTCAATCACCGCAAGAGAGGAGGAAACCCGTGGTCGAAGACGACGAGAAGCAGGTTTTTTTGTGGGGGATGTTCTGTCACCTCGCCGCATTGCTGGGCTTTATGGGGGTACCCTTTGGCCACATTATCGGGCCGCTGGTGGTCTGGCTGATCAAGCGGGATGATGATCCCTTTATCAATGATCATGGAAAGGAATCGCTCAACTTCCAGATATCCATGACCATTTACGGGATCGTTGCGGCGCTGCTGGTGTTTGTCGTGGTCGGCATCATCCTGTTGATCGCCGTCGGGCTGGCCGACCTGATCCTGGTGATCATCGCCTCCGTGAAAGCAGCCAACGGCGAGCACTACCGCTACCCGTGCACCATCAGGTTCATCAAGTGATTTGAAGTATCTCCCATGGCCAACTTACTCGGAAAAGGGGGTGCTGTACCAGGAAAATCTGTTAAAGGCAGATAGTGGCAGGAAAAGGAGAGTGATGTCGAAGGGAAAAAGGTGATGAAAAGGAGTTCCAAAAGCGGTTAAAGGTACACCACAGGCAGGGGGAACCCTGCCTTTTAATCTAGCATCTTACCGTACTGGGATTTTCGTCAGGAAGATTTGAGGTGCATAAATTGTAGCAGGTACCTGAATAAGCAACTTCATGTGCAGGCAGTTATGCTGTATGGCACCAAGGAATTATTGGTTCAACGGAGAATAAATCCGAATAAAACCGTTACTTGGGGGTATGGAGTTGTGTTTGAAAAGCTGAGGGATGCTCTGTGTTTGAAGAGTGAGCCGGTGGCGGTGGTCTGGGCCGAGGCTTTGGAGGAAAGAACGGTGACCTACAAAAAAGGTGCCGAACACGGTTGCGTGATTCCCCTGGTTAAAATGGCGGCCTTCGAGGGGAGAGCTGCCGCGGTGGGAAGGGATTGCGTCGGGTGCCGGGGCGCGGCTTACCACCTTGGTTTTATCGACGAGCTGGGGCCGCAGTTTCGCCACTTTCTTTCCACCGGAATTCCCGGGCAGCTGGAAGGGGAGGGATACAAGAAAACCCCGGAGTTGGTTGACGCCCTGATGCAAAGCGGGTTAAAGCACCTGGCTGCTCCCAAGGATTACTGTGTCTTCAAGCCGGTATCCCTTCTTTCACCCGGGGACGAGCCGGAGGTGGTGTTTTTCCTGGTAAATCCGGATCAGCTTTCAGGACTCGTAGTTCTGGCGAATTACGATTTGCCGGGTAATGACGGCGTAGCCGCCCTGTTCGGATCCGGGTGCGACAGCCTCGTACTGTTTCCGCGCCTGGAGAAGATGGGCAGAAGGAGGGGGATCATCGGCCTGACTGATGTAACCGTCCGGAAAATGCTTCCTCCGGAGATCTTAAGTTTCGCCCTGCCGTTCGACCGGGCCCTGGAACTGGAAGCGAACGTGCCGGGGAGTTTCCTGGAACGTAAGGTGTGGCAGGGTATCCGGGAGAGGCTCATCAATTCGTAAGCCTTTGACCGGAGCCGCGATTGGTGGTGGGCGGGATCCATCCAATCGTAACCGGGAGCCGCCAATTTTTTTATCAAACCGGCCCCCAGGATGTTATAATAAACAGAAATCCATTATCAGGGGAGAAACCATGTTGGGAACAATTGTCAATGCGGCAGCAGTGATTCTGGGGGCTCTGCTCGGTAACTTCTTGAAAGGTGGCTTTCCGGAAAACATCAAGGGTACCATCATGCAGGGGGTCAGCCTCACGGTGATCCTGATCGGGATCTCCATGGCCGTCAAAACTCAGAATGTTCTGGTGGTGACTCTGAGCATCGTGGTCGGCGGCATCCTGGGCGAACTTCTGAGAATCGAAGACCGCCTGGCAGGGTTCGGTCAAAAGCTGGAAAGCCGCTTCGGCGGTGGGGACGGCAATTTTACGAAGGGCTTTGTTACCGCCAGCCTGGTCTTCTGCGTGGGGGCGATGGCCATCATGGGCTCTATCGAAAGCGGCCTGACGGGAAACCACACGACCCTTTTCGTCAAGTCGATCCTGGACGGTGTCACTTCCGTCGTCTTCTCCTCGAGCATGGGGATTGGTGTGGCCTTTTCGTCGATTCCGGTGTTCCTGTACCAGGGGGGGATCACCCTGGCGGCCGCTTACGTAAAGGCGTTTTTGACAGGGGCGATCATCAGGGAGATGACCGCCACCGGCGGGTTGCTGATTTTCGGGATCGGCCTCAACATGCTGTCTGACAGGATCCGGATCAAAGTGGGCAATCTACTCCCCGCCATCTTTGTGGCCATCTTTTTCACGGTCCTGTTTGCCCGTTTTCACATGTAGGAGGATTTGTCCTGAGCCTGTTCTGTGTTCCTGTTTCGGCCTTCCCATAAGCCGCACCGGTAGACCCGTCGATATCTTTTCACAGCCTGGGCGGCATGAACTTCCAGCGAAAATGACCTGTTTGACACGGGTCATTTTTTGTTTTATTTTTAATAATGTAACGGAATTAGGAATAATTCCTATCTAGGAGGAATACCAATGTTACTGCAAGATGTTTTAAAGGAACTCAGGAAGGCGGGCATCAGGTTGACACCCCAGCGCCAGGAGGTGCTTCAGGCGCTGTTCGACGGTTTGCAGGGGGAGTGCCAGCCGCAGAGCGCCGAGGAGATCCTGCAGGTTGTACGGAAACGTTACCCGGGCGTAAGCCCGGATACGGTTTACAGGACCCTGGGAACTTTTAAAAAGCTTGGGCTTGTGCGGGAGGTAAACTTCCGGGACGGCTGCCGCCGCTTTGAGTTGGCGCTGCAGGGAGGGCATCACCACCACCTGGTTTGCCTGAGGTGCGGCCGCTCCCGTGAACTGCCGTTCTGTCCGGCGGATTGTCTTGTCCGGGTGCAGGAATACTGCCCGGATTTCGAGATAGAGGATCACGCTTTTACCGTCTTCGGGTACTGCCCGAAGTGCCGGGAGGAAAGCCGAGATGTTTTCAGGGAGACCGTGGAGGTTTAAAGCAGGGGTTTTGCTCCTCCTTACCGCCCTCGGCATGGTGGCCGGCGTATTCCTCGGGGGCTGCCGGCAGCGCAATCCGGGCGCTGCGGGGGGAGGGGCATCCGGAGGACGCATCCCGGTGGTGGCTACCATTTATCCCCTGGCCGACTTTGCGCGGCTGGTAGGCGGAGAGCGGGTGTCGGTAACCCAACTGCTGCCGCAGGGGGCCGAGCCCCATGACTGGGAGCCTTCTCCTAAGGATATAATGAAACTATACCGGGCGAAGCTGGTGATCTATAACGGTGCAGGATTGGAGCCCTGGATGGCACGCCTTTTACCGTCCCTGAGATCAAAGGGGGTAAGGGTTATGGAGGCCACCAAAGGCTTACAACTCCTGACATTCGCGGAGGAAGAAAAACAGGGGTGGACCGTCTATGTAAACGGTTCCGGCCGGCTGCGGGAAAAAGGCGGGATGGGCGGCGGGCCGGTGGACCCTCATGCCTGGCTCGATCCCCTGCTTGCGCGAGAGATCGTGTCTCGCATGGCAAAGGAATTGATCGCGGTGGATCCGGCGGGCAAGGTTGATTACATGAGGAGGGCTCAGGCCCTGCAGAACAGGCTGGCCGGGCTGGACCGGGCATATACCGTGGCGGCACAGGGTTTCCGCAGGAAAGATATCATCGTTTCCCACGCCGCATTCGGCTACCTGGGGCGCCGTTACGGGCTGCGCCAGGTGCCGGTGCTGGGACTGGCGCCGGAGCAAGAGCCCGATGCGGCCACCCTGGCAAAGATCGTGGATTACGGCAGGAAACATGGCATCCGGTATGTTTTCACCGAACCGACGGCCAATCCCAGGATCGCCGGTACCGTGGCCCGGGAACTGGGGGTGCCGGTACTGCCTCTTACTCCTATCGATAACCTGTCCCCTCAGGAAAGGGTGCGCAACTGCGATTATTTTGACCTGATGCTGCAAAACCTGAACAATCTCAAGAAAGCCCTTGGTGAGTGAGGATGGAAGTACTGCGATTAGAGGACGTATTCTTTTCCTATGGCAAACAGGTGGTTCTGGAGGGTGTTTCCCTCACCGTCCGGGAGGGGGATTTCCTGGCCCTGATCGGTCCGAACGGGTCGGGTAAGACCACCCTTGTTAAAATCGTGCTGGGGCTCCTGAAGCCGATGAAGGGAAAGGTATTTTTATTCGGTACTGAGACCGGCAGGTTCTCGGAGTGGTACCGGGTGGGCTACGTTCCCCAGAGGCCGGCTCTGGACACCACCTTTCCGTCAACCGTAGCGGAGGTGGTAGCAGCCGGGCGCTTTGGAAGGGTGGGCCTCGGCCGCCGCCTGAAGCGGGGGGATTGGCAGGCGATCGAGGAAGCCATGGAGGTGGTGGGACTGCTGCCGCTGTACGACCGCCCCGTCACCGAGTTATCCGGTGGACAGCAGCAGCGCGCCTTTATCGCCAGGGCCCTGGCCGGGCAGCCGGATCTCCTGATTCTCGACGAGCCCCAGGTCGGCCTGGACGACCGCGCCCTGCACGAGTTTTACCGGCTTTTGAGATACCTGAACTGCGAGAGGGGCATTACCCTGCTCATGGTTTCCCACGACGTGGGGGTAGTAGGGCGCTGGGTGAGCCGGGTGGCCTGCCTTAACAGGACGCTGATCTGCCACGGCACGCCCCAGGAGGTCCTGAACCCCATCAACCTCTCAAGGTTGTACGGGACCGAGGTGCGGGCCGTGGCCCACAGCCATTGAACTTTGCGAGGGGATCAACTTGCTTTCGATGTTCCAGTATGATTTTATGGTGCGCGCCCTGATAGCGGGTCTGGCGGCCGGCATCGTCTGCCCGGCGGTAGGCGTTTTCCTGGTTCTGAGGCGTTATTCCTTTATGGCGGACACCCTTGCCCACATCTCCCTGGCCGGTGTCGCCCTGGGCCTCTGGCTCGGGGTTGCCTCGGCCCTGTCGCCCTTCCTGACCCTGGCCGTAGCCGTCTGCGGTGCTCTGCTGGTGGACAGGCTCCGCACAAGGGAAAGGGTATCGGCGGATGCTCTGCTCGCCCTGATGATGAGCGGAGGCCTGGCCCTGGCCGTGGTCTTTTTCGGCCTGGCGGGGGGAGCGCCCGTTGACGTCACTTCTTATCTCTTCGGGAGCTTGCTGACCGTAGGCAGCCGGGACGTCTGGCTGATCCTGTCGGTTGCCGTTTGTGTTCTGCTTCTCCTGGCGCTGCTGGCAAAGGAATTTTATTACGTGTGTTCGGATGAAGAGTCGGCCAGGGTTGCCGGGCTGCCCGTTGACCGGTTGAATCTCCTCTTTATTCTCATGGTTGCGGTGACGGTGGCCGTCTGCCTGAGGATGGTGGGGACCCTGCTGGTGGGAGCCCTCATGGTGATCCCGGTATTGGCCGCGCTCCTGGTGGGGAGGAGCTTCAGGCAGGTGGTTTTGATTTCGGTAATCATCGGGGTAACGGCGACCCTCTGCGGCCTGACGGCATCTTATCAGTTGGGGATCGCCGCCGGCGGATGTATCGTGATCACGGCCCTGCTCTTTTTCGGCGCCCTTTATGGAGCAAAAACCCTGCTTAACCTCTGCAGGCGAAGTCGAACGGGAGACGGTTCCGGGCAGGCAAATTAATGGGCGGCCTTCTCCCTGGGTGTGGCGATGATGTAAAAGGTTTGGCCGCTGTGGCTTCCATGGGTGTGAAAGTCCATGTCGGCTGCGCGGAGAAGTTCCAGGATCCGGTCTGTCTCGTGGGCGTCGGCAGCCTCCAGGTTGAGCACCAGGTGGTCGCCTGGGATCATTTTCGACGTAGCCGCCTTGACTATCTCCAGATCCGCCGGGTCGATGGACGGGCCGAGGTTGATGCTGATTTCCCGCATTTGTTTCCCTCCGGAATAAGTTTCCCCATTATTATTGACACATATCATCGATCCCATACCTCTCTAGTTCTTATTCGGCCGACATCAAAACAGTGTCACATAATCAACCCGGCCGGTGTTAGATATTATGAAAGGGGATTCCTAACAGGAAGGGGTGATCGGTATATTCCGGTACGGCTAACTGAATGCCCCGGCTTACAGGGGTATGGGGTTCGGAAGGGAATTTATTTTTTGAGAGGAACGCTTCTTATTGTAATTTTGCTGACAAGTGTCTTCCAGACGGGGTGCCTGTTCGAAAAGTCCCCGCCACCAAAGGTTGACGGACTTGGTCCTCAAAAGTTGGTGGAGACATATTATCGGAGTGTCTCCAGAGGCGATCTGGCAACCGCCCGCGCCTGTCTTTCTGGGGATCTGCTTCCACTGATGAACAGCGCGGAGGATTCGGATTTTAATAACCTGGTCGCACTGTGGAATTTAAAAGTCAGCGAGGCACGCCCTATCCCATTGTATGGCAAGAATATTGATGAGGTCCAGGTTGTAGTCGAGTATAATGCCGTGTACAGAAAGGTTATAACCTCCGGTAATGGCCGGCAAATGAGATTCGTGTATGTTGCCAGAAAGACAAAGGATGCTCCGTGGAAAATTATCAGCATCGGTACCGGGCCGTAAGGGACGTTGAACAATACTGTTGAGGGCAGAAGCCGGGAGCGGATAAATGGCCAAAAAACTAAATCACCGTTGGGAAAAGGGAATGTGTGTACCGGACGCCGCAGGTGGCTCCTTCGAGGAGGTCTACCGGGATTGCTACGGGCAGGTTGTCGGGCGGCTCGTTTACCTGCTTGGCGACCGGGCGGCGGCGGAGGATGTTGCCCAGGAAGCCTTTTTAAGACTGTATACCGTACCGCCTCCTACGAGGGAGAACCTGCTCGGGTGGCTGTACCGGGTGGGGGCGCGCCTGGCCATGAACTACCTGCGTGGCGAGAGCCGCAGGAGAAAGCGGGAGAAGCAGGTGTGGGACTCCCGGATAGGGGATGTGATCCCGCTGGAGGAGGTCATGTGGAGGCAGGAAACGGTCCGGGCAGTCAGGGAAGTTCTGCTCGAGCTGCCGGACCGGGACCGGATCGCCCTTTTGCTGCGCCATACCGGGTTTTCTTACCGGGAAATCGCACAGGTTATAGATGTAGCGCCGGCTTCGGTGGGTAACATCCTGGCCCGGGCCCAGCGGAGTTTTCTGGAGAAATATAAAAAGCGTAAGGGGGATGAAAGCTGATGTGCTGCGATGAAGGAAAGTTGATGGCATACCTGGACCGTCAGCTGGCCCCCCGGGAGATGGAGCAGGTGAGCTTGCATATCTCCCGTTGCCCGGCCTGCCGGGCAAGGCTCGACCGTTTGCGCCGGGAAAAGGATGCCACAGGAAGACTCCTGGAGGCATACCGGGTGGCGGCGGAGGGCGGTCTCCAGAAGCCGGTGGCAGGCAGGATGCCTGCCGGATCGACCGGCTCCACTAATTTAACTGTAAGGCGGAAAGGAGTGCACTTTGTTATGAAGCGTTACCGGAAAGCGTTAGCTGCCGTGGCTGCGGCGGCGCTGTTGATAGGGATGTTCAGTATCGCTCCCGTAAGGGGCTTTGCTTCACAGATCTTGCAGGTGTTCCGGGTGAACAGGGTACAGGTCCTGCACTTTGATCCGGCCGACGTGCAGGAGTTGGAGAAGGCCCTGGAGACCTACGGCAAAGGAGTTAATATCGACAGCTTCGGAGAGGTCCTCCGGGAAGAGGTCAACGACTATGCCCGGCTGGACCCGAATTCGGTAAGAATAGGGAGCCAGAGGATCGGCCTGCCGGAGCGGCTGGGTTCCTTTGAAGCCACCTCCGAACTCGGCATCCGGTCCGGCGAAAAATTGTCTATAACTCCCCGGGTGGAAGGCCTCAACGGGTTCCTGGCAAACATGGGAAGCCAAAAACTCCTGCCGCGTGCGCTGGACGGGAAAACCTTTAGCATCCGGATCTATCCGGTGGCAGTGAGGTCTTACGGGTCCGGCGGCAGCGAGCGGATCTCCATGTACCGGTCGGTTTCACCGGAACTGAGGGTGCCAGACGGGGTCAACGTGGAAGAGGTCCGGGAAGCCCTTTTGGGAATTCCCATTCTGCCTGAACGGATGCGGAACACCCTGGCAGGCATCGATCCCTACGGGAATACCCTGTTGATCCCCGATTTCGGTATGGAGAGGAACGGTCCCCTGCGGGAAGTGAAAGTGAACGGAAACGACGGCGTGTTCATGGAAGGTCCGCCGGATGCCTATCCGGCCCACAGGGTATTGATCTGGCCGCAGGGCGGGGTCTGGAACGCACTGGAAGGAAGCTTCACCCTTGACCAGGCCCTGGAACTGGCCGGGTACGTGAAATAGTGCTTGAGCGAGGTATAGCAATGGCCGTACTTGAGACTTTGAACCTGACCAAGGTCTACCCGACCGGAGGTGGGTGCTTCGACGTCACCCTGACGGTGGAGCCGGGTGAAACCTTCGGCCTCCTGGGACCGAACGGGGCGGGGAAGAGCACCTTTATCAAAATGCTGGTCGGACTGCTGGCGCCGACGGCAGGGGAGGGGTGGCTGCTCGGCCACCCTCTGCACAGCGCCGCAGGCCGCCGCCGGGTGGGCTTTTTGCCGGAGAACTTCCGCTATCACGACTGGCTGACCGCCCGGGAGTTGCTGGAGTTTCACGGCAAACTGCACGGGCTCGACTTTCAGGAGCTGCGGAAAAGAATCCCCGAGGTGCTTTCCCTGGTCAAACTGGCGGGTGTTGAAAAGCAGGCGATTCGCACCTTCAGCAAAGGGATGCAGCAGCGGTTTACATTCTTTTGAGCAAGACAGGGACCCCTAATATTTTTCAGGAGCTGGGACCTTTCGGCTGTTCTTCCGTCCCCAACGTCTGGATGGTGGTGTACGCAGTGGTTTACCTGCTGGCCTGCCTGCTCTTTGCCGTCCGGTTTTTCAATAAAAGGGACGTTTAAGATACCTCGAATTCCAGCCCGTTCTTCCCGCCTTTGATGGTGATGGTATCCCCCTCTTTAATCTCCCCGGCCACGATCTTCCGGGAGAGGGGGGTCTCCACCTCCTGCTGGATCACCTGCTTGAGCGGCCTGGCGCCGAAGGAAGGCTCGTAGCCCCGATTGGCCAGGTAGCTGACGGCTTCCTCGTTCCACTTGAGGGTGCCGTACAGGGACTGCCGGATCCGTTCCGCCAGTTTCCCGAGCAGGAGTTCGGTGATTTTCCGGATCTGCTCCTGCTCCAGTGCGTGGAAGACGAGCACCTCGTCCACCCGGTTCAGGAATTCGGGGCGGAAGTGCTGCCGCAGCAGGGAGAGCACCCTTTCCTTCATTTTTTCGTAATCTCCGCCCTTTTCCTGGTATTGCAGGATTTCCTGGCTGCCGATGTTGGACGTCATGATGATGATGGTATTTTTGAAATCCACCAGCCTCCCCTTGCCGTCGGTCAGCCGCCCGTCGTCCAGGATCTGCAGCAGGAGGTTGAAGACGTCGTGGTGGGCCTTTTCGATCTCGTCAAACAGCAGCACGCAATAGGGTTTCCTCCTGACGGCCTCGGTGAGCTGGCCCCCCTCTTCGTATCCCACGTAGCCGGGGGGCGCCCCGATCAGCCTGGCCACCGTATGCTTCTCCATGTACTCGGACATATCCAGGCGGACCATATTGCGCTCGTCGTCGAAGAGGGCGGCGGCCAGAGCCTTGCTGAGTTCGGTCTTGCCTACCCCCGTGGGCCCCAGGAAAATGAAGCTCCCGACCGGGCGGTTGGGGTCCTTCAGCCCGCTCCGGGCCCGGAGCACGGCATCGACCACAGCGTGCACCGCCTCGTCCTGGCCGATCACCCTCTCGTGAAGGATCTCCTCGAGGCGGATCAGCTTTTCCTTTTCCCCCTCCATCAGCTTGCTGACGGGGATCCCCGTCCAGCGGCTGACTACCCTGGCGATGTCCTCCTCGTCCACTTCTTCCTTCAGGAGCGCGCCGGGCTTCTGCTTCCCGGCAAGGGACTCTTCCTCCGCCTTCAGTTTGCGCTCCAGCTCGTTCAAGCGACCGTATTTCAGCTCCGCCATCCGGTTCAGGTCGTACTCCCGTTCTGCCTTCTCTATTTCCGTGCGGGTCTCGTCGATCTTCCGCTTAATCTCCCTGATCCTGGTAATGGCCACTTTCTCGGACTGCCACCGGGCCTTCATGGCGTCCGCCTCGCTTCTCAGGTTGGCCAGTTCCTGCTGGATGTGCTTCAACCTCTCCTGTGATCCCTGATCCCTCTCCTTCTTCAAGGCCGCCTCTTCGATCTCCAGTTGCATGATGCGCCGGGTGATCTCGTCCAGCTCGCTGGGCATGCTGTCGATCTCGGTGCGCAGGTGCGCCGCCGCCTCATCGATCAGGTCGATCGCCTTGTCCGGCAGGAAGCGGTCGCTGATGTAGCGGTCCGACAGGACGGCTGCGGCCACCAGGGCGGCGTCCTGGATGCGGACACCGTGGTGCACCTCGTAGCGCTCTTTCAAACCTCTCAGGATGGAGATGGTATCCTCCACGGAGGGGGGGTTCACCAGGACCGGCTGGAAGCGCCGCTCCAGTGCTGCATCCTTTTCGATGTGCTTCCTGTACTCGTCAATGGTGGTGGCACCGATCGCCCGCAGCTCTCCCCGGGCCAGTGCCGGCTTGAGGAGATTCCCCGCGTCCATGGCACCCTCCGCTGCTCCTGCCCCTACCACCGTATGCAGCTCGTCGATAAAGAGGATGATCTGGCCGTGGGAGTTCTCCACTTCCCTTAGAACCGCCTTCAAACGCTCCTCGAACTCGCCCCGGTATTTTGCCCCGGCGACCAGCGCTCCCATATCCAGGGCGATGATCCTCTTGCCCTTCAGCCCCTCGGGGACGTCCCGGGCGACGATGCGCCGGGCGAGCCCCTCCACGATGGCGGTTTTGCCAACCCCGGGCTCCCCGATCAGGACGGGGTTGTTCTTGGTGCGCCGGGACAGGATCTCCATCACCCGGCGGATCTCCTCGTCCCTGCCGATAACCGGGTCCAGCTTGCCCGCCCGGGCCAGGCCGGTCAGGTCCCTGCCGTACCGCTCCAGGGCCTCGTAGGTCTCCTCCGGGTTTTCACCGGTAACCCGCTGGTATCCCCTGACCTCCCGCAGGGATTGAAGCAGCCTGTCTCTGGTAATTCCCGTCTGGCGAAAGAGGTTTTTGACATCCTCCTCACCCTCCTCCGGAATTGCCAGCAGGAAGTGCTCCACACTGATATACTCGTCCTTTAACTGTTTGGCCTCTCTTTCCGCACGGGCGAGGACCCTGGACAGCCCGGTGCTCGCATGCAGGGGGCCTTCGTAGCCGTAGACGGAAGGTATCTTGTTTAACAGGTCCTCCAGCCTTTGACGGAAGGCGCCGGTTTCCACTCCGGCATGGATGAGGAAGTGTCCGGCCATTCCCTTCTCCTGGTCCAGCAGTGCGGCCAGCAGGTGCTTGGAGGTGACCTCCTGGTGATGCTTTTCGGCAGCGAGCTGCTGGGCGCCCGCCAGAGCTTCTCGCGATTTTTCCGTGAAGCGGTTGGTGTCCATCTATTTCACCTCGTTATTGGGATTGTTCAACTGGGCTCCAGGTATAAAAAAAACCATCACCGTGCACCCGTTTTGCTTCCGGGGCCGGGGGAACGGGTTTTAAAGCAAAGGATTTCTTGGCAGGTTACGATCTTTCTTTCGGTACCTTACCCGATCATTAAAATGCCACTGTTCGTAGCGGTTGTCAATTAAATTCCCGGGTTTCGCCGCATAATAGTGTAGAGCCTGTTCGGTTTTGCAGGACCTTGACTCGAGGGGTGGAATTTCTTATTGAACGGCTGAACGAAATAATGGATTAACGGGGAGGAATGCAGCGTGATCGGGGATAAAGCCATTTGGGAAAAGGCGGTGGATTTTCACGGGCATGCCTGCCCGGGCCTTGCCCTGGGATACCGTGCTGCCCAGGCGGGGATGCGGGAATTGAAAGCGGGGAGGTCACCGGACGAGGAGTTGTTCGTGATCGTGGAGAACGACAACTGCGGCGTGGATGCCGTCCAGGTGGTAACCGGCTGTACCATGGGAAAGGGGAACCTCTATTACCGGGATTACGGGAAGAACGCCTACACCTTCGGGCGCAGGGATACGGGTGAGGCTGTGAGGATCGTGGTCAAGGGGCCGGGAGCGGTTTTAGGAGAGGAGTTTCAGGCGCTCAGGAGGAAGGTGATGGCCGGGGATGCCACCGGGGAGGAAAGGGAGCGCTTCCGCGCGATGCAGGCCGATGCCCCCGGCAGGATTCTGAACGCTCCGGAAGAGGAGGTGCTGACCGTAAAGCACATTAAGCTTGAACCGCCGCCGCGGGCGAGGATCTTTACATCCGTAACATGTGCGGTCTGCGGGGAGCAGGTGATGGAGCCCCGGGCGAGGCTTAGGGACGGCAAGCCTGTCTGCATTCCTTGCAGCGATCCTTATCCCTCGCGCCTCTGCGGCCGGTAGGCGGAAAACGACCTTCCGCACTGCCGGGATGCAATCGGGAACAGGGGGAAACCGGTCCGAACATCTATCGCTGAGAGGCCTTCGCTTGCATAGAATATTCCAGAACCGACTGGGAGGAATGGAAGATGGTCTATGCAAGCAGGTACTTGAGGCTGACAACCCCCTTTATGGAGGGGGTAGATGTACGGGAGGCGCAGCAAAGGCTTTTGGAAAACGGTTTCAACCCGGGTCCGGCCGACGGGGTCTTCGGCCCGCAGACCGATGCGGCGGTGAGAGCCTTTCAAAGGGCGAACGGGCTTGTGGCCGACGGCATTATCGGCCCCCTGACCTGGAAAAGGCTGAGTGAGGCCGAGGCCGTCCGGGCGTACAGCATAACGGTGGATGTGGTGCACAGAACTCTTACCCTGTACCGGGATGGAAGTGTTGCGAAAACTTACCCCGTGGCGGTGGGTGCTCCGGACACACCCACGCCGCTGGGCGATTGGACGATCACCGAAAAGGTCGAAAACCCGGGTGGCCCTTTTGGGGCGAGGTGGATGAGGCTGAGCATCTCCTGGGGCGCTTACGGGATTCACGGTACGGATAACCCGGCTTCCATCGGTCAGGCCGTCAGCCACGGGTGTGTGCGCATGTACAACGAGGATGTCATAGAAGTGTATAACCTGGTCCAGATCGGTACATCGGTGAGGATAATCGGTGGTGCCTATACCGGGAGACTGCTGTCGGAAGGCACGTCGGGGTATGATGTTGCAGAGGTACAGAGAAAACTGAGCGTTCTCGGTTATTACACCGGGGCGATAGACGGGATTTTCGGTCCTTTGACAAGGCAGGCGGTGGTGGCCTTCCAGAGGGATCAGGGGCTTGTCGCCGACGGTATTGTGGGGCCCAGGACCTACGTCCACCTGCGGCAGGCCTACGACATCGCCACCGGAAACACAGAACCGTAAGTGATCGAGGTGCTTTCCTGAGGAGGGCCCCTTCTCTTTGCGGCAAATCCGGGGATCTCCCATGATCCCGATCCCTTCACCTTTGCCTGCAGAGAAAGGGTAGCCCTGCGGTGAGCGGATAGGTTGAGCGGCCTGCCAGTTCCCTCAGACATCCGTTTTACTGATGATCGGAGCACCGATACTCCTTCCGAAGATGGATTATGGCATCTCGGAGAATGGTTTTCGACAGAGTTGCCGGGAATCAAACGGCCGGCCGGAGTCAGAGGAGGATGTGGATGTGTAAGAATTAGATAAGGCGAATAGTAGTTAATAAGAAAATGCATCTTTAATTTCAGGAACCGGGAGATGGGGGGATATAGGTGGAGAGCATGTGCCTAAGGCCGAAGACAAGATCCAGGTTCCGGTTTGTTGTGGGAACCTTATATTTCTGCATCAAAAGATACCGGCAGTGGTTCTTTTCCCGCTCCGTTTTCGCCCGCAACTTTGACACGAATCCCGGTAACTATCCATGTACGATTTTCCATCACCGAACCCCCCTTTATCGCAGGCTCCGCAACACGGATATGTGGCTGCAGCAGAACAAGGTCATCAATTTAAGGCTGGCGGTGGCAAAGCTGAACTGCCTCGTGCTTCGTCCCGGTGAAACCTTTTCTTTCTGGCGTCTTCTGGGGAAGCCCACGAAACGGAAAGGCTACGTGGAAGGCATGGTTCTCTATGAAGGCCGCGTTGTACCTGGTATTGGAGGCGGTCTCTGCCAGCTATCGAACCTTATATACTGGATGACCCTGCATACACCGCTTACGGTAGTGGAACGCTGGCGTCATAACTATGACGTTTTCCCAGATGTAGACCGAACACAACCCTTCGGGAGCGGTGCCACCGTTGTTTTTAACTATATCGATCTTCAGATCAGAAACGATACCGAACAGACCTTTTATCTGCGCCTCTGGCTGACCGATACCCATCTATGCGGTGAATGGCGCTCAGATCGGCCTATATCATACACATACCAGGTTTACGAAAAAGAGCATCTTATCACCCATGAACCGTGGGGTTATATGAGGCATAACAGAATCCACCGCCGTATCCTCGATTCCCGGCAGACGATTATTGCCGACGAAATGGTGGCCGAAAATCATGCCATCATGATGTATCCTCCCATGCTGAACACGGCAAAAAACGAATCCTCAAGGATATAAAGTGACATCCTCCCCTCAATAAATTGAGGGGCATATCCCATCGTGGGATGGCAGCTTTCGCTGCAGGTTAGCCAGCATTCCCCGGATAACCCGGTTCATCACCTTGGCCTTAAGGGGTGCCACGCTCCCCTTTCTCTTAGGGTCATGCCCCAAGAGCATCGAGCGCTCTGGTGGCTATGTTCAATGCCCCTACCCTGTCCGCGTCGGACTGGTAGCCGCATCCGGCGCATTTGAACCAGCCCTGGGTTTTGCGGTTGTACCGAGAAATATTCCCGCACTTTGGACAGGTCTTAGATGTTTCTTTGGGATCGACGTATATCACAGGCACTCCAGTGAGGGCCGCCTTGTATTCGATGAATGAGGCCAGTTCCCGGACGTTCCAACCAGACATCATCCGGTTGAACTTTTTTGAGCCTTTGGCCCGCTCACGGATACCTAGCAGGTTCTCCAGCGCAACGGCCGCGCTTTTGGCCTTCGCTATTTCAACGATGCGCTTAGAAAGGCAGTGGTTGATATAGCGCATCCACCTGCGCTCGTGGCCTGCTTCTTTCTTGACACGGGAGAGCCTCCCTGCTTGCTGAAGCGCCCTGCGCCGGTCTGCCCAGCGTTCTTTCCGCCATCTAATTTGGCGGCCGTCAAAGAACACGTTGTTGGACAGCACGGCCAATTTGACAATGCCGAAGTCGACCCCGATAATGCCGCCCGGCTCATTAAGACAAGTTTCGTAGACGAGGGATATGGTCACGTACCACTCGCCGCTTTTATCCTGCCATATCTCCATGGACCCCTGGCGGCAGGAACCTCCTACCAGATCACGGATTCTTTTGGCATGGTACGTGGAAGTGGCAAGTGGTACGGCTATCTGGCTTCTGCCGGAGGAGACAGGGAACTTAATAACCCACGTTCCGGAGGGAAGCTGGTAGAGAGAGTAGCAGTCCTGTCGCACCATTACCGGAACCGTTTTCTCAAATTTAGGCAGGCTGGCTTTTTTGCCCCTCAGCTTGCGGGAAAGATAGGAACGCCTGGCAGACAATGCTTTGAGCATGGCGCACTGGAGCGTACCCCGGTTGAGGTCAAATAACTCGCATGCTTGGCGGTAGGTTTCCCGGTTTAACTTTGCCCGGCTAGTGGTATTGAGTACTTCGGCCTGGGTTAGAAACCAGGAACATGCTTGGTGGTATGTTTCTAGCATTCGGGTTATCTTTTCCCGCTTGTTCTTGTTTGGAGATAAGAGCTTTGCTTTGAGAGTTACCACTTGCATTTAACATCTCCTCCGGTTTGCTTAAATTATAACACAACCGGAGAAAAATAACAAACCGCCATTCATCCCCCGATTTTAATTGGGGGCATTCTGGCGGGACGTATGTAAAATGTGTTTCAATTGACCGGGAAGCCTTGAAGTGGCTGGTCAGGAGCATAACCGGTCCCCGGGGCCCGAGGAAACTCTGCGTTATGAGGCAGAAGCAGGCACCACACACCTTAAGTATATAACCGGCCGCCCGCTGGGCGGAGCCTGGGACCTGGACAGGCTCCAGGAAGAGGAAGACCGCATCCGCGCTCATGTGCTGCTTTATTTATGTCTATTTTTCAAAACGTATATCTTCTTTAACGTGACTGGTACTTTGGGCTTCTATCTGACCATCCTATCCTGGCGCAGGTTTGAACATTAACCCCTTTTCCTTGATTTTTTGTTGAACAGCTTTAAAAGAGGCATCCCAGGTGCGTCTTTGCTTAGAGCTTCAAAAATCCGTTCCAAGTCCTCTTCGCCTCTGGTGGGCACGAGATACTTGAAGACCTCTACCAAGCGTTCACGGGCTAGTTTAGGTTCGGCCCAAAGCCTGTCATGGTTATCGGGTATCCAGCGCATGAACTGCTTGAAACCTTCATATTCTTCTTCACTGAACTCACCAAGGACGCGGTCCAAGTTAGGAGTACCGCCGGAGACGCTCATGTTAGAGCAACCCCCATTCAACGATCCATTTGAGGCCGAGGGCGATCCAGTGAGATGTAGTGTGAGCGAAACGGAGATTCCAGCGCAAGAAGTTATATGTCTGGTCGTAGATGGTTTGATACGCTAACTCCTCCCACGTAAGCAACCTCTCAAGGAAAACAGCAATCTTACCTGCGTTGTTTTTGAGCACAGTGAGGTAGCGGCCAGGAATATAATCACGTAGCTCACTGATAACCGTGTCAACGTTATGGCGCAGGTAATAAACCAGCTTACGGATGGCCGCCTTGATCGCCGCCGTCTTGACACCCTGAGCTTCTACCCGACCATCTTGCCCTGGCGCTGGCTGGACGCTAATTCCTTTTCCAGCAGGAACTACGATATTATTGTTTGCTTCAGCAGCAAGCGCACTCATGCCTGGTAACAGCATGTTTACTAATAGGACGAGCACGAGCAAAAGGCTCAATTTTTTCTTAACCGATCTCATCTGAATACCTCCCGAATATTTTTAAGTTGCCTGCCAAGTTACTATCATTAATGGGGATCTTATTATTAAGGGGGATATCGGGATTGAAAAAGTATAATTCTTCGCCTCCTTGCCTGCATTCCGGCACGCGCTTATTCAAACAGCGCGTCAGATACACCGCGCTTCCTTTGTTCTCCGAAATCCTTCCAGCTTCGACTTCCTTTACTGATTTCTTTGATCGCTATGGCCACAAGTAGTGATACCGCCGCCGACGAGATTGACGGTTAAATGAAAGAAAGAGACAACCGCTATAATTTCTGGTTTTGTACGTTACTTTAATGGAAGGCATATTCTGAAACAAATATTAAAAAAATTGAAAAAAAGAATAATACATAAAATAGGTGGGCAATCGAGGGAACTTTTTTCCTAAGCAGAAGTCCAGAAGCTAATAACAGTATTGAGTTTATAATCGGGTATGGAGTAAATTCAATATTCGAAACTACTAACAAGAATAATCCCGCACCGCATGTAATCAATAATACGTGAGCTAACAACTTAAATCTATTTTTTACTAAATATCCTACTATACCTAGTAGAATAAAAACTACAACGTATGCAATTGGATAAGGCGCTACCATAAACCACACCCTCATTTAATTCCAACGCAGTTCTATTCCTGTATATGTTATTCCATTACCACCAGGTGCCGGTGCCCATTGACCCCAGATATCACCGTCACAAAATGCTGCGCTTGCCTGACAGGTAGAAAGACTGACAGAACAAGAAGACGCCACACCTATTCTTAATGCATATCTATGTCCAGCTTGTAATGTAACTGTCAATGGCGCATTAATTGAACCTTGATAATTAAGCTGGGATCCTGTACGAGTCCTCTCAAATACAGTATTACCACCAATATCAGAGCTTGTATTAAGATCTTCGACTGAAACTCTTACCCTAGCTGATGCTTCACCATTACTATTTGTTGTTACAAGTGAACCTTTATAACTCCCTTTAAAAGTTATTGTAGCACTTCTTGAACCGCTACCAGAAATGTAAATTTCGTTACCTATCCAAGCCCAACTACCAGCATTCCCTTGAATAAAACCAAGATACGTTCCAGCATCTGCCCAACCGGGCTCATTTGCAAATCCGAATCCCTCACCATAAGTACCATAACCGCTTCCCCAGTAATTTGAATTGCCGGCATCTGCCCATGTGAAAGTTTTATTGGTTCCTATGTTAATTGTTGTACTATTTGGACTAATTTTTTCAACTCGAGTTCGAGAATCTTTGAAGAGGGATACACCTGCTCTATTCATTTGTTCATCTAGTTGATCCAACACAGTTCGCGAATCCAAAACCTTACTATTTGCTTGTGCCGATGCTGGAATAGCATAGGTTAACAACAATACCACGGTAAAGCTCAAGATACTTAATTTTTTTAAAATTACTTTCATTTGAATAAACCCTCCTCGTTGAGATTGCTTACGTAACATATTCATAGAATTTCATAGAATTGTCCAGGGGTCTTCCCTGGCTAAATCAAAAGAGAATCAAGATATAGCATTCCTCCTCTCGGCCTTCCTTTACAAAGGGCAAATTTCAGGCTTAAAAAATGCTTGCACCTTTGCCTGCAAAGGAAGGGTACTCGCCCCCGGTGAATGATTGGTTGAACGGTCTACCGATCCACCAGAGGCTATTTTTACGTTCCAGCAATTGAACGGCAGAATAATTCATCTCTCATATATATAGACAATTTAGAAGGCCATTTTACTGCACGCAGTAGAAAAAATTTTTAACGGAGATGAAAGATGGTAAATACGGAAGGAATTAGCACGTATCTATAGAATATTTGATCAATTCGAGCTTGAGTCCCATGTCCTCATCGCAAGTTGATGATAAAGAAGGGTTAAACAATGGCAAATTTAGATCAGAGAAAGGTTTACGAGGAGTACTACATGAAGATATATACATTAGCTTATTACATAACAAGAGATGAAGAGATGTCCAAGGACATAACCCAGGACACCTTTTTCACTGCATTCAAAAAAATCCACCAATTAAAATCAGAAGAAAAGATTGAATCGTGGTTAATCTCCATTGCCACCAACCTTTCTCGGAACGCCCTGAAAAAAAGAGAATATCGATTGAGCGAGTATCAGCCGGAATTAAAGGAAAGAGGTAACCCCTACGATCAAGTGGAATTAAAAATGGCCGTAACCGATGCTCTCGATTCACTATCTCCCGCGTATAAAGAGACCATCCTGCTTTACTATTATTATGGGTTTTCGATAAATGAAATTTCACAAATACTTGATGTGAATCAAAAAACCGTAAGCTCTCGTCTCAGTCGTGCCCGCCGGTTGATCAGAGAAAAAATCGGGCTGGAACAAAAAGGGGAAGGAGGAACGAGGGTTGTCAGATCCCTGCCTTGATAAACTTATAAAGGAAGCCGTTACAGAACAGATAAAATCTTTCCCGGTACCCGACATGGACGAGGAGTGGGAATTATTACAAAAGAGGATTTATACAGAAAAGAAAAGAGAAGCCTGGATAAAAAGAGCAGCAATAGCTGCGGCTGTGTTTCTTGGTTTGACCGGGATTCTAGCAGGGGTGTATCCGGTGCAGGCGGGGAATCTCAAAAATGCTGTAATCCGTCTGATCGACAAAAGAATCCTCGGTCCGATGCACAACCTGGTCATTAATACCGGTGCAAGCGATCGTGGTGACGTACCGCCGGACACGGTGAATATACCAAAACCCCTGAGGACCTCCTCCCTGGAAAAGGCGGTCGAATTTGCCGGAAGACCTTTCTGGATCCCGGCGGAAACACCGGAGGGATTGGAACTGGATGAAATAGAAGTTACAAAGGAGGAGGGGGGAGTTTTAAGCGTAAGGCTATTATACAGGCACAACGAAAAGTATTATTCGATAATGGAGACTTTAATTGAAAAAAGAGGGAGCAAAGGCATTCTTTACGATACCGACGACTCGGAAGTTTCCAAGATAAAAATCGGACAGAGTGATGCGGTGCTGATTATCAACAACAAGCACGGTACCTACAACCTGGACTGGTATCTGGGAGACTGGAGTTTCAGCGCTTTCAGTAATTTGGGTGAAAAAGAAATAATAACGATTTCCTCCAGTCTGATACCCACAAATGCGGTCGGAAAATAAACGACAGGTGATAAGACTTTTAAAAATAAAGCGAGGCGGAGGTTGAATAGCCTGATTCGGTATGGCTTCCTTCTATGGCGGAGTGCTTTGCGCGAACCCTGTAATAATATCCCTTGGTAACCGACGTGGTCACCTGACCGGTCGCTTCGGAACTGTTCGTTTCGGTAAATTCCCAGCTTTTGACCGCTGTCCAGTTGCTTCCGTTCCATCTTTCTAAAGTTAGTATCACTTTCACGACATCCACGGGGGTATAAGTATATGTTACACCCGTAAGGTATGCACGGCCGTCGGTTGTGGCGCTGATGCTGCAATTTCCGTAAGTGATATATTGATAGGTTTGTGGTTTAACATAGACGGCTTTATTTGTCGGCGGTGGTGCTGATGCAAAGACCGGAGACGCATAAGCCAGCACCATAATCACACTCACACTATTATCTAACCAGAGACCAGCACGCTGCTGAAGACATCGTGCAAGAGGCATTTGCTAAAGCAATATGCGCCTTTCATAAATTAAAAGATCCCAATAAATTCAAACCATGGCTTACCCGGATTGCTTTAAACACAGGGAAATCATGGGTAGAGAGAAATAGTCATGTATCCTATTTGGCTGAAATTGAAGTTGCGGCCAGTAGCTTTGACTTGCCGTTGGAAGAGGCAATAAACGCTGAGACCAGGAAGGTAGTCATAGATGCCATCAGCTACCTCTCCCCGCAGGAACAAAAAGTAGTTGTTCTTCGATTTTATCTCGATCTTTTGGAAAAGGATATTGCAAATATCCTGGGTATTAGTGAAGGTACAGTTAAATCTGTTCTTCACCGGTCAAAACAAAAACTGGGCCGACATTTAAGTATGTGGTACGAAAAGGAGCGTGATGGCCGTGGAAGAAGATAATCTGGAACAGTTCTTGCGCACCGCCTTACAGTCCAATGAGATTACTATTCAAACACCCATGAGCGGGGTTGAAAACAAGATATTTGAAAAGGTCGCCAAGTACCGGGAACAGGAGCACCGAAAAAAACGACGATTCTATCAAATGGCAGCCGGGATTATCCTGTTGCTAGGGATGATCGGCAGTATGCTTTTTCCTCAACCGGTCGTTGCGTTGAAAAACAAGCTGCTTCATCTTTTATCCTGGTCTGAGCGAGAAATCAAGATTAATTTGCTCAGCCTAACAGCCGGCAACCATGTAGATGACCGCTTGGCCAACGAAATATCCAAATTACAGCCCGAGGTTCCCTATAAGATTAAAGTTCCGCAATACATTCCCACCGGAATGGCCTTCAAACAGGTTGCGATCAATAAAAAAGGCTCAGTAGTCCGACTGGTTATGGAGTACGAGCAAGCAGATAAACGCTTGCGAATTACCCAGGAAAACATACCTGGTGAAACAAACTATTCTTTAAGGGTCAACACCGCATCTGGGCAAATTGAACAAATTAAGATCAATAATGCGGAGGGGCATCTGATTAAATACAGCAATGGCATGAATATGATTGTATGGGATACTGACGAGAGTATTAAGTTTATTGTGGACGGGAATCTTACCGCTGATGAATTACTGTTAATTGCTAGGTGCTTGGAATAAATATGTAGGGTTTGCTGAATAACCAAAAGATCCAGACACTACAAGGGTTTAGAGGTATTAAAATCGAATTATTGTCCAAGGAAAAAGCGTAAAAACCGGCAAAAAGCTTGCACAGGAGGCAGAAATGTACCGACGTCCCACTGGTCAGATGGTTCTGGAAGACGTCGTACTTCCCTTTGAAGGAAAACTCGATGCCAATAACCGTTGGGTCAAACTGGCTCAGATAATACCCTGGTCGGACATCGAAAAGGATTATGCCGACCTATTCCCATCCAATACCGGAACAGTAGCCAAACCCTTACGCATGGCCCTGGGTGCCCTGATCATCAAAGAAAGGTGCGGATTCACGGACCGGGAAACAGTGGAACAAATCACCGAAAACCCGTATCTGCAATACTTCATCGGGCTGGAAAAGTATCAGATAGAGCCTCCCTTTGACGCCTCACTAATATGGTTTACTTCCGCAAACGCCTGGATCAGAACATCATGAACAAAATAAACGAGCTGATCTGTCAAGGGGAGCAAAACAAAAAGACAAAAGATCCGGGTGACCCCGGGGAACCCCCGCATACAGGTGGTGTTCTATCCAAACAGGACTCTAAATCGGATGAGCCGGCTAATAAAGGCAAACTGTTGCTTGATGCCACCTGTGCCCCGGCCGATATCCGCTACCCAAGATCTGTCCCTGCTGAATGAAGCCCGGGAGAAAACCGAAGAGATGATCGACACCTTATATCATACCGGTCTGGGCCTGGCAAGGAAGCCTCGCACCTATCGC
>DULK01000039.1 GCA_012840385.1 Syntrophomonadaceae bacterium
CGGGCCAGCATGCGCAGGAATTCCAGCTTTACACGGACCCTTTCTTCCGGCCTGAAGCCCATTTTGCTTAACAGCGCCGCTGCTACCGGATTATCACTATGGATGTACTCCCGCCAGTCAAGTTTTTTTTAACTCCAGCTTGTAAAACCGGAAATTTAGAACATCCAGGAAGGGGAAGACAATCTCGAAGCTCTCCGGTTCATCCCGTACCCGGTCGTAGCCGAACACGGCCACCGGTAATATCTTCCGCCTGTGCTTCTCGTATAAACGGCTGAAGTAAACAAACATCCGCTCGTTAAAATTCTTTTGTACGTACGATTGCGGTTCTATGTGTACCAGAATCAAACCGGGTTGACCCTTAAGCCTGGTTTCCACCAGAATGTCCACTTCATGTCTGTCACCGGCCGCAACATCGGTGAAGATTTCTTGCTGGAGAAACCTGTGCCTATCTTCCGCCTGATACGACTAATTCTCACAGCGGCCGGAGAAACCCCGCCGATAAGACCAAAAACCCGATCCTCAAGATTGCCCAACAAGCGGCTGTTCTTTAAAAAATCTCCCAGCAGCGCTTTCACCACTAACCCCACTATGGAACTCAGCCCTGGGATAGAGACGCCTGCAGGCAGGAAAGCCAGGTCGAGGCCCAGACCCAAGAGATCCACCTGTTCTTGCACCCAGTGGAAAGGTGATTTGCGCCACCTGGCAACCCCTTGGTTGATCTTCTCCAGTTCAACCTGCAGTTGTTCCGGATTTCCCCCTGTCCTGTTTATGATCTCGGTGACAATTTGCCGCAACCTTTCTGCTTCACTGGAACTAATAACCTCCAGGTACTCGCGGAGCGGAACATGCCTGGGCCGCATGATACAAAGCCCCTTTAAAATCGTCCCCAACTCGTTAACACCAAGCGGAAACACGACACCCTGGGGACCCGCCTGGAGGTGGGCAACCATATTGAAAATTGATTCGTTTAGGACCGCGGTTGGAGCATATACTGCCCCGAGAGCCCGGGCTAAAACCATTTCCGCGCTGTAAACATGGGCCTCAATGATGATGGTATCCCGAATTTCCCTTTGCTTGTGATCGTGATAAAACTCAAGGAGCGAGTGGATCATTCCTCCTGCTGTAAGATTACCTGCAGTTGCATATCCCTGATCCATAAACCACTGCTCGCCCCGCTCGGCCACCATAATATGAGTTTCTACAGTATCAGCCAGAACGCGAAAAAAGTGTTTTGCCAGTTTCTCGTCAGCGCCAGGTACTGCGGATGCGCCGCCGGCCACCGAATGCACCGCCTGGTAAACCTGAGCGGCGCTTTGGGGGTCTTCTCTAAACTGCCGCCAAAAAGGAAATTGCCTGGCCATGGTTAGCACGGTCAGGCCGTCAAGCTGCCTGGGGAGGATGACGCGAAGTTCAGGGTCCTCTAGCAGAGACAGGACTGTCCGGGAGTCATACCGGTGAAGGGGTGCCCGGAAAACCGGTGTGACGCGGCCCGTTCTTGTCAATTCGAGAAGCAAATTAGGCTCCGGTCTCCATTCTCCGGTCTTGCTCCCAGATCCCAAGGCGTCATCCTGCGGTACCGCCAGGTACACGTGGGGAAAGAGAGTCAGCAGAACTTCTAAATCATCCTCTAGCATCCCGGGGCCGGAATACACCGCAGCACCCTTCGGCATCTTGTGCCTGATAATCTCGCGGTGGTCTACTGCACCGCAGATCAACGCCCCGAGATGATCGTGGAAACGCTCTTCGTCTTCCTTAGCCAAAGAATAGAGCTTCTTGTCCTGATAGAGGGCCGGATCAAGCCGCCTTGTGCCCGCTTGAAGAAGGTTTACCGGCGCGAACTTGCGGCGGCGAGATTGAAAATCATAGACCTTGTACGTTACCCCGGAAGGAAAAATCTCCTTGAGCAGTTTCTCTGCCTCTTCCAACATTGCCCAAGAAGCGCGGCCACCTTCATCTCCCAGGTACACGTCTACCACTCCGCCAGCCACCGTGACTGCCTCCGCATGCACGCAACCGGGAACGCACGTTTTGAGGAGCATTTCCAAATCGGCCTTGGTAGGGGGAACAAACACGCAGGCTCTCTTGAGTTCGGGGGAAAGCTCGTAAGGCGGAACGGCATCCCCAGGGCCGCCGGCGTACGGCTCTACATGAACCAGAACTGTGACCGGCCGGTGCTTATCCACTACTTCTTTGGCGGCAGCAAGAAGCTCGGTGGAGGCCTCGCCCCCGGCATCACCGACATATACGGTTACGGTCGCTGGAGCCTCTTCTACCGAGTTTACCTTTCTAATTCCCGGGACACGGAAAAGCAGGGCACGTTCAATTAAGAACCTCTCAAGGCTCATATAACATTCCCCGTTCGCCCATAGGTGCGAAAAGCAGGATTTAACAGGCATTTTCCCTTTCGACCGGGTACTGCTGGCTGCGTTATTACAGTGTTCCGGTCTCTGCCATTAGAGAATCACCGGCCACAGCGCGGGTTGCAGGAAAAACGGTCCCCTGACGAAGGGTCCCCGGTTACCGGCAACTATCTAGCCTTTCACTGGAAAGGACCAGCCTGATAGCACGAAGGATATTCGACTTTCCTGCATCATTCTTGTCGATAAAAAGCCGCAAATATTGCTTTTCCTGATCAAACTCAAGTTTTATGTTGCGCAACGACCTGAAATTCTGCACTTCCAGGCTTGTCAATATAAGATCCAAATCCCACTCCCCCTCAATTGAGTTGTATGATGCACTCATGGCACATACAATAGAGTTACAGTGATTCGGCTCTATGTACCAAGATTTTTTGGGCGACTCGCTTGAAAACAGCAGTAAACTCATCATTTTTGTTCAACACATACCTTAGCAATTCGTTTATTTTCCCGCGTTCAGCAAGATGATCAACTAGGGCACCAGCCACTGCTTCAGTAAACTTTAGCTTGAATGCCTCCCAGGCAGCGTCATATACTATCTTATCTCGAGAAGCAGTCAGGTTAATTTCCCATGCGCCCGATAAGTCAAGATCATACTCGACCGGAAAAGGCCACCGGAGTTTACCAGTACCTCTTCCCCGTTCCCTGTTAAAATACCCGTATACATCTAAAAAAAGATTATCCTCAACACCAATACCCTTTATCGACAACCTTCCTTGCGAAGCAAATTTTATAGAAAATCCTTCGGCCATATCATATCCGTCCCAAGAATTAGAAACCTCTTCGATTGCATTAGTTGTCAGCCTCAGATTTGTATAAAATTTCATGTATTCGCCATTAATGACTGCTCCTTCGTATCCCAGTTCTACCACATCCGTAAACGCACCGTCTTCTTTTAAAAACACACAGTTAATCTTACCTTTCAGACCCGCCGGATCATCAAGCTCTAAAGGGACCACATCAATGCATTTATGGGCTCTTGCCAGCCCTATTGTTTCTCCTCCGACAACAAAACCCGGATCCTCAACTGTAAATTCCTTTTCACCAAATACCACCTTTACAGGTATTTCCAGGTGCCTGGCGATACTCTTTGTCTCTTTTAATAAGGGATGTTGATCGGGTTTGCCCTCTTGCTTCGGAATAAAAGGGTGGTTTTCCCTCAGCCGCAGTCTCACCGTCGTTCCCGGTGCGTCCCTTTTCCCCTTCTTGACCCAAAAGATCCCGTGTAAATTCTCGATACGCAGATTTAATGGATCACTGGTTTGATAAGGCCCTGTAAGCCTGCGGGTTTCAATTTCAGCTTCGTCGGCTACCATGAAAACAGATAAAAAACCGATGCCAAATTTCGAAATGGGGCTAAAAGTCCTGATATCAATATTTTCAGATTCAAACTCCTTTGAACGGTAATACGACTTTCCAACTGCAGCAAAATAATTTTTGATGATTCTTTCATCCATCCCCATTCCGTTATCGCTGACCTCAAGTACATCACCGCTGCCATCGTTAATTAAACGAACTTCGATAAGGGGTTGGTACGGTCGGCCCCAAAACTGCTCCTTTACTTTCCTGTACCTGCAGGTATCCACCGCATTTTGGATTAACTCTCGCAGGGCAATAACAGGATTTCCGTATAAGCTTGTACCCATCAGCAACTTGATGATTTGCTCCTGGTCCAGAGTGAAACGGATATCATGATACTCGTATAAAGGATTCCCGCCACGATCAACTTTTGGGCGAATTTGACTGCAGTCAACTTGATGCGGCAAATTCAGCTGGTAGGATTTCGAAATCCCTTCTGCTTTAAGCAAACCGTGCATTCTTATCAAAACTTCGTTGCAAGCCTTAAGCTCCCTCTCAATACAACCAACGTATTCAAGAATTGCTTTATGCGTGCCAGGAGACTCGCACTCGGCTGAAAATGCAATCTTTCCCGGCCCAACATCACGGCCAACAACGGCCATATGCTTGCGCCACTCCCGGATGCTTACAGGATCCCGGATTGATAAATTTTTGAAAAGAACAGGCGGAGTGCGGTTAACATCAAAATCAAGAATATCGGCCAAACGCAGAACAACAGCTACAAAAACTTCATTCACATATTCCCCCTGGCCCACGAGCCTGTTGATTTGTAGATTTGGAACATCTAAAAGACGCGATGCCTCCTGACAATGACTGGCGCAAATAGGAGCCAGAAAAGAACTGACATTCGCGTTCTGATAGTTCAAACTCATTTCTCTGACAATTCTTTCGCTTCGAGCCGCATGGGAAGTTCTGATCCAATCGGCTAACCGCTGCTGGCTGCTTGTTTCATCTTGATGATAATTCCCAATTGTTTTTTTGAAGGCCGCAACATCGTCTTCTGCCGGGCACATGCCAATATCATGGAAAAAAGCACTCAAGATCAGCAAAGCTAATTCGAGGGGCGACAGGTTTTTTAGTGTTGTTGGCGGGATAAGCCTTTCCATGAGATCGAGTACACAAAACAGATGAACACCATCGTGCAACGTGTACTCGCCCAGATATCTGATAGCCATTTTGGCACGCTGGAAAGCATCGTAACAAGCACGGTTCACAGCCGAAAGCAGTTCAGCAACCGCGGCCGAATTTGTCGCTCGCTCCTTGAGCTCAAGATAGATTTTTGATCTCTCCAGCCTATCTATAACTTCGGATAACCACCGGTCAGTCAACTTGGCAAACTCCCTCGCAAAATCTTCTTTGCGTCCAAGTATCCAAGTAGATCAGATTAACAATAATCCTGCAGTTTATCCACCAGTGCTTTCTTGCTTCCAAGCTCCTATGCCTTTATTAAGGAAATTTTTCTTTAATAATTTCTGCAGTAGTCCCAGCAAACAAAACAAACAAAACCAAAGGTTACGAGTATCATAAATTCAGTAATTTCTATTGCTTAATTACGCATTGATCCTTATGGGTCCAAGGTATGAATATTAACTCAAACATATATTCGCTATATATGTAGAAATTTCCTGCTAACAATGAAAAAGAAGGGTTGTTTCTATAGAACGCAGGTCAGAAAGAAAAGAGGTCATAATTCTACTCGCCTCAGTGCTTCAACAACATACTCTATTTCATCGAGACGCAGATTGTTGTGGAAGGGAAGGGCAATGGTCCTTCGGGCTACAGACTCGGTGACCGGAAGCTCTCCTTCCCGGGTGCCGAACCGCTCCCGGATATAGGGCTGCAGGTGGATGGGGGAGAAATAGCCCCGGGTGGGAATCCCCTGCTCCTCCAGCGAGCGCATCACGGCATCCCGCTCGATTCCTTCCGCCAGGGTGACCACATAAACGAACCAGCTCATCCTTACGTAAGGCTTCACCACCGGAGGCCGCACCCAATCCAGCCCGGCCAGGCGCTCGCCGTACCACCGCGCGACCTGCTCCCGCTTCGCAAGGAAAGTCTCGATGCGCTTGAGCTGGGAAACCCCAAGGGCGGCGGACATCTCGTCCATCCGGTAGTTGAACCCCAGCCGCTCGTGCTGCAGCCATGCCCCCATCTCCCCCCGCCCCTGGTTGCGCATGCTCCGACAGAGCCGGGCGATCTCCTCATTGCCGGTGATGATGATCCCCCCCTCGCCGGTGGTGATCTGCTTATTCGGATAAAAGGCGAAGGCGGCGGCATCCCCGAACTGTCCGACCTTTTTCCCTTTGTATTCGGCCCCCAGCGCCTCGCAGGAGTCATCGATCACCCTGAGACCGTGCCTCCCCGCAATCTCCAAGATGGCATCCCACTCCGCCGGGTGGCCGAAAGCGTCCACCACCAGGACCGCCTTCGTCCGGGGGGTGATCTTCCGCTCCAGATCCTGCGGGTCGAGGCAGTAAGTCTCCGGATCGATGTCCATGAAAACGGGGGTCGCACCCACGTAGAAGATGACGTTGACGCTGGCCGCGAAGGTGAAGGATGGCACCAGCACCTCATCCCCTGGGCCGATCCCTAACGCCTGCACCATCAGGTGCAGGGCCGCCGTCCCGGAGCTCACCGCCACGGCGTGCTCTACCCCGATGTATTCGCAAACAAGCCGCTCAAACTCCTCCGCCCGCGGCCCCAGAGCCAGCCTGCCGCTGCGCAGAACCTCAACCACCGCTTCGATATCGCTTTCATCCAGATCGGGAAGCGCCATCTGGATCCTCTGCATCTTCAGTCATTCCTTTCTCATCGGGCGCGCCGGCACCCCGGCGACCGTCATAAACGAGGGAACATCGTCAACGACGACGCTCCCGGCTCCAACTATCGCCCATGCTCCAATCTTTTTCCCGGGTAAAACCACTGACCCGATTCCAAGTAAGGCCCCTTCACCCACAGAAACACCCCCGGCCAAGTGAACACCGGGAGCAATATGAACAAAATCCGCGATCTCGCAATCGTGATCAATGGTTGCTCCGGTATTAACAATTACATGATCTCCAAGACGGGAATCCGGCTGGATAACTGAACCAGCCATAATCACCGTACCGGCTCCAAGCTGCACACTATCATGTACGTACGCAGCGGGATGCACCACGGTCAACCATCGGCATTCACCGTAACGCAATGAGATATCCCTGCGGGACCGATTATCGCCGACGGCTATAACGGCACTGCAACGCATATCACGCAACATTTCCAAACTGCCTGCCACCCGTAAACCGAAAAATTCAGACCCCCATTTAGCCTGGTTGTCGTCCAGCAGCGCAGCAATCGAAAAACCCGCATCGAGCAGCGTCGCCATCACCACCTTGGCATGGCCGCCGGCTCCGACCACAAATACGGCATCCCTAACAGGATCCATATTTTCCACTTCCCTTAAACTCCGGCATGGTAGCGTGGCCGGAGTGGCTTATCCCCTCCCGCCGCAGGACCTTCCAAAGAGTGAGCAGGAGGATCTTGATATCGAGCCAGAGGGACCGGTGATTCACATACCAGACGTCGAGCCGAAATTTCTCCTCCCAGGAAAGGGCGTTACGCCCATGCACCTGCGCCCATCCGGTGATCCCCGGCTTCACCTCATGGCGGCGCGCCTGTTCAGGTGTATAGCGGTCAAGATACTCCATGAGCAGGGGCCGCGGCCCGACGAGGCTCATCTCCCCCTTGAGCACGTTGTACAGCTCCGGCAGTTCGTCCAAGCTGGTGTTTCTCAGAAAACGCCCGAGCGGCGTCAGCCGCCTGTCGTCAGGTAGCGGCTTCCCATCCCCGTCGAAAGCATCCCGCATGGTGCGAAACTTGTAAAGCACAAAAGGCTTTCCGTGCAGGCCCGGCCGCACCTGCCGGAACAGCACCGGTGCGCCCATGCTCACCAGCACCAGAATAGCAATAATCAACATCAAGGGAGACAAAACCAACAGCCCGAACAATGCCCCCAGAAAATCAATAAGGCGTTTAATCCACAATGAAAGCATTTACCGTATACCCACCCTAGGTCGTCGTTGTAACCATTGGTATCTGTCTACATGCGCCGCTCAATATAGCCGCGGCTTTCGAGTTCTTCCATGGCCTCTTTGATTTCATCATAAGAAAAGTGCGGCTTGATGCTCTTTATTTCCTGAATAAAATCATCTCTGGTTATTTCCCTACCACTAGTTAAGGCATCGCGATCAACAAATATAATAGTAGACCGCAGTTCCAGATCCCTGACACGCATAGAACCAAATTCATCCAATAGTTTATTTATCTGAGATTGATAAACATCCAGGAAGTCCTGCGCTTTATTCTTAATCAGCTCGGCGTTAGATGAAGAAGAAATGGTGTAACCGGTAGAGCCCTGATCCATCGTTACCGCCACGCCCCCTATGCAGCTAACATAATCCAGGTCATCCATCAGATCGCTGCAAAAAGGGCCGTAAATATATAAACTAAACTGATATCCAACCGGGACTTTAAATATCGTTTGGAGCAAGTAAATCAACTTTTGCAGAGCAGTTTTACCGAACCGCTGCTTCTTTTCCTGCATCTTTTCCGCCAGATAAACAATCAAAGCATATTGATGCCAAGGAATATTCAATTTCACATCATGCACCTCCAAGATCTCCGAGTACTTTTTTTATCTTTTTTTCTGCATCCTTTTTTCTCTCCAAAGGAACATAAACCCTTCTTTGCCTGATGGGTTTTAAGCCCTTAACAACGCTCGAGATGGTAGATAGCTGCTTTGTCTTCCGGGAATTCTTTTTATTTTCGTCTGGCAAAATATAAATGTCCTCCCTGCCAAACTTATACCAGGAGCTCTCAGCTTCATCTATAAAACAAACCAATTCTCCTAATTCGTTGCAAATATCTTCCAGTAGATTTAACTCCTGAACTGTGGGGACCTCACTCGTTTGAAAGACAGACCGGTGATGTCTGCGTTTCTTGATAAGCTCCGCATCTGGACCACCTTGTCCGGAGTGAATAAGACCATACACACGCCAATCGTTCCACTGAAGATACAGTGTTATGTTATCTGCTGAAGTAGGTGGCGGAAATTTACCCCCTTGGGAATCTGCACCTTGGAGGCTTTCTTCTAACAAATGCTGCATTACGCGGACTAAATGATAATCATAAGCCCGCCTCGTGTGTTGAAAGTATACCTGCGTAAACATCATATAGCGCGCCAAAATCAGACCCTCAGCGGCATGCCAGCCGCCTTCCTCTACACCCAGTACTGGCTCGCCATTCTCATCGTAGGCTACTGTCAATGTTACCAGAAGCCGCTTCAAATCATATTTACCATATTCAACCCCAATATGATGCGAATCGCGCAAAAGATAATCGGCTCGATCGGCATCAAGTTGACTGGTTATCAGGCTGCGCCATAGCAGACTGCGTTGGATTGAAGTCTTACCAGCAAGAAAATCCGCCACATCATCAGCTTTAATATGGTAATTTTGGTTTAAAGGATGATTTTCAATCACATCCTTAAAAAGATGTCTGATAACTGCTTCTGAATATGCTTCATGTTTATAAGGCTTATCGGTTGCAGGATTTAAAGGCATTACCTCCTCACCTGCATGGGAAAAGGGAGCATGCCCCACATCATGCAAAAGGCTCGCCAATCTAACCAAAACCCGATCACGTTGGAAACCGGCATCAGTAAAATTCATTTCGGATTTTAAGAATTCAGCATTCTTTTGTACTATGGAATCAAACATCTGTGTTGCAATATGCATCACGCCCAGAGAATGCTCGAATCGGCTGTGAGTGGCTCCCGGATACACCATATCAGTCCACGCCAGCTGTTTAATACGGCGCAATCTCTGAAAAGCCCAGTGATCAATTATTTCCCTTTCCCATTCATTGATCGTGATAAATCCGATTATGGGATCGCGTATCTCATAAAGCCTCATCGATACCAACCTTTCAATTCTCGTACCCTGGCAAGATGACAGGCAAAACGAGCAACATAGGATGGGGATTCCCTTTCATTTTTGAAGGCATATAAAACTCAAAGGTCTCATCATCCAGGAGGAAATAAAGCCCTCGCATCAGGCTGCGCACCTGGTCACGGTTCCATACATATCCCCGTTGAAACTCGGGCAGAGCCATACTCCCCAGGTCGATCTGATCAAGAATAGTAGTGATCTTCATAGACATCAACACCTCGCGCGCTTAACTAGTAGAAGAATCCCTAAAAACCTTATAATTGATCCCGGCTTATGCGAATTCTTTCATAACTTTCACAATTGTTAAACCTTCTTCCACTATCAAGGTTGGATCAAACAAACCAGGCGGCTTCACCGGCTCATCCAGAATCGCACCCAGGATCATCCATAAAGGCCCTGTTACCAGCTCGGATTGCATCAATGATAACCACCTTGGGTCCATACTCTGAATTCCTCCAGATTTAAAGGCATCCCAAAGATTCGAGCAGGCGCTTGGCCAATATCTCTCTTGAAAATTCCCGCTCGATGAGTTCTCTTCCCCTTCTTCCCATCGCCCCTCTTTCCCCCTCGTTCATGGCCAGGATATGTTCGACTGCCGCTGCAAGAGCCCTGGGGTTCTCGGCCTCGACAGCCACTCCTGCCTTGTTTTGCTCAACAAGCCGCGCCATCTCACCTGGAACTGCGCATATCACAGGCTTGCAGGCAGCCATATAATCGAAGAGCTTGTTGGGGCTTACTCCATACGAAAAGGCATCAACGGCCCGAAGCGTAATCACAGCCGCATCCGCCGCAGCCAGGAGTTCGGGAACTTCATTTTTGGGTACAGGAGGCAGAAACCGCACATTTTCAAGCTTGAGTCCGGCGGCCTTCCTCAAGAGGTCGTCTTTAACCTGGCCGTCACCCACCAGGACAAATTCCACATCATTCCTCCCTCTCAATAAATCGGCAGCCCCAAGGATGGTTTCAAGTGCATTTGCCGGCCCATGGGCTCCGGTATATACAACAGTAAACCTGGTGAATCCAAATCTCGCGCGGGCCTGCAGCCGCGTTTTCTGATGGTTATCCAGCCGGAAATTTCCCAGATGGACTCCGTTAGGGATATAAACAATCTTACCGGGTGTAACACCACGGTTGACCAGGTAACTATACGACCCGTGTGCCAGAATGATGATCTTGTCGGCTACAGTGTATAGAAATTTTTCGATGATCCTCAGCAACCTAACCATAATGCTTGACTCCGGCAACCCCATATCCACAAGGGCCTGCGGCCACAAATCCCTCAATTCGAGTATAAAACTGGCACCCTTGCGTTTGGCAAGCCACCAGGCGCTGAGTGCAGCAAATAAGTGGGGTGAAGAACCGACAATCGCATGAGGAAAACCCTTCACTCGAAACCCTACCCTGAGCACATTGAAAGCAAAAGAGAGCATGTTCCAGGCGCGCCGCCAGTCGTTTCTTTGATAGTCCGCTGTTCTCACCCATATGAAATCAACCCCGTTGACGCTTTCCGCCGTCCAAAGCCGCCCGTCCTTGAGTTTGACGTGCCTGCGAAGAGCGTGGTTGACATCCGATGCAAAGATCCTGACGGTGAAGCCCGCTTTTTTAAGTTCGCAGCCGAAATCGTAATGCCTTGTCCCGCCGGGGAGATCGGGGGTTATCGCATAATGATTGATCATCCAGATCTCCCCAGGCAAAGATTCACCCTTAGAGTCATCAACTGCCATTATCTAACAACTCCTTTTGCCAACACCCAAACGAATCATCTCAAAACCCATTGCATCCCACTCTTGCCCGAAAAAGCCCCGGGTATCCAGCACAACAGGCTGCCGCATCAAATTAAAAACTTTATGTGGCTCAAGTTGTGCTCGATAAATATCATGGTCTGTTAATAAGATCAAAACATCGGCCCTCCGAACCACATCATCAAGGGATAAAGAATTGTAAATTTCAATGTACGGATCATGAATAACCACAGGATAGCCCTTTTCACTGAGCAAGTGTGCAACCTTAATGGCCGGGCTCTCCCGTTCATCTCCCACATTGGCTTTGTAAGACGCCCCGAGCAACGCCACCTTTTTAACCGGCTTTCCTTTTTGCGCGCATCGGGTGGCGATTCCCTCAAAAAGCCTCATCACATGATAAGGCATAGTAGAATTGATTTCACGTGCAAGGCTGATAAGACGCGCCGTTTCCGGAACAACCTGCACGATAAAATACGGATCCACAGCAAGGCAATGACCGCCTACACCGGGGCCTGGCTTCAGTATATTTACCCTTGGGTGACGGTTTGCCAGAGAAATGGCATGAAAAATATCTACTCCAAGCTTTTCAGCTATCAGCGCAAATTCGTTAGCAAGCGCAATATTCACATCTCTGAAGGTATTTTCCATAAGCTTAACCAGTTCGGCAGTAGTGGCATCGGTCTTTACGACATCCCCCTTCACAAAACTCTTGTAAAAAGCAACAGCCCGTTCGCCAGACTCTGAATCCACGCCCCCTATCACCCGATCGTTATATATAAGTTCATGTAAGATATTACCCGGCAGTACCCGTTCAGGAGCATGGGCGAGAAAAAAGTCATGTCCACAAACAAGCCCTGTTTCTTCCTCAAGGACGGTTTGAACGAGATTCACTGTCGTGCCGGGCGGGACGGTTGATTCCAGGATTACGAGGTTCCCTTTGGAGAGATACGTTGCAAGATCGCGCGTTGCACGCTCCACATAGGAAAGGTCGGCAGTATAAGGCAAATCATTCCCCCTGAACCTGTCTTTGACGGAAGTGGCGGCCACTTTTTCTGCAACAACATCATTTCCAGCAAGGGAGTTTTCCTGCCTATAGAAGTTTTGCCGAAAAGGAGTAGGAACGGCAATGATAAAAACATCTGCAGGCTCGGGCTTGTCTGAAACCCTGAGCCTTCCTTCATTAAAAGCCTCCCTGGCAATATCCGCTAGTCCATCTTCGTTTATAATGTGGAGCCCTCCGTTTTTAAGCTTGATTATGATGTCGGAATTAGTATCCACCCCAAGAACTTCATAGCCTGCCTTGGTTACAACACATGCTGTGGGAAACCCTATATAACCCAAACCGATTATACATACTTTCACAATAAAACCACCTTTCACTTCATGAATGTTTGGACAGAGTTAACCCAATGCCATCAATAGAAGGCACGCCCCACATCTGGAGAATCGAATCGACCTCATCGCCATTTAAAGCGGCATCCAAAAGCTTCTCACCTGTCTCACCTGCGCACTCAGACACCGGCGACAGAAGGGTGTAAAACCTGACAGGATTTGCACTCGCAACGGCCATTTGGTAAGACCAGGCCGGGATCTTTTCGCCGTAGTAGAGCGACCGCCAGCCCCGCCTGGACTTTTCATCCCCCCGGACCCAACTCCCAGAACCACCACAGGTGCAGCCTATCCGCAGCTGCAGCCTGTCTTCTCCCACCTGAATTACGGCACCCGCAGCAGCAGGCGCAAGCTCGTAATCCCCTACCAGCCAGTGAAGAACATATTCATGCTCCGCCGAGTCGCCAAAGAGGTCGTCTACAACCAGGTAGGTGTCGTCTCTCTGAACCACGAGCCTCCTGTGGACAACAGGCAGGTACCCGTAATGCTCCCCGAGAAAAACGTAAGCCTGCCCAATTTTCTTAAACAGCAGGGTCTTTCCGCGGACCCAATCATGCCAGAGAAAACGGCTGCCTTTTTTCATCTGGTCGCGCCCGTCAACAACGACGGTATTATGCGAAGCGGTTCCTGCAAAGTAACCAATCCACCCGCCCCGGGGGTTGTAAGAATACGTTCCCGGGTCGATAAAAATGTTATGCCCTTTGTACCAAAGGTCAACGTGGAGCATGTCAGCTTGAGAAGGGCGGTGGCGGTACCTGCCGCAGCGAACCAGAGCAAAGGAGTTTGGGCCCCGCAGGAGATAATAACCGCCAACAGGAAAACCCGCAGCAACGCGCGACAACGGAAGTGGCTGCCCCGACGCCTCATCCTTTTTCTTACATAAGTCCGGCCCGCAGAACCAAACCGCCTCCTCATCCCAGGGGCCCGGCTCATACAGCCTCTTTCCGTCCAGGACCAGGCTCAAGGCATTGAGCGAAGGCCGGTAATCAAGGTAACCGCAGGACGTAAGGGGAAAAATAAGCGCGCCGTCATTCGATCCGTAATTTGGAACCCTTCCCGTCCTTTCGTCCTGAACACTGTATAAAAAGAAAAGAAACTTGCGCAGGCGGTCTTTAACCGGGCCGGGAAACTCCAGCCCGCTGAGCTGGCCAATCCTCACACACCAGGTAAAGAGCTGAACGACAAAGCGAGAATAATTCATGGAGTGCTGCATGTGGGTCCCATCCTGGTAGATCTGCCACATGGCCTCTCTAACCAGGTGCCTGAAGCCCTTTTCCCTCCACCGGGCTGCCTCTTTAAAAAACGGAAAAAGAGTCCCGATCGTAAACATTCCTGCGGCCTCGCTCAGGGAGTGGTTGTTCCTGACACACCGCAGGGCATACCAGTGGTTCTTCTCGATGTGCCAGGCGTTGTACCAGAGGTATTTAAGAAGAAGCGCCACCCGCCCCGGCGTTGTGGCCCGGCAGTTCCTGAAAGCATACAATCCAAAAAGCCAGGCAAAGCTCCGGAGGGCTATCTCCTGGCCGCACCGCCAGTGGGGCCCCAGTTCGGGCGGGTTTGTCTTGACCCATGACTCAAACTGGCTCCAAAACCCCTCGGCATATCGCTCGTCTCCGGTTGCCGCAAAAGCCCTAACAAAGTAATACACCTGGGGAAACCGGGAAGCCTCCCAAACATACTTGATATCCCCAAGCTCTTCCGAAAGGTCGGGGATCGACGTCCAGTGGGCCTCACCGGGGAAACGGATGCCATCCACGGGATTTAAAAGCCAATCCGGCGGACTGCCGAGATCCGCCCACCAGCGGCTGAAAAAAAGAAATCTTCCCTCCAGGGCGGCGTCCGCAATCTCTACGACTTTCCCGGGATCAGCTACGGCCCCGGCATAACCGGAAAGATCGTGAAAGAAAAAACCTGAATCGGCCTTTTGCCATTCCTCCACGAGGTAAAGGTCTAAGTCAGTAGGGGACACCCCGAAACTGCGGGAAAGAAAGACATCAATACTTCGAGGTCGGAACCGCCACCGCATAACACCCGTTCGCAGCCCAACTTCGTATAAAGCCCGCCAGCAGAGCCAGGCGGGGCCCATTTCGCAAATCAGGCTAAAAACATCGCCGAATCTCATTTTCCTGCTCCAAATCCCGGGTCCACCCCACCGGAACTTCGCATCTCTCCTTTAAAGAGTCCATAATGCGAAAGGTGGCAAGTGTGGTGTAAACCAGCTCCTCAAAGGGAATCGGCGCCGGGCGTTTTCCAAGCACGGCCTGAACAAAGGCCTGTAGTTCGGCCTTCTGACCCTTATCCTGCCCGCCCCCGCGGAGGACACGGACATTCCCTCCGCTTGCGAACCTTGCACGGCGGAAGTCTTCCAGGATAAAGGTTTTGCCTTCACCGTAGATTTCCACGTATTCCTTGGGAATCGCCCTGTCGCCGGTGCTGAAGTAAGCAATCGTACCTACCGAACCATCTTCAAACCTGATGGTGACACTGAGGTTGTCCTCCGGCAGCGCACCCTCCTCTCTACCGGCAGCCGCGGCATAAACGGTCTCGGGTCTGGCACCGCACAGGAACTGCAGCAGGTCCACGAAGTGGCAAACCTCGCCGACGATCCTCCCCCCTCCTTCCTCGGGGTCCTGCGTCCAGTGGTCAGGCGGAACCGCTCCGGCGTTAACCCTGTAAATCATGGAGAGAGGCCCGGCACGACCCGCGAAAAACCTCTTCGCTTCAACGGCCAGCGGGGCAAACCTCCTGTTGAAACCCATCATGAGAATTCTGTCTGAGTTGCGCACAGCCTCCACCAGCCGGGACAGCTCCGCCTCGCCGGTGGCAAGGGGCTTCTCCACAAAAACATGCTTGCCGGAGGCAAGGGCGCGCACCGTCAGGTCCGCGTGAAGGTTATGGCGGGTAGCAATCACCACGGCATTGATATCCTTATCTCTGAAAATCTCCTCATTATCCGTGGTGCAGAACCTGAATCCATACTTTCTGGCGGCATGCTTCCCGCTGATGCCGGTGGAGGTGGAAACACCGACGAACTCTACCTCTTTCATCCTGGACAAATAGGGAAGCAGCATCAACTTCGCGTAGTTTCCTGCGCCGATCATTCCCAACTTCACAGAGTTTTCGGGAGTGCTTCTGCCCTCCTCGACCTTGAGATCGACCCTTCGCCTGATGGGAGAATCCTCCGGATAGGTAAACACCACGCCAAGATACCCGCCCTCCCCACTCCTGATCATCTCATACGCCTCTTCGGCCTCATGAATGGAAAAGCGGTGGGTAACGAGGCGGCCTGGAGTCACCCGGCCTTCTTTCACCAGCTGCAGGAAGGTCTCCAGGTTCCGCTGCTCCGTAAAGGGAACATAGGCGTAAGGATAGTCGATGCCCTTTTCTTCGTAGTTGGGGTCGTAGCGCCCAGGGCCGTAGGACATGGAGATCCTGTATTCCAGCTCCTTCTGGTAGTAAGTCCTCCGGGGGATGTTCATCCCCACGTCCCCTACTGCAACAACCCGCCCCTTGAGCCGCGAGATCTCGCCCGCAAGCTCGGTCGGCGCATTGCTTTTGGTTGCCGCGGTGATGATCACGGCATCGGCGCCGCGCCCCGAAGTAAAAGCCGCGACGGACTCTGCCAAAACATCCGGCTCCGTTACAATTGCGGAATCGGCACTAAGATCCAGGGCAAGCTTTACCCTGTCGGGATTCAGGTCGGTCCCTAAAACCATGCATCCGGCCGCCTTGAGGATCTGCACCGTGAGCAGTCCCAGAAGCCCGAGTCCGATTACGACAACCCTTTCCCCGAGCCTTATATCCGCAACCCTGACGCCTTGAAGTGCAATCGCCCCTACAGTGGCAAAGGCCGCGTCTTCATATGAGACACCTTCGGGAATTTTCACCATCAAATTCTTGGGCACATAGACCAGTTCCGCGTGGGAGGCATACCCCCCGCCGGCGCAGGCGACCCGGTCGCCAACCTTGAAGCTAGGCACCGAAGCACCCACCTCGACAATCTCCCCTGCTGAGCTGTAGCCGAGCGGAAGCGGCACATCCAGCCGGGACATGGACGCCCTGTAGGCGGCAATCAACCCATCCGACTTCACCTTGCGGATCACCTGCTTCACCAGGTCCGGCCGCGACCGGGCCTTCCCTACCAGCCCCTGGGAGGCAAATTCAAGCATAGAGCGCTCCGTCCCGGCACTCACAACAGAACACCGTGTGCGAACAATGGCACCCTTGTCTTTAAGGAGCGGAACAGGGACTTCGTCAACGTAAAGTTTGCCGTGGCGGTAGTCTTGGGTTATTTGCTTCACCAATGCATCAACTCCAATTCAAACATTGTAAACCTATGAAGATGTTTAAAATAAGAACCCTCGGTTTCTTCGAAAGTATCCTAATTATATTATGTACTGCCTAGAAAGCCTGGGGCACTAACATGTCGCAGCCATTCATGAAGGCAACGAACCACTTTTTAAACACCCTCCTAGGACGCAAGAATTACCCAGGACAAGAAAACGCGCCGATAGCCCAAATATAACTGCCTGCATTAGAAAGCTATGTGCCCCAAAGATCAAAGGCGACTGAATTGATTGCGCCAAATATGATATCAGTCCCATAAGCATACCAATAAACACAGCAGACTCTCTTTGAGAACCCGCCAGCTGAGATAAACGGACACATTTGGTGACTCGCAAAAAGCCGCTTACCCAATAAGACCACCACACTATCGTACCACTAACTCCTAATTGTAGAGGGACCCACATAAAGGCAAGATGCGGAATGAACCAGACCAACTCCTCGCCACGCCCTGCATCCCAGAAAGTGTAACTTTGCCCTATGCCCCCGCCGAGTAGGCATGAGGCCTTTAGGATTTGCCACACCGCTGCGGCTTCTGCAAAGCGATGCTTATCCCCGTAAGCAATATAGAACCAAAACCATTTAGAGAGGCCTAACATAGCAAATATGACGTATAGTAATAGCGTTATAATGCCTATGCTGACTATTATGCGAAGTCTCAACAGTCGACCACATCTTTTGATCATCCAAATATGGATAAACCACAAAAAGATAGTGCCTACAGTAATTAAAATGGTACTGCGATTCATGCCTACTTGCGAGAGTATAAGACCCAAAGCCGCTAAGAAACCACACCTCAATCGTCGCAGTCGGCTAGCCGCAGTCAATGTCTCTGTGGCCCAGTAGAAGATAGGCACTGTAAGCATATAGGAGGTTCCTGTAAGTATACGAACTGGCCGAAAGTCTCCCCAATGGACATAAGCTTGACCAAGAGCCACAGGATCCAATCTTCCCAGATCAACAACTGTATGACCCTGTAGAATACCGCCGACAGCCACGGCAACAAGTATGACGTTTGCGACCAAGATAGCACGCGAAATTCGGTCAAATGCACGTAGAACCTCATCTCTGTCCAAACGCAGCACCCAGAAGTTCACCAAGCCTACGCTAAGTAAAAAGTAACTCCACTGGTTTAAGTCGTACAAGATATACTTAAATTCGTTACCACGAAGAATTCCGACACAAAGATATACGCAAAGTAAACAGACCAACGCAACGAAGCTAATAGTACGGAAATCCCCTCTGGGAAATATATGCAAAATCGCTTTCCGGACAGCAAGTTCACTGAGTATGGTCATGGTGAACGCCGAAACGAGGATAGCGTTTCCGAAGGATAGGCCGAAATTGCCTACCGGGGCTATCTGAAAAGTTCCAGCTACACAGAAAGCAAAAACCGTCCAAACGAGCGCATTAGAATACTTGCCTTTCAGAATGCTAATCAGAATTGCTGCTGAGCTAATATAACCGACAAGGGGAATTACCTTCTCCATAATCTAGCGAAGTCTCCTTACCTCAGAGCCACATCTGAAGGATAAACCTGAAAGACCCCCAGAATATCATCTATACTCAAACTGCGTCTACAGATCGCCTCGTATATTTGTTCCATCCTTTTCATCTCCTTCAAATAATCCCCGCGTGCACGCACTAATTCCAAACCATTATTAATAAGAGTCGTACGCAGCAGAGTATCACTAACCAGTCTTTCAAGAGCACGGAATAAGCCAAGTTCGTCGCCAGGAGCGACAACTAGCGCATGAACCCCATCCTCAATATACCCTGTCCGCCAAGGGAGGTCACTAATGACCACAGGGACACCGCTCGCCATTGATTCCCATACAATGCGCGGAAAACTGTCAGAAGATGGGACAGACACACAAACATCACTGGCACTAAGTACCGCTGCCATTTGCTTATACTCTACTGCCCCTAGAAACAGGACATTCTCCAATATACCTAGTGAGGAACATAGTCCACGCAACTTCTCTTCCATATTACCGTAAGCATAAGCAAAGAGCAGAATAGCATTTGGAAATTCACTCAAAAACATATGGAAACTCTTTAACACCACCTCGAGGTTGGAATTAGGAATCGCAGCGCGTCCGCTAAAGATTATGAATTTATCCTTCGGCAGATTAAGCTGTTGACGTAGCGATTCCTTGTTCTCCGCAGGCTTGAAAATATCTAGTTCGGCCCCGAATTGTATGAGCACTCCATTACAAGGCGAGCCACGAAGCCATGCCATTGAACTTAAAACCGGTAGTGACTCGGCAGTAAGCAGGTTAGCTCTCTTCAAAGCGAGGCGGTTACAGAGCCTTATCATCCAACTTCTCCATGGTGCCACAAGCACCTCGGAGCCCCACCCGGTTATCACAAACGGTACAGAGGACTCCAAAGATTCAGCCGCAAGAAAACCAGCAGGAAAAACCGGAAAAGCATGAACAAGATCGGGCCTCAGGCTAGATACTTTTTTGCGTATCTCTAAAATAGCATGAACCATCCACGGTAGGGCCCCCCACCCCTTTCTTTTGCTAGTCACATCGTCGCATTTCACCCCAAGCTGAATTAAGGAGTTATTCAATTCATGGCCGACATCAATGAGGTATACATCGTGCTTTCCTTGAGAGAAAAACTTGATCCACTGAACCGTATGATAGCTGTGGCCAGGCGCAATAAAACACAATTTCATGGTATCTACCCCTCATATAACTCGCATAAAGAGTTAGATGAACTCCCAGCCACGGGAAGAACCCCGCCCGGAGGCCCGTGTTGCTGGGAACCACGGCCAGCCGGAGGATACTCCGAGATACCCCAGGCCGCGGCGCAGGTGATAAAAGTACCACGTACGGTACGACTACACATATCTGAAGGGGACAGGGTGCCTCCTCGAGAGTACCTCAGCGACGACCCTAGCATATGTCTCCTCTGCCCTGTCCCAGCTTTGGGATTCCGCAAACTCGCGGCCCTCTTTACATAGACGGCGCTGCAGATCTGGACTCTGGAGGAGGGAAATTACCGCATCCGTTATCTCGCGTGGATTCCTTCTGATCAACGCATGAATACCATCTACGATAGCGAGTCCCTCAGCACCAATCGGTGTAGTCACCAAAGGCTTACCCATAGCAAGAATCTCAAGCACCTTGTTTTTGATGCCCGTACCGGCCCAGAGGGGGATCACTGCAATTTCAGACTGAGCAATCCATGGTCTAACATCCTCCACCGCTCCCGTAACTACGACTCCTTTAATATCCGCCAAGGCTAATACAGCCGGCGTAGGATCCCGGCCAACAATAAACACTTTCGCATCAGGGTAAGACTGTCGCACTCCTGGTAGTATATCATGCACTAAGGATATCGCTGCCTGCACGTTTGGCATATAGTGCATCGATCCGACAAATACTAAGCTTTGTCGCTGGACCGGGACTTCCAATGGTTTGAAAAAGTTAACATCAACACCATTTGGAACGTAGTGTATCGGCACAGAACCATCTATTACAACCCTTAAAGCCTCAGCATCAATAGGAGAAACCACAATACAGGCATCATAAGATGGATATATGCGCTTTTCGTACCACAATGCTTTGAGGTAATATATCCAGTAATGCAATTTTAGCGGTAAAAACCCAGAAGAACGAGCGAGTCGCTTCTCTAGCAGGGAAAAACAGTCAGCTTGGGTGAGAACCTTAGCCTGGCTGTTGCCAGCGAGTAGATGAGCCATAGACGCGGAATCTACAACAATTAGATCCGGATTCACTCGATCAATAAGCTCCGCCAAAGCATGGCGCACTTGCTTGGTAGATATCACCTTAAATCCATAAGGCAACGGAGAAAATAGGGCTGACAAGTATCCCAACAATTGTCTATGACGCCGGATGGGTATTATTGTAGTGGAGGCTAGCGGAAGGTCACAAGAATTGTGATCTATATCGCTATTCTCCTTCAAAGCAAAAAGATGGACCTCGTGGTAAGGAACCAATGCTTTCAATACATGGTAGGTTTTTATTCTACCTCCACCGATGGGGGGAAATGGAAATTCATGAGCCACCACCAGAACACGACTATTAAAGCCCCTGCCACCCTTTTCTAAACTAGATGCTCGTGATGCTGACATTATTGCCTCCCTCACTTATCGCTACGCCAAGATTTTATCCAAGATGGCTAGTTATATCCACTATTATGGCTGAAAACTACCCAATTAAAGTCGGAGGAGTTAGGCCCGACATCCTGAGCTTAAAGGGTTCATATTGGCAAAAAGACGCTGAAGACTCCATGCTCGTCCTGTAAAATCCAGTCATTCTAAACTACCAATTACCAAAACGCAGCCCTTCAAGCGACCCTTGGGAAATCCGGGTTTGCCACATGCCAAATTTCAAATCCTACCGTCAGGTCTTTATTTCGGCACGCTTTCGCTTCATGCCCTTAATACTCCTAGCCAACCATCGAAGACAAGCCACTATCCTACTCGGCATAAAAGAAAGCAAGGCAACCGCACAACCAAATATAAACATCCTCGTAGAAGGCCAGAGAGAATACACGAGCAGCATCTGACGAAGGGCAAAACGTCTCCTTGGACTTTGTAGACAGTTTTTAATACTGGATAAGGAAGCCTCTCGAGCTCGAGCATTAAGAAAACTCGACGAATCAGCGCCCTGCGGCTCGACATTGCGCAATAATCTCAAGAGGTAGTCTTCAGCACAATAATGGTATAATATCCATTTAAAGGAGAGTGCTGACTCAAAACTTTGACTCCTGTCATGGACCCTATAAAGCCCGAGGGTAGCATCTAGTCGTACCACGGTACCGATTGCTCCCAATTCACCCCAGAATAGCCAATCTGCCTGGGTTCCCGCTTCACCCTTAAATCCGCCCACTATCTCGTAAGCCGCCCTTTTAAAGAATGCGGAGCAAAGTTGAATCTGAGGTTTTGATATATTAACCTCAAGAAATGATGGCGGACGGAAGATCTGTCTTTCGTAATTCCGCTCAACAGGGCCCGGAAATCTCCTCCCCAATCTCTTTTGCGTCTCTGATCCTACAACAACCTTGCTACCACCATAAACCAAAACAACCTCAGGATCAGCCTCAAACTCGTGACACACTTTTTCTACTGCACCAGGGAGTAGCTCGTCGTCCGCAGACAAAAGGCATATAATATCACCAGTTGACTCTCTGACAGTCTTGTTCCAATTTGCGACCATTCCGATGTTATATGTATTCCTAATTACCCTCACACGATCATCCATTCCCTCACAGCGCGCGAGTGCTTCTTGACAGCAATTTGGTGAGGCATTATCACATACGACTATCTCAAGCTCAATTCCATCACATGCTTGTCTTAAAGCGCTTTCCACAGCCCGTTCTAGGTACTCATGCTGGTTAAAATGCGGGATGCAAATACTAACTTTCACGCTGCCCCCCCTTTAGGCATCCATATATACAAGTTATCTATCCGCTAGAACTAGACATAAAACACGTTTAATACTCTTCTAACCAATCCATAATACTTTCTAACATGTATCGTAATTTAACTCCGTCAATGGCTTGGCACACCCCCAGCCAGAATGAGCTATTCAAAACTATGTCACTAGCGGTCAAAGGTCCTACCACCCTGACCAGAGGGTGCCCTTGATATGCCGGCTGTCTAGTAAGATTTCCTCCGAATATCAGCCGCGTACCAATCCGCTTCTCCTCGAGGTATTTTAAGAGTTCGATTCTTGCAAACGGGGCATTAGGCTTTATTGTCACGGGATATCCAAACCAGGATGGCTCTGCACCTTTAACATTGCATGGGAGTATAAACCAATCTTCATATTTACTAAATAACTCATGGAGGGCCTTGAAATTCCGTTGTCTGATCGCCGCAAAGGAATCCAATCGCTCCAATTGGACTAGCCCAATAGCTGCCTGCAAATCTGTCATCTTGAGGTTATACCCCACCTCGGAATACACATACTTATGGTCGTATCCTTCCGGAAGACCAGGGAACTTCCAGTTATATCTTCGACCACAGGTATTGTCATGTCCCGGCTCACACCAGCAATGCCTTCCCCAATCCCTCAGAGACTCTATTATCCTAGCCCACTGGACAGAAGAACACGCTACAGCCCCACCTTCACCAGTAGTTATGTGATGGGCAGGATAAAAACTAAATGAAGCAAGATCCCCCCAGGAACCTACTGGGCGCCCATTGAATTTCGCACCTAATGCGTCGCAGGCATCCTCGATCAAAAATAATCCATGCTTATCACATAACGCTCTAATAGCTTGGGCATCAAAGGGATTACCTAATGTGTGCGCAAGAATTACTGCACGAGTCTTCTCTGTTATAGCTTCCTCGATAGCTTCGGGTCTTGGGTTGTAGGTTCCTAGCTCAATATCCACAAGGACGGCTGTAAGGCCATTCTGAAGTATCGGGTTAAGAGTGGTAGGAAATCCAACGGCAGAAGTTATAACTTCGTCTCCGGGTTTGAGCTTTTTATCACCCATAGCATTTGAGCAGAGTGCTGATATGCATAGCAAATTAGCCGAGGAGCCGGAATTAGTCAAGCATACTCGAGGTACCTTCAGGATATTCGCAAGTTTCTCTTCAAATTGTTTTGCGTAGGGCCCTGCAGTAAGCCAAAAATCAAGGGCACACTCAACCAATGCCTCAAGTTCTTCTGGGCCAAACGCCTTTCCTGATACAGGAACCCAATCTACCCCTGGGCGGAAGTGCTGGTTGCCAAACCTCTCATAGTAATACTGCCTCACAAGCTCCTTAATCTTAATCTTATCCTTCACAAGAAATCAACCCTTTTCCGCTATCTAACATCTCGGATAAACCAGAGACCACATCTTGAGGGAGAACGCCGAGGGTCTTAGTCACCTTATGTACCAATAGACCACCCTTAAGAGGCCTTCTCGCAACCTGATTCAACTCCTCGGTCCTAACATCTATAATCCCTTTTGTCGGTCTCCCCGTTAATTGAGCACACAATGTTGCAAAGGTCCATCTGTCCATGAGACAGGGTCCTGAAACATTAAATATCCCAGTTTGGTTCTTATCAATCAATCGCCAGGTGAATCTAGCCACATCTGGGGCATGGCTTGGCGAACCAATCTGGTCCTTTGGCACTTTGATCTCGCCGCCTGAATCCAAAGTCTTTAGAAGCCTCAGAACAAAATTTTTGCCTTGCGATTCCTTGCCATAAACTCCCGTGGTCCGTATAATTAGACCCCTGGCACCGGAGTCAATTAAGATATCCTCGGCCACAGCTTTAGACCGACCATATACTGACAACGGATTCTTCTCATTATCCTCATAATAAGGGCCGGATTTCCCATCAAAAACGTAATCTGTAGAGAAAAACACCACTAAACCACCTTCATCCCGCGCCCACGAAGCGATAAGTCGAATCGGATCAACATTGCACGCAAACGTCTCCTCTTCATGGGTTTCCGCCCAGTCAACATTGGTAATAGCACCGGGCACCAAAACAACTGATGGTCTAAGTTCGTTCAGGATGCCAAGGAGAGCTTCTCTATCGGTCAAGGAAAGATGGCGCAAACCCTCAATAGGGAACGAATTATATGTACCATGTACTTCCCATCCCATGACTCGACCACGAGTTAATAGATGACTCCCAATCAGGCCGGAAGCTCCTATAACGAGTGCCTTCCTTTTCTGATCAGTCATATCTTTCCGTCCCTTATTTTACCGATGTACCAGTTCCCAAGAGTAAGGAATCCGTGTATCATTTGGACTTATCCTAACTATCTCCGCCGGATCGTGAGGATGACTGGCACAATTGCACACCAAGGCGGGTTGAACTCCGACCCCCTTGAAGCCGTTCCAAACCCCCGGAGGTATTGTTACACGCACATAATTACCTTCTCCTACAAAAAGCTCCATGAGTTCTCCCCTGGTGGGGGAGGCCGAGCGATCATCGTAGAGCACCAGCTTTATCACGCCAACAGGAACTGCATAGTTTAGCGTCATCACCTTATGGAGGTGCCAGCCCTTGACTACCCCAGGGTACACCATGGAAAAGTAGACCTCTCCGAACTGCTCGAAATCCGGGTCATCAGAACGCATGAAGTGCATTATTTTACCCCGTTCATCAAGGATCTGCCTGAGTTCTCGGATCTTAACTCCGGCTATCATGCCCTATCCCCTCTCGTCTTAGCAAAATAGTCTGTATACCACTGAACGGTTTCCGCTAGACCGGTCTCAAGTGTATAGAGTGGGTGCCAACCTAGCATTTTTCGAGCCTTTTCTGAAGAAAGATATTGATTATGAATCTCAGCCTTAGCCGTATTCCTAATTTCAGGTATTATATCGAGCCTTTTCATGAGCCTTAATATGATGTTTACAAGTTCCAGGACTGTTACTGGTTTGTCAAGTCCAAAGTTAAAAGCTTCCCCCTTCAAAGAAGGGTCCTCAATCACTGCGCGACCCAAC
>DULK01000004.1 GCA_012840385.1 Syntrophomonadaceae bacterium
AGGAGCATGAAAGCGAGGACCTCCACAGCTTCGAAGAGTTTTTGGTGGACGCGGTGGTGCGGCTGAGCTACGACGCCAAGGGGGGGCTGCAGCGCCGGCGGGCGATAGAAATATTGAAGAGCCGGGGGCAGCCCCATCTGTCGGGAAAGCACAGTTTCCAGATCACCCCGGAAGGAATCCGGATTTTTTCCCTGCGGCCCCATCTCCCGGAGCCTTCCGGATTTCAGGACGGCAGTCAATTAAAAACGGGTATCCGGGGCCTGGACGAACTCCTGCAGGGTGGAATCCCGCGGGGGTCGAGCGTTGTGGTGGCAGGGGAGGCCGGGACGGGCAAAACCGTCCTGGGGCTGGAATACCTGGTGAGGGGGGCGCTCCTCTACCGGGAGAAGGGCCTTTTTGTTTCCCTTGATGAAACTCCCGAAAAGATTTTCTCTCACGCCTCTACATTTGATTGGGATCTGGCCGGCCTGGCCCGCCAGGGTATGGTGCAGGTGTATTACCGGCCGCTGGTGGATGTGGAGATCGACGAGTTCATCTTCTCGCTGGGGAATTACGTCAGGCAAAACCAGATCCGCCGGGTTGTCATCGATTCCCTGCCCGACCTCATTGCACGCCTGTACGACACAGTTCAACTGCGGGAAAAGGCCTTTTACATGATCAGCTACCTCAACAATCTGGGGTGCACGACCCTCTTTTTATACCCGACCGGCGGTGAATTTGCGGGGCAGCAGCTGGATATTGTGCAGGCTCTCGCCCAGGGCAGCATACTGCTCAGGTCGACCCTGGTTCACAACAGGCGCATCAGGCACCTGGAACTGTATAAGATGCGAGGGGTAAGCCATGTCACCGGTAATCATCTCATGGAAATTACGAGAACCGGGATTCAGGTATTCCCCAGGGTAGGAGGGTGTTAGGTGAGCACACTGGCTTATTTTGGAGTCGAAGGGCTCGACCGGATCATTTCCCAGGGTATGGTTTACGGTTCGCAGATCATGGTCCACGGCGACACCGGCATTGGGAAAACGGTGCTGGCCGGGGAATTTATCAAGGAGGGGCTGCGGTGCGGGGATGTCTGCATCTACGTGGCGTGTGACGAGCCCCCCGATGTAATGCGCCGTCACCTGGGGGGATTCAAGGTGGGGACCAGGGCCTACGAGGAGGCCGGGCGCCTGGTCTTTGTCGACGCCTATGAGGAGGAGGCAAGCCCGGAAAAATACCACATCGCCGACCAGCACAACCTTGATAAATACTTCGCCCTTGAGCGGGAGCTGGTCAAGCGCTTTGAGGGCAGGCGCATCCGTCTGGTGGTGGACAGTCTGAGCACCCTGTTTACCCCCCTTGATTCCACAGAGGTCATGGAGTTCCACCGCACCCGTCTCAAATACCTGCGGAAACACGGGATCCTCGCCCTGGACGTATTTGTGGACGGGGTGCTGGACGGAAGGGTGATGACCGTTGCCAGCCACCTTTACAACGTGATCGTGCGGATGAAGTTCGGGGCCTCTGAAAACCGGCCGGTCCGGATTCTTCAGGTGGGCAAGGTCAGGAGCGGGAAATTCAGCGCCGCGCCTTACATGTTCGGCATCAGCCCTGTTTTCGGAATTATTCTGGCCCCGGAGTCGGAGGTGTAGAGATTGGTCGAAAGTGCGGAGGTCTACCGGAAGATATTGAACTATCTTTATTTGAGCCTGAGCAAAACCGCCGGCAAACTTCCTTTCAGCGGAAGGTACTGGCTTGAGGAAATAACCCGCGGCGTCGGGCAGCAGGTTCTGCAGGAGTTCGGGGAGGGGATTGAGCTTCAGGCGGGGCATCCCGCCGCCATCTGCAGATCTTATTTGAGCATTCTCGACCGGGCGGGCATCCTTGACGCCGGCGACTACCGGCTGGAGGAAGAGGGGGAAAACGTCTTCGTCACCCTGGAGAGGGAGCGGTGTGTCTACCAGGATTTCTGCAAGGGAGCGGGAGAGGATGGGCTGTTTTTTTACTGCCCCCGTCTCGGGGCGCTGCAGGCCGCCCTGAAGCAGGCTCTGGGGGTGGAGCACTCCACATCGGTGGAGATCGATGCAGGCACCGGTACCTGCCGGGGAAAGATATTTCCCGCGAAACTCCGGCTGAAAACGGAGACGGTTACCCGTGAAGGGGAACTCTTGAAGATCGCCGGAGAAAGAGCCGTCCTCTTCACCAAGGAAATGTATGCATTTATTCTCCTGGCAATCAAGGACTATGCCCCGCACATTATGAAGGCCGTTCTTTTTGACGCGGGGTATCGTTCTTCCCGGATTATTGCCGGGCATGCCAAGCAGAACTATGCCGATCCCCTTGATGCCCTTGCCTCCCTGTTCGGGGAGTTCAGGAACGTGGGGCTTGGAACGGCGGAGCTGGTCAGCCTCGATCCGGGGGAGGGGCGTGCCGTGATCAGGTGCTATCATTCCATGGAGGTTGCCATTGCCCGGGAGTACCCCCTCTACCGGACACCGCGGGTGGTCTGCGACATGCTCCGGGGGAAATTCTCCGCCTACCTGAGCGTAATCCTTGAGCGCCCGATTATCTGCGAGGAGCTGAAGTGCGCCTCCATGGGGGATGATTACTGCGAGTTTCATGCATTTCCTTCTGATCAAGAGGGGGTTGTTTGGTGAGTCGCCTGCCTGAACAGTTTTTTTATTTGTACGATAAGGGGGATGTCAGAAACAGCGTTGTAAGGATCGATCTCCTCGCCTTTTTTCAGGCCAACCCTCATGCCATAGATACAGCCGCAGGATTCGCCCGGCGCCTGCACCGGCCGCTCAAAGATGTGGCTGCCGCCGCGGATGCCCTTGCCGGGATTGGAATCCTCGAAAGAATCGAGAGCGGTTCCCATACAGTTTACCGTTTGCGAAGTATTGATGAGGATGCTGAGGGGGGGACATTGTTTGAAGGATCAAGGGGGAACGACAGGTGAAGCAGCCGGGCCGGCGCTAACCGATGTGTTGGACGGAATTCCGGCGGGCATTCTGGTCGTAGACCGGAGGGGGAACATTATTGCGATAAATAACCTCCTGGCGGAGTGGCTGGGAATTGATGCAAGAGAGGCCAGAGGCCGGCACTTCCGGGAACTGCCGTGTGAAAAAGGGGATGGCGGCCAGAACAATCCTTTGCTCCTGACATTGAAAACCGGGCAGGAATTCAACTGCGTAAAACATACTTCCCGGTTTTCCGTGAGCATCCGCGCCCTGCGCAACGCCCGCGGGGAGATAACCGGGGCAATGGCCGTGTTCCAGGACACCGGGTACTGCCGGGAACTGGAGCAGGCGGTGATCAAGGCGGAGCGGCTGGCGATTTTGGGACAACTGTGCGCCATTACCATGCACGAGATTAAAAATCCGCTGGCCGCAGTGAGGGGATACCTTCAGCTGTTTAAGAAAGAATTAAGGGATTCACCCCGGGCCGGCCGGGTGGACACCATGCTGGCGGCAGTTGACAGGATAAACACGATCATCACCGATTTTCTCCGGCTGGCCAGGCCGGCCGTTCCGCGGAGGAAGTCGTGCAGCCTGCCTGCCGTGATCGAAAGTGCCATAAAACTGATCGAGGGGGAGGCGAAACACCGCGGCATCCGGGTCGCTTTTTCCTGCGAGGGGGAACTTTCGGCGGTTATGCTGGATGAGGAGCAGTTTCACCAGGTATTGTTAAATGTGTTTAAGAATGCCTGTGAGGCGATGCCGGACGGCGGAGAAATCACGGTCAGGGCCGTTGCCGAACCGGATACCGCCCTTTTCCGGATCGAGGTGGAGGATACCGGCCCGGGGATGGCGGAGGATCTATGCCGCCGGGCTTTTGAACCCTTTATTACGACAAAGGAAAACGGAACGGGGCTGGGCCTGTATATTTCCCGGTTGATTGTTAAAAATCATGGGGGAGACATGAAAATAGAGAATAACCCAAACAGGGGGTGCAAAGTTGTTATCTTTCTTCCTCAAGCAAATTCTTTAGTTGATCAGGGACTTGCATAAAAGGCCTGTTAAGCCGAATAATAGGAAGATGGAGAAACTTAAAGCTAAAGGAGAAGCTAAAGGAGCCGAAAATGGGGGTTTTAGAGGGTTTAAAAAAGCGGATAGTAGAGGATTTGACTGCAGCTGCGGAAAAGGCCCGGGCGGAGGGGAGGCTTTCCTACGGAGAACTGCCGTCCTTCACCCTTGAGGTGCCGCGGGAAGAGGCGCACGGGGATTTTGCCGCAAACATTGCCATGCTGCTGGCCCGCCAGGCGAAGCTGCCCCCCCGCAACATCGCCCAGATCATTCTGGAGTATTTCCCCACGACGGGCAACCGGGTGGAACGGGTCGAAGTGGCCGGGCCGGGGTTTATCAACTTTTTCCTGGATCCCTCCTGGGTTTACGATGTGCTTCCCGAAGTGGAGGCCCAGGACGAGCACTACGGGTTTTCCAACATCGGAAACGGGGAAAAGGTCCAGGTGGAATTCGTGAGCGCAAACCCGACGGGGCTCCTGCATATGGGAAATGCCCGGGGCGCAGCCCTCGGCGACACCCTGGCCAACGTGCTTTCCGCCGCCGGTTATGATGTGACCCGGGAGTTCTACATCAACGATGCCGGAAACCAGATCGAAACCTTCGGCCGTTCCCTGGAGGCGCGCTACCTGCAGCTGCTGGGGCACGACGTGGCTTTTCCCGAGGACGGTTATCCCGGCCAGGACCTGGTCGAGAGCATGAAGAACCTGATTGCCCGGGTGGGGGATAAGTACGCGGCAACCGATCCCAAGCTCCGGCGGGAGATCCTGGTTAAACATGCCTTGAAGGAAAAGCTCGCCCAGATGGAGAAGGACCTGGCCGATTTCGGCGTCCGGTACGACGTCTGGTTCTCGGAGCAGACCCTGCACGATTCGGGGGATATCGAACGGGTTTTGAGGGAGCTGCAGGCAAAGGGTTACCTGTATGAATCCGAAGGCGCCCTCTGGTTCCGTTCCACTCTCTTCGGGGATGAAAAGGACGAGGTGCTCCTGCGGAGCAACGGGACTCCCACCTACTTTGCGGCGGACATTGCCTATCACGAGAACAAGTTCAAGCGCGGGTTTGACCGGGTGATCAACATCTGGGGGGCGGATCATCACGGCCATGTCGCCCGCCTGAAGGGAGCGATGCAGGCCCTGGGGTTCGACCCGGACCGCCTGCAGGTGATCATCATGCAGCTCGTCCGGCTGTTCAAAGGGGACGAACCGGTCAGGATGTCCAAGCGCACGGGGGAATACATCACCCTGAGGGATCTGATGGAGGAGGTAGGCCGGGACGCAGCGCGCTATTTTTTTGTGATGCGCAGTGCGGACAGCCACCTGGACTTCGATCTCGAACTGGCCAGGGAACAGTCCAGCGAAAACCCGGTTTATTACATCCAGTACGCCCATGCCCGCATCTGCAGCATTCTGCGTCAGGTTGGGGCCGAGGTGCCGAGGTCTGGGGATGTCCGGCCGGAGCTGCTCCGGACCCCCGTTGAGGTTGCCCTCCTGAAAAAAATCGCCGAACTGCCGGGAGAGGTGGTTTTCGCCGCCACCCACCTCGAGCCGAACCGGCTTGCCTTTTACGCTTACGACCTGGCGACACTCTTTCACAGCTTTTATACCACCTGCCGCGTCCTGAACGAAAGGGAGGACCTGCGACGGGCGCGGCTTGTACTGGTCAACGCCTGCCGCATAGCTTTGCGCAATACGCTGAGGCTGCTGGGGGTATCCGCCCCGGAGAGGATGTGAAAAGGAAGGGGGTATTTGAATATGCAGAAAAGGGACGAGTATGAGAAAAAAATAAAGGCTCTTAATTTTGTACACCAATTATTGAAGGATAAAGGACAGCCCCTTCACTACACGGTTTTAATGGATGAGGTGGCCGCAAGGTTTTTCAGCGACGAGGAGGATCTCATCAGGGCTAAGGCCAGGTTTTACACCTGGTTAAACCTGGATACCCGCTTTTCCAGCATGGGCCAGGGGTACTGGGGCCTGCGCCACTGGGCCCTCGCCAAAGGCGCCCGCCGCCTGCCGCTCCTCTCGCTGCTGCACAAGACCGTGGAATACGATGACAGCCCGCCGAAAACCGCCCCGAAGGGCAGCGATGACGAGTTTTATCGGCCTGAAGAGATAATTAGTGATGAAGAACCTGTTATCGAGCCGGATGACTTTCCCGGTGAAGAATAACTCAAGGAGGAACGGTTCTGATGGAAGTCAGATGGTTGGGTCACGCCTGTTTCCTGTGTGAGGGGAACGGCGTCCGGTTGTTGACGGACCCCTTCAGCAAGGAGGTGGGCTACCCCTTGCCGCGGGAGATGGTTGACATCGTCACGGTGAGCCACGACCACTATGACCACAACGCCGTTCAGGTTCTGCCGGGGCGCCCGCGGGTCATCAGGGAGCCGGGTGTGCACGAGGCGGAAGGCCTCAGGATCGAAGGTTTTTCCGTTTATCACGACGAGGCCAGAGGAGCGAAGCGCGGCAGAAATATCATCTACGCCTGGGAGATGGACGGTATCCGCCTCTGCCATCTGGGGGATCTGGGGCACCTTTTGGAGCCGGCGACGGTGGAGGCCATCGGAAGGGTGGATCTCTTGATGGTTCCGGTGGGCGGGGTTTATACCATCGACGCCCGGGGGGCGTTCCGGGTTGTGGAGCAGCTGAACCCGCCCCTGGTCGTCCCGATGCATTACAAAACCCCTTCCTTAAGCTTCGACCTTGCCCCCGTGGAGGATTTCACCCGCTGCTTCGGCAGGGTGCGCCGGGAGAAGGCGCTCCGGGTGGAAAAGGAAGGCCTCCCGGAGGAACGGGAAGTCGTCTTGCTCGACTATCCCGCCTGATGCCTCTGCACAGCTTGACAAGACCTGGAGACTGCTTTTAGAATGATATGGTTGTAGTAAACGGTGAAGAACGGGTTGAAGAGAAACGCCTCACTGGAGAACAACTATAACAACCGCTGACGAAAAGAGGGGAGAGGATTTGACGAAGTACATTTTTGTAACAGGCGGTGTCGTGTCCTCCCTGGGGAAGGGAATTACTGCCGCATCGCTGGGGCGCCTCTTAAAGAGCAGGGGTTTCCGGGTTGCCATCCAGAAATTCGACCCCTACATCAATATCGACCCGGGGACGATGAGCCCCTACCAGCACGGCGAGGTTTTCGTTACCGACGACGGTGCGGAGACCGACCTGGACCTCGGGCACTACGAGCGCTTTATCGACTGCAACCTCACCCAGGCCAGCAATGTCACGGCCGGCAAGGTTTATCATTCCGTCATCCGCAAGGAGCGCAGGGGTGATTTTCTGGGGGGAACGGTTCAGGTGATTCCCCACATCACCAATGAGATCAAGGAGTTTGTCCGGCGGGTTGCCCTGGAAGACGAACCGGATGTGGTGATTACGGAAATCGGGGGAACGGTCGGCGACATCGAATCCCTTCCCTTTTTGGAGGCAATTCGCCAGTTCAAGACCGACATCGGCAGGGAGCACGTGCTCTATATCCACGTCACCCTCGTCCCTTATTTGAAAGCGGCCGGCGAGTTAAAGACCAAGCCCACGCAGCACAGCGTTAAGGAGCTGCGCAGCATCGGCATTCAGCCCGACATCATCGTCTGCCGCTGCGAGCGTCCTCTCTCCCGGGATTTAAAGGATAAGATCGCCCTTTTCTGCGATATTGAGAAGAACGCCGTGATTGAGGCCGTTGATGCGGCCTCGATTTATGAAGTCCCCCTGAAGCTGGAAGAGGAAGGAATGGCCGAGATCGTGGTGGAGCGCTTGGGGCTTCCCCGGCGCCAACCGGACCTGGAGGAATGGAAAAAGCTGGTTGAAAACCTGCGCAACCCCAAACGCCGGGTCCGGATCGCGGTGGTCGGGAAGTATATAGAGCTGAAGGATGCCTATATGAGCATCACAGAGGCCTTGCGCCACGGCGGGATTGCCCACCAGGCGGCGGTCGACATTTCCTGGGTGGATGCCGAGCGCCTTGAACAAGAGGACGCCGGCGAGGTGTTCCGGGGGATCCAGGGGATCCTGGTACCGGGCGGTTTCGGCTACAGGGGTATAGGGGGAAAGATCCGGGCGATCACCTATGCCCGCACCAACAGGATACCCTTCTTCGGCATCTGTCTGGGGATGCAGTGCGCGGTAATCGAGTTCGCCCGGGTGGTCTGCGGGCTGGAGGGTGCCAACAGCACCGAGGTGGACCCGGCCACGCCTTATCCCGTCATTGACCTGCTGCCCGACCAGCGGGATCTGGAGAACATGGGAGGCACCATGCGGCTCGGCCTTTACCCGTGCAATCTCCGCCCGGACAGCCATGCCGGGCGGGCCTACGGGGTGGCCTGTATTCAGGAAAGGCACCGCCACCGCTACGAGTTAAACAACCGGTTCAGGGATCTCCTTACCGAAAAGGGGATGGCCATCACCGGTACCTCTCCTGACGGAAGGCTGGCGGAAATCGTGGAACTGCCGGATCACCCCTGGTTTGTCGGCTGCCAGTTCCACCCCGAGTTCAAATCACGCCCCAACAGGCCGCATCCCCTCTTCAGGGATTTCATAGGGGCGGCTCTGGCCCAAAGCCGTTGACCCGAGCAAGGGGGTAAATTATTTGTACCAGGCTCATCTCGTCGATGAAAAGGATAGGGAACTCTTCAATGAATTCATCGGTTCCTCGCCGAAACCGCACTTCCTCCAGACCTACGAATGGGGTGAATTGAAAGAGGCCACCGGGTGGGAGCCCCTGCGTTTGCTGGTAACAAAGGACGGCCTTCCGATCGCCGCCATCTCCATTCTGAAGCGCCGCCTGCCGGTTTTCAACAGGTCGATTTTTTATGCCCCGCGGGGGCCGGTCATCGGAGAGGGGTGCGATCCGGCAGGGGAGGATTTCTTCTGGCAGGAGGTTAAAAGGCTGGGGCGTTCCCACCGCGCCATCTTCTTAAAGATTGACCCTGACGTTCCCGAGGAGGACACCGCCTACAAAAAAAAGCTGGAAAGCAGGGGTTTCCGGCCGGGAAGCGGCAAGGACGGGTTTGGTGGGGTGCAACCGCGGTTTGTTTTCCGCCTCGACATCACCCCCTCCGAGGAGGAACTCCTGGCGGCCATGGAGGGCAAAACCAGGTACAACATCCGCCTGGCCGAGCGGAAAGGGGTGACCATCAGGGCTGCGGAGAGCCGCCGCGACCTCGAGATTTTTTACGAAATCCTGAAGGAAACCGCCGCCCGGGACGGGTTTCTGATCCGCAGTTTCGGCTATTTTGAGAAGATGTGGGACCTCTTCGTCACCCGGGGCAGAGCCCGGATCTTCCTGGCGGAGTATCGGGGAGAGGCGATTGCCGGAACCCTTGCCTTTCACTGCGGGCACCTGGTCTGGTACCTGTACGGGGCGTCGAGCAACCGGTGGCGCAACGTGATGCCCAACAACCTGCTCCAGTGGACGATGATCCGCTGGGCGCGCTCCCTGGGCTGCACGGTCTATGATTTCCGGGGGGTGCCGGGCACCGACGACCCCAACCACCCCCTGCACGGGCTGTACCGCTTCAAAAAGGGGTTTGGGGCAAAGTTCACCGAGTTTGTCGGGGAGTACGACCTTGTCTTTTCCCCCTTCTGGTACTTCCTCTGGAGGCGCCTGCTTCCCGTCTACCTGCGCATTACCCACCGCCGCGCTGCCAGGCAGGAAGACAAGGGGACGGTTCTCTTGTCTGAATAACCTGCCCGATGGAGCAGCCGGTGGTAGCCGGGGGGTAACAGGAGGTGTGCCGGGCGACTCTGGCCGTTGACGGCATCATAGGAGCCAGCCGGACGGGACGACTGCGGGTGAATTCGATGCATTTTCAGTGCAGACGATCACGCCGCCTCGGGCGGCACCAACAGAGGAACGAAAAAGCGGTTTATCCTTGCTGGCGCAGCGACCTACGGAGGTTGTTACTCGCCCTTGACGAAGGAGCAGCTAACGGCAGACGAAGCGAAACAGGAATTTGATAGGCGACTATGCGCCATGGACGGCGTCATAGGAGCCGGTCGGCTGCCGTCTGCGACGCGTTATAAGCGAGTTAAACCGGAGTCCGGGAGCAAGCGCAAGGATAAACC
>DULK01000040.1 GCA_012840385.1 Syntrophomonadaceae bacterium
CCAAACGCTGCGTTTGACAGAAGCAGTTCGCAACTTGTTACGCAGCATCCCAGAGCTGTCCCGAAGCGAGCCGTCGTCCTGTCCGGCCTGGAATCGGGAGTCGAGCGGTAGACCGGCGGGTGAACTTGCGGGTGAACTTGATGTATTTCCAGGGCAGACCACCACGCCGCCTCCGGCGTCACCAACAGAGGAACGAAAAAGCGGTTTATCCTTGCAGGCGCAGCGACCTACGGAGGTTGTTACTCGCCCTTGACGAAGGAGCAGCTAACGGCAGCCGAATCGAGATAGGATGTCGAGATAGGCGACTCTGCGGCATGGACGGCGTCATAGGAGCCGGTCGGCTGCCGTCTGCGACGAGTCTTAGGGCGAGTTAAACCGGAGTCCGGGAGCTAGCGCAAGGATAAACCGAAACGTATTTTCAGGGCAGGAATAATGCCTCCGGCGTGTTATGATATAATGAGGTGAAGAAACCGGCGGAGGTGTCTCATGAATCGACGCGGACGGTTGGTTTTAATCCTGGCCATGGCCGGAGCGCTGGCTTTTCTTTATGGAGTGTCCGGGATCTGGTCCGACTACATGTGGTTTGCCTCCCTCGGCTACCGGAGGGTTTTCTGGACCCTGTTTCTCACCCGCTTCGCCGTTGGAATGGCGGCCTTTCTCCTTTTCCTTCCCTTCTTCTGGCTCAACTCCTGGTTCGCCCGGCGCTGCCTGCCGCGGGTGCGCCTGGCTGGAGAACAGAGCAGGATCATCGAACTGACCCAGGGGCCGCTGCTGCGCCTGTTTAACTCCAGGGCGGGAACAGCCGTGCTGCTGCTGATCAGCGCGCTCATATCCCTGCTGCTGGCCGTCCCGGTGGGCTCCCGCTGGGAGATCGTCCAGAAGCTTGTTTATGCCACTTCCTTCGGCAGGAGGGACCCCATCTTCGGCCTCGACGCCGGATTCTATATCTTCAAACTCCCCTTTTACGAACTGTTGCAGTCAACCCTGGCCGCCGCCTTCACGATCGCCCTGGTACTGGCGGCCTTGATCTATTTGCTCCTTGCCTCGGGAGAATTTTTCGGCGGGGGCTGGCGCCGCTTCTCGCCCGTGAAGCTGCACCTGGCCGTACTGGTAGCCGGGCTCCTGATCATCAAGGCGTGGGACTACCGGCTGCGGGCCTACCAACTGCTCCTTTCCCATCACGGGGCCTTCTGGGGCGCCGGGTACACCGATGTTCATGCCAGGATTCCCGCCCTGAACATCCTGGCGGTGCTCGCCCTCCTGGCGGCGGTGCTGGTCTTTTTCGGGGTGATCCGGGGACGGCTGCGGCCGATCTTCTGGGGCATTGGAGCTCTCGTTGCCGCATCCCTCCTCCTGGGGATCGCCTACCCCGCCCTGGTGCAGCAGTTCCAGGTGGTGCCGAACGAATTCAGCCGGGAGCAGCAGTACCTGCAGTACGCCATCACGTCCACGCGCTATGCCTATGGTTTGGACAGGGTCCGGGTGTTAAACTCCGGCCTGGAATCTACCGCTGACGGGCAGGCCGGGGTAGGTGAGGCCGTCCTGGAGAAGTACCGGAGTACCCTGACAAATCTGCGTCTCTGGGATTTCCGCCCCATCGGCCAGGTCTACAACCAGCTCCAGCAGCTGCGCCCCTATTACCGCTTCTCCGATGTGGACATCGACCGGTACCGCATTGGCGGGGACTCCCGCCAGGTGATGCTCTCTGTAAGGGAACTGAGCCAGGAAAGCCTTGCGGAGCGGGCCCAGACCTGGGTCAACCGGCGGCTCCAGTACACCCATGGCTTCGGAGTGGTGGTAAGCCCGGTCAATGAGACGACACCGGAGGGGCTTCCCCGCTTCCTGGTTCAGAATATCCCTCCGAAGGCACAGGCTCCGGAGCTTGCCGTCAAGCAGCCCCGGATCTATTTCGGGGAACTGACCACCAACTGGGTGGTCGTCAATACAAAGGCAAAGGAGTTCGACTACCCTTCCGGGGATAAAAACGTCTACACCAGCTACTCCGGCCGCGGCGGCGTGCGGTTGAGCAATCCCCTGCGGAGGCTGCTGTACGCCTTCCGGTTTCAGGACATGCGCCTGCTGCTGAGCGACGACATCACACCGGAGAGCCGAATTCTTTATAACCGTACGGTGGGGGACGCCCGCCGCCTTGCTCCCTACCTGGAATACGACGGCGATCCCTATCCGGTTATCACCAACGGGCGCATCTACTGGATCTGGGACGCCTATACCGTCACCGATCACTATCCTTATTCCGAGATGCACAGCGGGCGCAACTACATCCGCAATTCCGTCAAGGTGGTGGTGGATGCCTATCAGGGGGACATCGCTTTCTATGTAAGCGACCCATCGGATCCGCTGATCCGGACCTACGGCAAAATTTTCCCCGGGCTTTACCGTCCTTTGAGCCGGATGCCGGAAGGGCTGCGCTCCCACCTCCGCTATCCGGTGGATCTCTTCCGCACCCAGGCTACAGTCTACGCCCTGTATCACATCGGCGACCCCCGGGTTTTTTACAACAGGGAGGACGAATGGGCGATTCCCTTCGAGAAGTATTCTTCGTCAAGCCAGCAGATGGAACCGTACTACGCCGTCATGCAGCTGCCGGGTGAAGCGCAGGAGGAGTTTGTGCTGGTGCTTCCCCTGACCCCTGTCAAGCGCCAGAACCTGGTGGCCTGGATGGCCGCCCGCTGCGACGGGGAGAATTACGGGGAGCTGGCGGTGGACGTATTCCCTAAAGACGTGCACGCCTACGGGCCAATGCAGGTGGAGGCCAGCATCGACCAGAACGCCGAGATCTCCCAGGCCCTGACCCTCTGGGACCAGCGCGGTTCCGAGGTGATCCGGGGCAACCTGATCACGGTGCCCCTGGCGGGCAAACTGCTCTACGTCAAGCCCCTTTTCCTCCAGGCCAGGGAAAGCAGCCTGCCGGAGCTTACCAGGGTAATCCTCTTTTACGACGGGAGAATAGTGATGGAAAGCAGCCTGGACCGGGCGCTGGAAAGGCTTTTCGGGGCGGGAGAAATTCCCCCTGCTGCCGAAGTCCAGCAGCCCCAGGAGGCGGAAGGGCAGGCCGGTTTGACGGATCTCGCCCAAAGGGCGAACCAGCTGTACAACGAGGCCATGGAAAGGCAGCGCTCTGGGGACTGGGCGGGTTACGGCCGGGCCGTGGAGGAACTGGGCAGGGTCTTGAAGCAGATGGTCGGCCGGTAAAAGCAGGGCACACTTCTAGGGGCTGCTGATACCCCTATGCTGCATTATTTACCGGCGTTGATCCTAACGGTAGCGGGCGTTCCTGGATCTGTTATATGTGGTATTATATAGTATAGAAATGGAGTATTAGGTGCTGGTGAGGCCGTATGGAGAAAGGCGGCGGGGTGCGAGGTATCCCTGCCTATTTCGGCATTTTAAAGGCATACCCCTTTTTGGCCGGAATCGGGCTGGTCGCTTTTTTGAGCACCGCCGGTCTGGCCATCATCATACCCACTCTACCCCTGTACCTGAAAAACAACCTTGGTTTTAACGCAGGGGTGATCGGCCTGCTGCTCTCCGTTTACGCCGTAACCGAAACCCTGGCGAAGACACCCTTCGGCATCTGGAGCGACCGTTTCGGGCGGCGCCCTGTGATCATGCTGGGCCTCCTGCTTGCGGCCCTGGTTCCCGTGGGTTTCATTACCGCCCGTGCCCCCCTTGCTTTCATTTTGCTGCAGGTGGTAAACGGGCTGGGGGTGGCGGCTTTCTGGCCGGTCCTGTCGGCCCTGATCGCCGACAGTGTCAGGGTGGAGGAGCGCGCCCCGGCCCTGGCGGTGGTCAATATGGCGTATCTCGCCGCCCTGGGGGTCGGGCCCGCTCTGGGCACCTACCTCAACCATTTTTTGAAGACTGCCACCGGCGCCTTTTATGCCGCTGCTGCCCTCCTGCTTGCATCCTTTTTGCTTGGTTTAATTGTGCTTCCCCGGCGCCGCTTCGGGGCCTCCGGTGAGCAAGGGGCAGGCCGGTCTGGAGACGGGCGGGGCCCCGGGCATGGCGCACGCCATAACCGCTGCAACTCCTTTTCCGCCATGCTTTTCATCTCCCTTCTCCAGCAGTTCGGCATCGGACTGCTGGCCAGTACCTTTATCCTTTTTGTCAACCGTCAATTGGGATTCAGTCAAGGGCAGATCGGGACAGCCCTGCTGGTTCCTGCAGCCGCCGTTGCGGTCCTCGCCCTTCCCCTGGGCCAGTACGCGGAGCGGGTTGGAAAGCACCGCGCCGTTCAGTTTGCCTACCTGGTAAGCGCGGGCACGCTTGCCCTGGTGCCGTTCCTGCACGAGATCTGGCAGCTGGTGATTGCCGTCGCCGTCCTGGCCCTGGCCTACGTGGCGGGAACCCCGGCCTGGCTCGCCCTGGCCAGTATGGTTGCCCCTTCCGGCAGGAAGGGAACCGCCCTCGCCGGAATCAGCACCATGCAGAGCCTCGGTTTTATTATCGGCTCTCCGGCAGGGGGTTTTCTCTACGACCAGCTGCATCCTCGCTCTCCTCTTTTTGCCTGCAGCGCCATGCTTTTTATCTGCCTGTTCCTTGCCCTGGTTTACCTGCCCGGCGACTCCCCGGAAGAGCCCGCCCGGCCGGGTATGCATTGAAGGTTGGCCCTTTGGGTTTTTATCTCTGAAAATGAATGATTGTTGAGGTTTTTTAGATTGGAAAATGTTATAATAAAAAGATGAAATTATAAGGAAAGGGATCAGGGTTTTGGCGCGGGCTAAAACGGTATTCTTCTGCGGGGACTGCGGGTATGAAGCGGGCAAGTGGCTGGGGCGCTGTCCCGGCTGCGGGGGCTGGAACACCTTCCGGGAGGCCCCGGTAAAATCCCCGTCAAAGCATTTAAAGGCATCCTTCCTGTCCGTTTCAGAGCCTCCGGAACCCCTCGTTCGCGCCGCCGCCGCTCCCCCGGACCGGTTTGGCTCCCGTTTCGGGGAACTGAACAGGGTGCTGGGGGGCGGGATCGTGCCGGGCTCGGTGATCCTGCTGGGGGGAGATCCGGGGATCGGCAAATCCACACTGCTGCTGCAGATCGCCGCGGATGTTGCGGATAATGTAGGGGTGGTTCTCTATGTTTCAGGAGAGGAATCCAGGCAGCAGGTTCAGATGCGGGCGCAGCGGCTGGGCGTTACTTCGGAACTCCTCTATTTTTCCGCGGAGACCGACCTTTCCTGTATCTGCCGTTCAATAGAAGAAATCCAGCCGGTGCTGGTGATTATCGATTCCATTCAAACCATGTCTCACCCGGATCTCCCCTTGCTGCCGGGTAGCATCGGGCAACTGCGGGAGTGCACCGCGGAGCTGGTGCGCCTGGCCAAGCTCCGGAATTTTGCCTGTTTCCTGGTGGGGCATGTGACGAAAGAAGGAACCCTGGCAGGCCCCCGGGTTCTCGAACACATGGTGGATACCGTCCTTTCCTTTGAGGGGGAGCGCCACCAGAACCTGCGCCTTCTGCGGGCGGTGAAAAACCGCTTCGGGGCGACCAACGAGATCGCCGTTTTCAGTATGGAGGAAGGAGGGCTGGTGGAGGTTGCCAATCCCTCCCTGCTATTCCTGTCCGAACGCTCCTGCGGGGCGCCGGGTTCCGTGGTGGTGGCAGCCATGGAGGGGACACGGCCGGTCCTGGTGGAGATCCAGGCTCTGGTCAGCCCGACGGTATTTGGTTCACCCCGCAGGGCCACTACCGGGGTGGACTACAACAGGGTCGTTTTAATTGCGGCGGTGCTGGAGAAACGGGCGGGGCTTCCCCTTGCCAACCAGGACATTTATGTAAACGTGGTGGGGGGGTTGAAGATTGTGGAACCGGCGGCGGATCTGGGAATAGCCCTTGCCCTGGCGGCCAGCTACCGCAACATCGCAGTGGACCGGGAAACGGCGGTGCTCGGGGAGATCGGCCTGACAGGGGAGGTCAGGGCGGTGGGGCAGGTGGAACAGCGCCTCAGGGAGGCCGCCCGCCTGGGTTTTCGCCGTTTGATCGTGCCGCAGAGCAGCGTTGACCTGCAGGAGCGTTTACCTGACATAGAGCTGATCGGGGTCAGGACGGTGCGAGAAGCCATCGACCTGGGGATTTAAAGTTTGGGAGGATGCTCTGTGAAAGAAGAAAAAGTACTCGAAGTACAAGCAGTGGAAGATAGCGCCAGGGAAGAGAAGGCGAAGGAGGAGAAGCCTTTAAAGGGGAAGGTTATCCGGGAGGTTCCAAAAGAGAAGGAGTCCGGCCGGGAAAAGGAAGGGGCAAAAGAGGCCGGGAAAGAGACAAAGGAGCCCCGGGAGCCAAAGGAGGAACGCCCGGAAAAGAAGGAATCCAGGGATGCCCGGGAGGAGAGGGATGATCCTCTTCTGAAGGCCCTTAAAATGGTTGCGCCGGGGACACTCCTGCGGGAAGGGCTGGAGAGCATCCTGCGGGCGAAAATGGGTGCCCTGATTGTGATCGGAGATACTCCGGAGATCATGAGCCTGTCGGATGGGGGATTTTACCTTGATGCCGAGTTTACCCCTGCCGCCCTCTACGAGCTGGCCAAGATGGACGGAGCCATCATTCTCAGCCAGGATGCCAAGCGGATCCTGTACGCCAACACGCAGCTGGTTCCCGATGCCAGGATACCCTCGGTGGAAACGGGTATCAGACACCGGACTGCGGAGAGGGTGGCCCGCCAGACCGGGGCGCTGGTGATCGCCATCTCCCAGCGGCGGGGGGTGATCACCCTCTACAAGGGTTTCCTGCGCTACATCCTGCAGGACATCAATGTGCTTGTTTCCAAAGCCAACCAGGCCATTCAGACCCTGGAGAAGTACAAGGGTGTGCTTGATAAGGCACTGGTAAACCTGACCGCCCTGGAATTCGAGGACCTGGTGACCGTTTACGATGTGGCGAAGGTGATCCAGCGCGGCGAAATGGTCCTGCGCATAGTCCGGGAACTCGAGAGCTACATCAGTGAACTGGGGGTTGAAGGCCGCCTGGTGACCATGCAGGCCGAGGAACTGGTGGCCAATGTGGAGGAAGAACTGCTCAATGTCATCCAGGATTATTACGTCGGGGGGGACAAGACGGCACAGGAGATCGAGCAGTCCTTAAGGCAATGGTCCTCCGAGGAATTGCTGGACCTCACCAATATCAGCCGGGCGGTGGGTTACGGCTCTGCCGCCGGGGTGCTGGATCTCAATATTTACCCGAGGGGCTACCGGGTCCTGCAGAAAATTCCCCGGCTTCCCGCCCAGATCATCGAGAATCTCATCAACACCTTTAAGAATCTGCAGAACATCGTGAAAGCATCCATTGAGGAGCTTGACGATGTGGAAGGGATCGGAGAAGTCAGGGCGCGTGCCATTCGCAACGGACTGCGCCGGCTTCAGGAACAGGTCATGCTGGACCGTTACATATAAAGGTTTTCCCGATAAAGCTTTTCTCGTTTGATCAATTGAACCGTTATCAGGTAAAATTGAAGACCCGGAGTGTAGTGATTTTCTTGTGTTCCTTGAGGAAGATGTCGTAAAGGTTTAAGTCGAGCAGGTTGCAGAGGGCGGTGAGATAGAAGAGGGTTTTGCCGATCTCCGTTTCTATAATTTCCCGACAGTTGTCGCAGAGTTCCCCGCGCAGGTGGCTTTCAAAGTAGTCTTTGAGATCCGTGATGGAAAGATCGGGGGGAATCTGCTTTTTTTTGGCTTCGATGCTGAGACAGCCGCATCCGGTTACCGCTTTCACGGTAGCCCTGTTTGTGCGGGCACATGTTTCCTGGAGTTTCGAAAGAACGTCCAGAATACTGTGATGGCGAATCAGCAGTTCCGAGACGGTATTCTGGAATTCATCACAGATGAGATCCCTCATGCACAGGCCTCCCTCAATATTCGCGTACCAGTTATCAATAATTATAGACGCCCGGATCCGGCATTGTCAATTCCGGGAGGCTTCCTTCGGCTGGAAATATTACCATCCCTTGAAAACGTGGCGGAGAAAGATCCGTTCAGCATTAAGGTTGATTTTTGGAATAATCTGACGGTTTGTGAAGCCGTCCGGTTCCGGTAAGTTTGCCTATAGGTATTATACCGGTTTGGCGTTCATCCTGTTTTTGACAGCGCACTCCGGTATGGTATAATAAGGGTAGAGATAACACCGGGGGGCCGGAAAATGTTCAAGGTCGGAGACCAGGTTGTCCATCCGCTGCACGGTGCCGGCATCGTCGAAGCCATCGAAACACGAGGCAAAGAAAAAGAGGAATACTACGTTCTTCGCCTTTTTACCGGGTCCCTCAAGGTGCTCGTCCCTGCGAGAAGAGCCGGTCAGATCGGGGTGCGGCAGGTGATCGACAAAAGGGACATCGCCGGTGTTTTCAGCGTCCTGGGAGAAGACGAACATCCCACCAGCTTTTCCAACTGGAACCATCGCCAGCGCGCCAACCTGGAAAAAATCCGGACCGGCAACATCTATGCAGTGGCCGAGGTGGTCCGGAGCCTGATACGCCGGCAACTGCGCAAGGGCCTCTCGTCGGGAGAGAAGAGGATGTTGGACAGCGCCATGCAGATCTTAATCAGCGAGATCGCCACAGTCGGCGGGATGGAGCCGGACAAGGTGGAGCTGATGATCAAGAAAATTGTGACAGAAAACTGAAGCGCATCCACATAATACAGGGAGCGCTTTGTTTTTCCATAATCTACTAAACTGTGACAGGGTCTTCCCTTGCGGCTAGAAAAGGATTTACGTATAATGGAAAGAAAGATTAACCAGAATAAGGATATCATATATGTTGGGAGGGAGGTGAAAATTTGCTGCGCAGAATTGTTCAGATAATTTTAGGATTGATCGGTGCGGGAATGGGTTTTTCCCTGAGTTTTTTGCTGGGCCGGATCAACCTGATCCAGGGGTTTCTGCCGGCGTCGGGTTATATGTGGTATTCTTTCGTAGGTATGTTCACCCTGATAGTCGGCCTGGCCATGTTTTTGGTGGCGCCCCGGCTCATGCAGGTTACCGTCCGCATGGTAGGATTTTTTGAGAACACCCTGCAGCGTACCCCGATTCAGGATCTTGTAGGGGGTGCTTTAGGACTCATTGTAGGTCTTGTCATCGCCAACCTATTAGGCGCTCCCCTGGCCCGGATACCCTGGGTAGGGCCATACATCCCCATTGTGGCGAGCGTCCTCCTCGGCTATCTGGGATTGAGCGTGGGGCTGAAGAAAAAGGAGGAAGTTGGCAGCCTGTTTTCCTTCTTCAGGCTGGGCAGCAGGCAGGGGCGCGGTGAAGGCACGAAAGGAACTTATAAAATCCTGGATACCAACGTGATCATCGACGGCCGCATTGCAGACATCTGCAAAAGCGGTTTCCTGGAAGGAACCCTGATCGTTCCCCGCTTCGTCCTGGAGGAACTCCAGCACATCGCCGATTCTTCCGATCTCCTGCGGCGCAACAAGGGGAGGCGCGGCCTGGACATCCTGAACCAGATGCGCAAGGAGCAGGGTATCCGCATCGAGATCCGGGACTTCGAGGGCCTGGAGAACATGGACGTGGACGCAAGCCTGATCAAGGTGGCAAAGAGCCTGGATGCTCCGGTGGTGACCAATGATTACAACCTAAACAAGGTGGCGGAACTGGACGGTGTCCGGGTCCTGAACATCAACGAACTGGCCAACGCCGTGAAGCCTCTCTACCTGCCCGGTGAGGAGATCGGCACCGTCGACGTTATCCGGGACGGCAAGGAGGTCGGGCAGGGAATCGCCTACCTGGAGGACGGGACGATGATCGTCATCGAAGGGGGCAAGAGATACATCGGCCAGAGCATCGGCGTTTTAGTCACCAGCGTCCTGCAGACCTCGGCAGGGCGGATGATCTTCGCCAAGCCCAAGATAGTCAAGAAAGATGCTCAATCATCACCCCGGCACTACAACAACGAGGTGAAGGTGATTGGATAAGGTAGGCGGGATAATTGCGGCGGCCGGTCGCGGGGAGCGGATGGGTGCTCCTTTGAACAAGGCGTACCTTCCCCTTGGCGACCGGCCTGTTCTTTTGCACAGTGTTATGACCTTTGAATCCTCCGGTTGCGTGGATGCCTATGTGGTCGTAGTGCCACCCCCTGAAGTCCCTTTCTGCCGGGCCTTGCTTGCTCCCTACGGGCTGCGGAAGCTGGCGGGAGTGGTAGGCGGGGGGGCTATCAGGCAGGAGTCGGTGGCAAAGGGGCTGCAGGCGCTGCCGGAGGCATGTAAGCTGGTTGCCGTTCACGACGGGGCGCGGCCCCTGCTTACAGAGGAGGTGCTGGAGGGGGCGATCAGGCGCGCCCGCGCTGTGGGGGCGGTGGTGGTCGGTGTTCCCGTGAAGGACACCGTGAAAGTGGTGGAGGAGACACTGATCCGGGAGACCCCGGACCGCAGCGGGCTGTGGCTGGCCCAGACCCCCCAGGTCTTCCGGCGGGATCTCTTGGCAAAAGCCTTTGCCGAGGCGGCCCGGTCCGGCTTTAAAGGGACGGACGATGCTTCCCTGGTGGAGCGCCTGGGCGTCCCCGTTGAGGTCTACCGGGGCAGCTACGACAACATCAAGGTGACCACCCCCGGCGACCTGGTGCAGGCAGAAGCCATCCTGGCACGGAGGTCGGGGCAGGAGGTACGCCACGCTGCACCGGCCGCGCCGCCGGTCAGGACGGGGTTCGGTTATGACGTGCATCCCTTTACGCCCGGCCGCAAGCTGGTGCTGGGTGGTGTGGAGATCCCGGATTCCGACGGGCTGGCGGGGCACTCGGACGCGGACGTGCTCCTGCACGCACTGATGGATGCCTGCCTGGGTGCTGCGGGCCTGAGGGACATCGGACACTACTTCCCTCCTTCGGAGCAGCAGTGGAAGGACGCCCCCAGCCTGGCCCTGCTGGCCGCGGTCAGGGGGATCCTGGCGGAGGCAGGCTACCTGGTCGGGCAGGTGGATGCGGTGGTGGCGGCGGAGAGACCGCGCCTAGCACCCTATATAGGTCAGATGAAGGAAAGAATCTCGGCCGTTCTGGGGATCCCCCCCGGGGCGGTGGGGATCAAGGCCACCACCGGGGAAGGGCTGGGCTTCGTCGGCAGGGGGGAGGGCATCGCCGCCTGGGCGGTGGCAACTGTTATATCGGTAGATAAACCCACATGGTCAAACATCTCCTCCAGTTCCGGGTTAGAGTAATCCTTATTGTTTAGGGTTGATTGCTCTCTAAATTACCAGTTCGCCGTTCTCGATCATCTGCCACTTCTGCCCCCTCCAATCATAAGCATTGTCGAAGTTCTCAATGGCTGTGTTGACACTGATGGCAACGACTGACTTGATGCAGTAATCGGCATTTCTCTGACCTTCCGGTTCGGGTTGTATGGGAAGGGGGGATCGCCGCGGTCGATGATCCAGGCCTGGCGGTCCGGTACGACGGGTTGTGCCAGGGGGACGATGAATCTGTATGGTCCTTCGCCATCTAAAGCCCATTTGCCGGCTACAGGATCGTCAACCAACGGCCGATTTCGAGGAGAGGGCATCCCATCGCTTTATACGCCAGCAGGTAGTGCAATTCGGCGTCCAAATCCTCTTCTACACAAGGGGCTTAATCCCCTTATTTGAAAGGTCTGTTTCATTAGCGGCGCGCAATTTTCTGGGCAGAGAAGCTTAGCTGTACAGGTTACTTGAAAAATTTTGTTCTTTGAAAAATGACTAAATTGTGATGATACATGCGGATAATTAGCTGAGCAAATTTCACATTCAAAACCTCAATAAAATCAAGGCTTTTACGCCTTTCCACCAAGATTGAAGCCTACGAGAAGACTAAACCGAAGAAATCCTTATCGAACGACGGTCAGAGCGCTGACTGGGGGGTGAAGCAAAACACCGACGGCAATAAGATATTCTGGTTCGGGTACAAGG
>DULK01000005.1 GCA_012840385.1 Syntrophomonadaceae bacterium
GAAGCAGTTCGCAACTTGTTACGCAGCATCCCAGAGCTGTCCCGAAGCGAGCCGTCTTCCTGTCCGGCCTGGAATCGGGAGTCGAGCGGTAGACCCGGCAGGTGTATTCGATGTATTTTCAGGGCAGTTTTAAAGTAACGAGCAAGAGGAGGGGGGTAGCATTTGTATGACTACAAGTTGATGCTGCTGGAAAGGGGGAGGAGGTATAAGAGAAAGAGAAAACTGAAAAGGATACTGCTCTCGCTGTTGTACCTCTTCATTCTGACCCTGGCCGGGCTCGGTTTTAATACGAGCTATGCCGTTTTCAGCACCTACGCCAGGACGCCGCCCGGGAGCGGGGATACGGTAGAAGCAAAAGACATACTGGAGGTCAAAGGGAACTTTGATGCCGACAAGTGGCTCAAGAGCGAATATGGGGAAAGCGGTTTCGTGATAAAGAATGCCTCCACAACAAAGATTTGCGTTTTTTTTAGCATCGAAGGCTCCCTGCAGGACGCCGTACAGCACATTAACCCGGTCAGCCTGAGGCCCGGAGAGAGCTGCGATATTCCGGTCCGGCTTGCCGGGGTAAGCGAACTGGGGTTGCTGGAGTGGCGGAACAACAACCGGGTTTTCGAGGGCAGGATCATCGCCAGGGTGCTCAACGACTATGCTGCCTACGAAATAGGCACCATAGCCCTGAAAGGAAAGGATCTCTACGAAAAGGCTGTAAGCGACCGGGATGACCCGGAGGGAAGGATTACTGCTATTAAATCGGTGAAGGACATCCTGAAACTGTGTGCCGAGATTTTGGAACTGACCATTGAAAGGGACAGGCTCCGGGAGGAGGTGGATAGGCTCAATGAGGTGAACAGGGAGCTGAGGGAGGAGAACAGCAGGCTGAGGGATATGGTGGATTCCCTGGAGGGCACCGTGGACTCGCTCAGAGAAAGTCTGGACGGCGCCGGGCAATTAATCGATGAACTGAAGCCTCAGCCGCAGGAGCAGCAGCCGGGGCCCGAAGAAAAAAAAGAAACGCCCATTCCGCAAACGCCGCCGTCAAATGAAGCGCCGCCCGGCCAAACTCCGGAGACAGCGTCTGCTCAACCGGATGTTCAACAATAAAAAAGACCACCCACGGTTTTACAGCCGGGGTGGTTTATTTTCCAGAGTGACAAAATCACAGAACGATAACACAACCGTGCAAAGATTGTTGACAGGTGCAGAATGATCACATATAATAATTCTTGCTTGTGAGTTAAAGTTTGCGCTGTTAAATGCCATGAACGAGAGTAGTAAGCCTCCGGGAGGCCTTCAGAGAGCCGGCGGAACGGGGTGCGAGCCGGCGGCCTGCCGGGGCTGAACTCGCTCGGGAGCAGTAGCGGTGAAAACCGCTGCCGTAACCACAGGCGTTAACTGTGGAAAGTGGGTAAATACGTGGGGCTGTGGCGCAGAGGGAGCGCGCTTCCTTGGCATGGAAGAGGCCGCGGGTTCGATTCCCGCCAGCTCCACCATTTATATTTACCAAGTTGGGTGGTACCGCGGGTGAATTGCACTCCCGTCCCTTTCGAGGGGCGGGAGTTTTAGATTATTTAAAGCAATAATGTCTATCAAGTCTTGCAGGAGGACAAATGGTGGAAAGCAGCAGGTATCATTTTCGTCTTGTGGAAAAGAAGTGGCAGGAGCGGTGGGAGAAGGTCGACGCCTTCCGTGTGGTGGAAGACCCCTCTGCTCCGAAGTTTTACTGCCTGGAGATGTTTCCCTATCCCTCGGGGAACCTGCACATGGGCCATGTGCGCAACTATGCCATCGGCGACGTGGTGGCCCGGTTTTACCGGATGAACGGTTACAATGTGCTGCACCCTATGGGCTGGGACGCCTTCGGGCTGCCGGCCGAAAACGCCGCCATCAAGCACGGCATCCCGCCGGCCAAGTGGACCTGGGACAACATCAGGAACATGCGGCGCCAGTTGAAGATGATGGGCGTGAGCTACGACTGGAACCGGGAGGTGGCGACCTGCCACCCGGATTACTACCGGTGGACCCAGTGGCTGTTCCTTCAGTTCTACCACAAGGGTTTGGCCTACAAGAAGCGTTCGGCCGTCAACTGGTGCCCGTCCTGCGCCACCGTGCTGGCCAACGAGCAGGTAATCGGCGGCAGGTGCGAGCGCTGCGATACAGAGGTGACCAAGAAGGACCTGGAGCAGTGGTTCTTCCGGATCACCGACTATGCCGAGCGGCTGCTGCAGGACCTTGAAAAGCTGCCCGGCTGGCCGGACAAGGTCAAGATCATGCAGGAGAACTGGATCGGGAAGAGCACGGGAGCGGAGATCGTCTTTAAGGCCGAAAACGGGAAGGAGATCCGGGTTTTCACGACGCGTCCGGATACCATCTTCGGGGTGACTTATCTGGTTCTTGCTCCCGAGCATCCCCTGGTTCAGGAGTTGATCGAGGGGAAGCCCGGGGCGGATGACGTAAGGGCTTTCATTGAAAGAGTGCGGGTGCAGAGCGAGATCGACAGGACCTCCACCGAGGCGGAAAAGGAAGGAATCTTCACCGGGGCGTACGCCGTCAACCCCTTCAACGGGGAGCGCATCCCCATCTGGATTGCCAACTACGTCCTGCTGGAATACGGGACGGGTGCGGTTATGGGGGTTCCCGCCCACGACCAGCGCGACCTGGAGTTTGCCCGGAAGTACGGGCTTCCCGTCAGGGTCGTCATCCAGCCCCTCGGGCAGGACCTGGATCCGGAGACAATGACGCAGGCCTATACGGAGCCGGGACTGATGGTGAATTCCGGGGAGTTCAGCGGGATCGACAGCGAGGTCGCCCTGCTCAGGATCATCTCCTACGCCGAGGAGAAGGGATACGGCCGGTCCCAGGTGAACTACCGCCTGCGGGACTGGCTGATCTCCCGCCAGCGCTACTGGGGGGCGCCGATCCCGATCATCTACTGCGACAGGTGCGGAACGGTTCCGGTGCCGGAAGAGGACCTGCCGGTGCTGCTTCCCGTGGACGTGGCCTTCGAGCCCACAGGGGAGTCCCCCTTGCTCAAGGCGGAAGAGTTCCTGAACACGAAGTGCCCGTCCTGCGGAGGCCCCGCCAGGCGGGAAACCGACACCATTGACACCTTTGTCTGCTCCTCCTGGTACTTCTTGCGCTACTGCAGCCCGCATGACTCCGAGAGGGCCTTTGACCCGGATAAGGTGCGCTACTGGATGCCGGTGGACCAGTACATCGGAGGTGTGGAGCACGCCATCCTGCACCTGATGTACGCCCGGTTCTTCACCAAGGTGCTCCACGACCTGGGGCTTGTTCCCGTCGACGAGCCCTTTACGAACCTCCTGACCCAGGGGATGGTTTTGAAGGAGGGGGCGAAAATGTCGAAGTCCAAGGGGAACGTGGTCAGCCCCGAGGAGATCATCGAGCACTACGGGGCGGACACGGCGCGCCTGTTCATTCTCTTTGCGGCTCCGCCCGAGCGCGACCTGGATTGGAGCGACCAGGGGGTGGAAGGCGCCTACCGCTTCATCAACCGGGTCTGGCGACTGGTGCAGCACGTGGCCGCCGTGGTGAGGGAAGCCCGCGGCGCTTCCGCCGGGAACGGCGCCATGCGTCACGAGGAGAGGGAACTGCGCCGCGCCACCCACAGGACGATCCAAAAGGTGACCGAAGACATCAGGACCCGCTTCAACTTCAACACTGCGGTGAGCTCCATTATGGAGCTTGTAAACGCCATGTACCACTATACCGAGCAGGTGCCGCAGGCGGACTGGAACGCAGCGGTTTTGCGGGAGAGCGTGATCAGCCTGATCACCCTGCTGGCTCCCTTTACCCCGCACCTCACCGAGGAGTTGTGGGAGGTGCTCGGGGAAGCCGGGAGCGTGCACGAGCAGAAGTGGCCGGCATATGACCCCGCCGCCCTGGTGCAGGAGGAGATCGAGATTGTGGTCCAGGTCAACGGCCGCCTGCGCGATCGCCTTAAGGTCCCGGCGGGGATCGGCGCCAAGGAGATGGAAGGAATCGTACTGGCCCAGCCCAGGGTTAAGGATATGCTCTCTGGCAAGGAGCTGGTGCGGGTCATCTGCGTTCCCGGCAAGCTGGTGAACCTGGTGGTGCGGGAAAAAAAGACAGGTGAGGCACGGTGAGCCGAAGCCGTTCCGGTTCAATAGAGATTGTGGCGGTTCGGACGGTCCCGACCCCCTGGGGGTGGGCTGGCCTCGGAGCAAGCGAGCGGGGAATGGTTCGCTGCAGCTGGCCGTGGCCGGATGCCGTCCAGGCGGAGGAATCCCTGGGGACGGCAGGGAGACGGGTTGCAGGGCCGGAAGTACGGGAGCTGCTGGAGCAGGCAGCGGAATGGCTGCTTGCTTTTTTTTCCGGGTCCTGTCGCGAAATGGCAGAGGTTCCGCTGGACGGCAGGATATTTACCGCCTGGCGGCGAAAGGTTTATGAGGTCGTGAAAAGAATTCCTTTCGGCGAGGTGCGCAGCTACGCCTGGGTTGCCGGGGAATGCGGGAAACGAGGGGCGGCCCGCGCCGCCGGACAGGCCCTGGCAAGGAACCCGCTCCCCCTTTTGATCCCCTGCCACCGGGTCGTCTACGGCGACGGGCGCACCGGGAGCTACAGCTGTGAGGGCACGGCCCTGCCCGGAACGGAGTTGAAGCGGCGGTTGATTGACTGGGAGCGGAGGGCGAGGAGGTAATAGGGAATTATGTGGCAGTGGGACCGGAGGCTGCAGGGGTTGGTCATTCTTTTTGCGGCAGCCCTGATCTTTGCCGGTGGGGTGAAATACGCCGGGTGGCGCGCCGGCCAGTTTCAGGATGCCTCCGTTGTGGTCGACGGGGGAGAAAAAGACGGCCAGGACGATCAGGATGCCGGGTCCAAGAAGAAGCTTGCCGTCCACGTGGCCGGGGCGGTCAGCAGCCCAGGGGTTTACTATTTCCCGGAGGGGACCAGGGTGATCGCCGCCGTGGAGAGGGCCGGGCCCCTCCCGGATGCGGACCTGAACAGCCTCAACCTGGCCCAACCGCTGGTTGACGGATCGAAGATCTACGTCCCCCGGCAGGGGGAAGCGCTGCAGGCTCCCGGTTCAAGCATCTCGCAGAACCGCAACCCCTTTGCGGGATCCGCATCTCCTTCTCAGAGCAGCGGCGGAAAGGTAAATATTAACACTGCCTCTGCCGAGGAGCTGGACAAAGCCCTTCCGGGCATCGGCCCCACCCTTGCCCAGCGCATCGTTGATTACAGGGACCGGCACGGCCCGTTTCGTTCCCCGGAGGATCTCAAGAACGTCTCCGGTATCGGTGAACGCCGCTTCGAGCAAATCAAGGATCTTGTGACAATTTAGGTTCTGGCTTCCGGGAAGCCTGATTTTTTTAAGGGACTTGCAGGAATTTTGCCAAAAATAACGAAATAGAATTTACTAATGGGGCCTGTTTGTTTTCTTTGGGGGTTGATGCGCTCCAGAAGCGGAGCGCGGTTGTGATTGGACAAGTTGTTTACGGGGGGGGTGAGAGAGGAAGCCTGTCCTGTTTTTCTGTCCGGTTCAACCGGTGGAAAAGGGGGCCTGGGCTTCCAGCAAGAAGCTCTTGATGGCAACGGGTGTTTGGACTATTAGTATCTAGGAGGGAAAACGAGAGAGAGGTTTCATCACTGCAACCGCACAGAATTATGTTTAAGGGGGGAAAGAATAGATGGACCTCAACTGGATGATGGCAGTTGCGATTCTGCTTCCACTTGTAGCCGGGATTCTCGTCTTTATCATCCGACAGTATCATATCCGCGGCCTTATTGTCATCCTGACGGCGATCGCACTGATCATCAACTCCATCTTGCTTATGTTACACGGCCCCGATACCTATACACCGACTTCTCATTACTGGGGCCTGGCGATTACCATTCTTGATTATGCAATGTTATTGTTCTATATTTACGCCGGCCTTTCTTTAAAGAACTGGCTTGTTCTTATCTTTGCCCTTACCCAGATAATCCCTCTTGCCTACTGGGAGTTCGGGATGGGAGCAAGCAAGGCGTTGGAGGAGATTAAACCGGCATTTGTCTTTGACCACCTTTCCATCGTCATGGTGCTGGTCATCTCCATTGTCGGTTCCCTGATTACCATTTTCGCCCTTCGCTACATGTATGATCACGAGCATCACAAGGAAATCGAGAAATCGCGCCAGTCGCGCTTCCTCTTCTGGCTTGTGATGTTCCTGGGGGCGATGAACGGCCTGGTTATGGCCAACAACCTCCTGTGGCTGTACTTCTTCTGGGAGGTTACAACCCTCTGCTGCTTCGAGTTGATCGCCCATGACCTGACCAAGGAAGCGATCAACAACGGTGCCAGGGCCCTCTGGATGAACTCCATCGGCGGGACGACCATGATCCTGGCGATGATTTATCTGTTTGCTAAGGGCGGCGGCACTGCCGAAATGCTTACCCTGGAAAGCATTATTAAGGCGGGCGGCAACCAGGCGATGCTTCTCCTGCCGGTCGCTTTGATGTGCTTCACCGGTTTCATCAAGGCAGCCCAGTTCCCCTTCCAGACCTGGCTGCTGGGAGCCATGGTGGCTCCGACACCGGTTTCCGCATTGCTCCACTCCAGCACCATGGTCAAGGCCGGGGTTTACCTGGTGCTCCGCCTGGCTCCTGCCTTTGCAGGAAGCTACCTGGGCATCATGGTGGCGATCTGCGGAGCCTTCACCTTCTTCGCCGCCTCCGTCCTGGCCATCGCCCAGACCACCGGCAAGCGGGTGCTGGCGTACTCAACGATTGCCAACCTCGGCTTGATTATCGCATGTGCGGGAATTAACTCGCCGCTGGCGATTGCAGCGGCCATCCTCTTGATCATCTTCCATGCGGTTTCCAAGTGCCTGATGTTCCTCTGCGCAGGCACCATCGAGCACCTGGTCTGGAGCCGGGAGATCGAGGATATGGAGGGTCTTGCCGAGAAATTCCCGGTCACCACGTTCATCACGGCAATCGGCATTCTTTCCATGTTCCTGCCTCCGTTCGGCATGCTGCTCGGCAAATGGCTGGCTTTAGAGTCTGTTTTCGCAGTACCTCTTGCGGCGATCCTCTTTGTCATCGCCAGTGCCGCCACCATGGTCTTCTGGGCGAAGTGGCTTGGACGCCTGCTGCAGGTTTTACCGCGGCTCGGGCGCAAGTTTGAAAGCCTCTCGCTCAGCTACTCGGTGCCCCTCTGGCTGCTTGTCCTGGGCATCTTTGTGGTCGGCATCGGGGTCGCCCCCGTTTACCAGAGATTTGTTTCCTTTGCGGTTAACAACGTGGTTGCCGCCACAGAGGCCTTTGCTGCCGGCTGGAACATAGTGGTGCCATCCGCCAGCGTGGCCGCCGGCGGGACCGGAGCCCTGATCGGTTCCTTCCCTGTCTGGCCTCTGTACATCGTCTTCGGCGTGGCCATCGTGCTGCCGTTGATTTTCGTCACCGTCAAGCCGGGCGAGCTGCGGCCTGTTTATCTGTGCGGCGAGCAGGTCGGCGGCGTTGACACCGACGAATGGATCACCACGGCAGACCAGAAGGCCAAACTCCAGTTGGGCGGCTTCTACTGGCAGGGCGCCACGGGTGAAGGGGCTGTGAATCCCTGGTTCTATACAGTCTCTATTGCCCTGCTCGTTATCCTGTTTGCCGTTGTAGTGGGGGTGAGCTTGTAATGAATCAGTGGTGGATCGCCATTATCGCCATCATTGTGGCACCGATCATCGGTGGATTCCTGGCCGGTATCGACCGGAAGATAACCGCCCGCCTGCAGGGCCGGTACGGTCCCCCGATTGTACAGCCGTTCTATGATTTCTTCAAACTGCTCGGCAAGAGCAGGATTGCCACAAGCAGAATGCAGTTTGTCTGGATTTACGGCTACCTGGTGTTCATGATTACCTGTGTGGTCTTCCTGGTACTGAAGCTGGATCTCCTGCTGCTCATTTTCCTGCTCGGTTTTGCGGGAATCAGCTTTGTGCTGGGCGGATTCAGCAGCAAGTCTCCCTACAGCCATTTTGGAGCGAACCGTGAGCTCATGCAGATCCTTTCCTACGAGCCGGTGCTGCTCCTGATGGCCCTGGGCGTCTATGCGCAGAACGGGAGCTTCATGATCAGCGAGATAGTGAAGCCCGGTGCGGCCCCGCTCCTGCCGAGCCTGTGGCCGATCTTCATCGCCGTGCTGCTGGTTCTGACGATCAAGCTGCGCAAGTCGCCCTTTGACCTGTCAACCTCGCACCACGGCCACCAGGAGCTGGTCAAGGGAATAATGACCGAGTTCTCCGGCCCCTACTATGCGCTGATCACCCTCACCGAGTGGTACGAAATCGTGCTGGTGCTCGGACTGGTCGCCCTGTTCTGGGCAAACCCGCTCTGGGTGGGTATCATCATCGCCCTGGCGGCGTTTGTCCTGGAGCTGATCATTGACAACATTGCAGCACGTATGACAGTCGGCTGGATGGTCAAGTTCACCTGGGCAGTCGGCCTGGTTCTCTGCGTCCTGAATATCGCTTATCTGTATTTGATAAAGGGGGGGGCATAAATGGGTATTATCAACACATCTCGTATTAAATCGCCGTGGATCATGCACTTTGACAACAGTTCCTGCAACGGTTGCGATATTGAGGTACTGGCCTGCTTAACACCCCTTTATGACGTGGAGCGCTTCGGTATCGTCAACATGGGGAACCCGAAGCATGCCGATGTCCTCGTGGTTACCGGGCCCGTCAACAGGCGGACGGCGCGGGTTTTAAAGAACCTGTACGCCCAGATACCCGACCCCAAGATGGTCATTGCCGTTGGGACCTGCGCCTGCTCGGGCGGCGTATTCCACAACTGCTACAACATCCTGGGCGGCGTTGACAAGGTTATTCCTGTTGACGTTTACGTTCCCGGCTGCGCCGTGAAACCCGAGGCGATTATCGACGGTGTCGTCTTGGCACTGCAGAAACTGTCCAAGGCGCTGGGGGTGGCGAAATGATCGAGAACATTAAAGAGGTTAAAAAAGACGAGCTCCTTGCCGAAGTGAAGAAGTTTGCCGACGCCAAGGCAAGGTTTGTCACAGCCGTTTGCAACGACCTGGGGGATAAACTGGAAGTGACCTATTTCTTCAATATGAGCCCCGGGATGGAAATGCACGGTTTGAGAATGACGGTCGGCAAGGACGAGGAAGTGCCGAGCACGACGGGAATCTTCCTCACCACCGTCCTGATCGAGAACGAAATGAAAGAGATGTTTGGGCTGAAAGTGAAGGACATCGCCATTGATTTCGGCGGCCACATGCTTCTGGCACAGGACAGTCCGGTTACTCCCATGCTCAAGACAGGGGCCGCCGGCGGGAAGGGGGGCGAGTAAATGGCACCGCGTACAGTAGCACCGTTTGGACCACAGCACCCGGTTCTCCCGGAACCTATTCAGCTGAAGATTACCTATGAAGATGAAAAGGTAGTGGACGTGGTTCCTGCCATCGGGTACGGCCACCGCGGGATTGAAAAGGCCTGCGAGCTGAACGAGTATCCGAAGAACATTTACCTCTGCGAGCGCATCTGCGGAATCTGCAGCTGCATTCACGGCATCAGCTACTGCGAAGTCGTGGAGCGGCTGTGGCCGATCGATGTACCGCCTCGGGCCAAGTACCTGCGCACCATCTGGTCGGAGATGAGCAGAACCCACAGCCACCTGCTCTGGCTCGGACTCCTGGCCGACGCCTTCGGCTTCGAGAGTATGTTCATGCAGTTCTGGCGGATCAGGGAAAAGGTCCTCGACCTTCTGGAAATGACCACAGGCCAGCGCGTGACCCAGTCCATTTCTGTGGTCGGAGGCGTGCGCCGGGACATTGACGATGAACAGAAGAAGAAGTGCATCGAAGTCCTGAGGGAGGTCAGGAAGGAGTCTGAGGCCCTGATCAATGTACTGGCCAACGACTATACGGTCAAGGCCCGTACCGTGGGCAAGGGTGTGCTCACCAAGGAGCAGGCCATCGCACTGGGCTGCACCGGCCCGCACCTGCGTGCCTCCGGCGTAAAAGAAGACTGCCGGATGCAGGGGCTGCAGGCATACGGAGACCTCGGCTTTGAACCGATCGTGGAGAAGGACGGCGACTGCTATGCCCGGACGCTCGTCCGCTGCCGTGAGCTGCTGCAGGCCATCGACCTTCAGCTGGAAGCCTTCAGCAAGATGCCTGAGGGTGAAATCGCCGTCAGGCCGAAGGGGAACCCGCCGGCAAACGAGGCCGTTTACAGGGCCGAACAGCCCCGCGGCGAGGTCTTCTACTACGCCAAAGGAAACGGTACCCGCAACCTGGAGCGTCTGCGTGTGCGGACACCGACCTATGCCAACATTCCGTCTCTGCTGGTGATGCTGCCTGGATGCGAGCTCCCTGACGTACCTGTCATCGTTCTTTCCATCGACCCCTGCATTAGCTGTACAGAACGGTAAGGCAGGAAGCCAAAAAGGAGGTGTAGCACAGTGCCGTTAATGCTGCCGACGGTTATCCGTAACTTTTTCGGAGGATATGCCACCAGGCTGTATCCTTTCAAGGATGTACGGGAGCCCTTTGTCAGGGCACGGGGGCATATCGAATTTGACGAGAACAAATGTATCCTGTGCGGGAACTGCGCCAGGCGCTGCCCGGCTGCGGCAATAGAGATCAACAAGGAAAAGAACGAACTGGTCTTTAATGCCGCTCACTGCATCATTTGTGAGGTTTGCGCGGAGGCGTGCAATAAAGACGCCATCAGGGTTGAACCCAAATGGAGAGCACCCTTCTACTCGAAACCCGTCGAGGTGCACCACCCGAAGGGTAAAGAGAAAGCCTCGTAATCAACCTGTAAAAGAAGCGAGGACCCCTGCCGGAAAGTGGCAGGGGTCTTTTTGTGCGCCCGGCATGTTGTTGAGCCGATGGGTTGAAAGAAACCGTAATCAAATTAGTTGGCGAAAATGCAGGGGGCGATACTGGTAACGATGATGACTGGAGGAAAGCGGAGGGATAAAATTGGAATTTAGTGCTGCTGATAAAGGTTCTTTTGAATGGCATTTAAACAGGATTGAAGGGAATATAAAAAGGAAGATATGTTTTGAGATGGAAATTCGCCGTGTTTGTCTTGTTACCGATGTATATCCTCCAGTGATTTAAAATAGGCATGAGCCACTTCGTTCATAAACTTGATTGGCCCTGGTCCCTTATCAGACAAGACCGCTATGAGTTTTTTTAATTCCCGGTTTGTTGTGTCGTCAGATGAAGTAAGCAAAACGGCCGGGTCTACTTTGAAGACATCGGCTATTTTGGCTAACAGGTCTAGCGAGGGGCTTCTTTTGCCCCGTTCCAGGTAGCCTATGTATGATCCACTGACGTCGACAATTTCCGCCAGCCTTTCCTGGGTCATACCCCTTGCCCGTCGAAGAAGCCTGATGTTATTGCCTACGGTTTTTTTAATGTTTGACACCGAATCACCTCATCTACCATTGTAAGGGTCGACCTCACAGCATCTTACAAACTATATGTCCAAAAAATGTTGTAAAATACGACAAAAAGTGCTAACATTTTAAATAGAATGGATCTGAGAGGATATTTTTCCGTAATAAGTTGGTAATTTCTACAAACAGTCTGGGTCTAACGGGGGAGCTTCATGGAATACAGGCAGGCATTAACATGACCTTTGATAATCGAGGGAAGATGCTCATGCCACCCCAGCGGCACCGGCAAAAGAAAAATAGCGATTATCCTTGCAAGCGCCACCCGGCACTTAAAATCACTGACTCATCGCCATAGTATAAACAACTCAGTCTGAATGGTTCGGTCGGTGAATCTGTGTTGAGTGCCGGGAGCAAGCGCAAGGATAAACCGGAACGTATTTCCAGGTCAGACAATCACGCCGCCTCCGGCGGCACCAACAGAGGAACGAAAAAGCGGTTTATCCTTGCTGGTGCAGCGACCTACGGAGGTTGTTACTCGCCCTTGACGAAGGAGCAGCTAACGGCAGCCGAAGCGAAACAGGAGGTTGAGCTAGGCGACTATGCGCCATGGATGGCGTCATAGGAGCCGGTCGGCTGCCGTCTGCGACGCGTTATAAGCGAGTTCAACCGGAGTCCGGGAGCAAGCGCAAGGATAAACCGAAACGTATTTTCAGGGCAGGCCTTTATGCAGCGTATGCGGAATCCGCGCGCAGCAGCCCTGCCGTCGCATGGCAGGGCTATTCTTTGCTCCTATTCTATTACTCCTTAACACCTTTGCCTAGCGCAACCCGGTCGGCACAAACATATCAATAATGCCTACAATTGCCGCCGCGATCAGCGCACCCAACACGGTAACACGCAATCCCGGGATCAAAAACTGGAGCAGGTAAAAGATCACTGCAGAGGTAACGAAACCGACCCCACCCCGGGCATAGGGTGAAATACGGCGTCCGAAAATCGCCTCCAGACCGAAACCGATCAGGGCGATCAGGACTGCCGCAAGCAGGGCGTGCCAGAAGCTGAGCCTGGTGAAGCCCGGTGTGATGAAGCTCACCACCATCAGCACGATTGCCGCAACGATAAACCTGATGATGTGAGCAAGCCAGCCACCTTCCCCCAAAACACTGCGGGCGCCGCCGGCATTCTTGTCCTCGTCTGCCAATCTGTTCACCTCCTTGGTTAAACTATTCCCCTCCGCCGCAGGATGAAAAGGAACTGCGGGGAGCAGTGTTAGTTTAACCAGAAAAAGGAGGCTTTATGCACTGCGGTTGTACCGGTTCATGGCAGCATCGATACCGTCTGTCACCCAGCAGGCAGCGGCAGCGGCGGCATCCTCCAGGATCTCCGCCAGGCGTTCCCGGTCATCCTGGGGAAAGGGGCTCAGAACATAGGAAGCAGGGTCGACGCCCTCCGGGGGACGGCCGATCCCGATGCGGAGCCTGGGAAAGTGCTGGGTCCCCAGGCTGTCGATAATCGACTGGATTCCCCGGTGGCCGCCCGCGCTCCCCCCCGGCCTCAGCCGGATCGACCCGAAGGGGAGATCCAGGTCGTCGCTGATCACCAAAAGGGAAGCGGGGGGTACGCTCCACTTCCGCATAACCGGCCGCACCGCCAGCCCGCTGGAGTTCATGTAGGTCAGGGGCTGGAGCAGCAGCACGGGACAGCCGCCGATCTCCACGGTGCAGACCTGTGCCAGGCTGTGGAATTTACTCCACTTTCCCCCATAGGCGCGCGCAAGCCCGGCAACCACCTGGTAGCCTGCGTTGTGGCGCGTGTGGGCATAACGGGGCCCCGGGTTGCCCAGTCCGCAGATCATTTTGAATTCAGCTGCTTTTACTCTCCCGCTCCGGGCGAACAGTTCACGCAGCCTGGCAAACAACGCCTATTCCTCTCCGGGCTCCGGAGCGGCCTCTGCGGCCTCCGCCGCCTCTTCTCCCGCCTCGGGCTCCTCGGCGACCGGCGCCACAACACTGACGATGATGGCATCCGGATCGTCGAGGACCTTAACCCCTTCTGGCAATTCCAGATCGCCGACGGTCAACTGGTCACCGATTCCCAGCCCGCTGATGTCCGCCTCCAGGCGCTCGGGGAGCTTGCTCGGCAGGCAGGATACGGTTACCTCCCGCAGCAGGTGTTGGAGCACACCCCCCTCTTTGACGCCGGGAGCTTCACCGATCAGGTGGACCGGGATTTCGGTTTCGATTTCTTCGGTCAGCGAAACCTGGTAGAAATCGACATGCATCAACTTCTGCTTGATGGGATCCCGCTGCACCTCGCGGATCATGACCAGATAAGGGGCTTTCCCCTGGTCGCTTCCGTTCACCACTTCGAGGTTGATCAGGGTGCCTCCGATGCTGTGCCTGGCGATGATGGAGGCCAGCTCCTTTTCGGAACACTGGACCAGCAGGTTTCCCACTTCCTTACCATATACAACCGCAGGCAACATCCCCTTATTGCGTAGGGCGCGCAGGCCCCCTTTCGTCCCGCGCGGCCTTACCTCGGCCCGCAGTGTAATGTTTTCCATAGTCCAACACACTCCTTCTTAGTTGAGATCTGTGCCTCATTCCAATAGTTTAGACTTATTCCGGTGCAAAAATCAAGTCAATTTGCCAGGCATACCTGAAGACCCGGATTAATATATTTTATCAGATAACCCTTGTGAAATTCAGGGAGGCGATCTCTATGCGGAAAAGCCGGGACTTTCTTTCCCTCCCAGTGGTGAGCCTTGATGAAGGGAAGGAGATCGGGCGCGTGCGCTCACTTGTCATCAACCCAAACACCGGCGAGGTGGCGGCGCTCATGGTCCAGAGCGGCGGTTTCTTCGGCGAGCAGAAGGTGATACCCTACCCGCGAGTCGTCAGCGCCGGAAACAACGCCCTGACCGTTCAGAAGACCAGCAGCGCCGAGAAGCTGACAAGCCTGCCCCAGATCATCAACCTCGTCAAGGAGAACGTCCAGCTCAAGGGCTCCCGGGTGATCACGGAAGGGGGTACCGCCCTGGGTGTTGTTATGGAGTTCTTTGTCGACCCCGCCACAGGAAAAATCACCGCCTTTGAGATCGGCGGCAAATTCAATGATAAACTGCTGAAGGGAAGGGCGGTTCTGCCGGCGGGGGAGGTGCGCACCATCGGCAAGGACGTCCTGGTGGTCCACAACGGGGCCGGGGAAGCCCTCCTCCCAGGCGAGAGGCCGCTGGCAGAAAGCATGAGAACCATTAAAGAAAGCGCCCAACGCGTCTTCCAGAAGGCGTGGCACCTGCGCCTGAATCCAAACACCGGGGAGGCGCAACCCGTGCCGGAGGAAACGGCGCCCCCTGCAGGCCCGGCCCAAGAGTCGGCAACAGAAGGCGGCCGGGAAGAGCAAAAGGCTGAAACGCCCGGGGATGCGCCCCCGCAGCCGACGTAGGCCGTTCTATTCCTCGAAAAGCTTGCTTACGGAGAGGTCCTCGTGAATCCTGATAATTGCTTCGCCAAAAAGCGGCGCCACGGTCAGCACCCGCAATTTATTGAAAGCATTTTCCGGTGGAACAGGGATGGTATTTGTCACCACGACCTCCTTGAAGGGGGACGCCTCCAGCCGTTCCCGGGCGGGGCCGGAAAAAACGGCATGCGTGCAGCAGGCATAAATATCCTTTGCCCCGCGCTCCAGCAGGGCCTGCGCCCCCTGGGTAATGGTTCCTGCCGTGTCGATGATGTCGTCAATGACAATGGCCGTTTTCCCCTCCACATCTCCGACGACGTGGAGAACCTCGGAAACGTTCGGCTTCGGCCTGCGCTTGTCAATAATGGCAATCGACGCCCCCAGGCGGCTTGCCAGGTCCCGGGCCCTGGTTACCCCGCCCACATCGGGTGAGACCACAACCACCTCGCCCAGCTCGAGGCTCAGGAAATAATCGGCCAGGATCGGGACACCGGTGAGGTGATCCACGGGGATGTCGAAAAAGCCCTGGATCTGGCCTGCGTGCAGGTCCATGGTCAAAACCCGGCTGGCTCCCGCCGCGGTAATGATGTTGGCAAGCAGTTTGGCGGTGATGGGGTCGCGGGCCTTCAGCTTGCGGTCCTGCCTGGCATAACCGTAATAAGGCAGCACGGCGCAGATGCGCTTTGCCGAAGCCCGCCGCAGGGCGTCGATCATGATTAACAGCTCCATCACATTTTCATTGACCGGGGGACAGGTGGACTGAATCAGGAAAACGTCCGCACCGCGGACACTCTCGTTGATACCAACGCCGATCTCCCCGTCGCTGAAGCGGTTGACCTGCAATTTGCCGAGCCCGATGCCGAGATATTCGGTGATTTCCTCTGCCAGCCGCGGGTTGGCGTTGCCTGTAAAAATTTTAAGTTTGTTGGTGTACAGCATCACGCCGCCTCCATCCCTCATTCTCTTTAACTCCATCACTTATCTTTCCCCTTCTCTGCTTTTTTCTTGGCCCAATCCGGTACCACCACCTGACGGGCGCGCTCCACTGCCAGGGCACCCGGAGGAACATCCTTGGTTATGGTCGAGCCTGCACCGGTTACGGCGTTCTCGCCTACCGTCACCGGCGCCACCAGGTTGGTGTTGCTCCCGATAAAAGCTCCGTCTCCGATACGGGTCTCATGCTTGGCGAGTCCGTCGTAATTGCAGGTGATGGTTCCGGCGCCGATGTTCACGCCGGAGCCGATCACCGCATCTCCCACATAGCTGAGGTGGGGGATCTTGCTCCCCTTTCCCACCTTTGCCTTTTTCAGCTCCACAAAGTCGCCGACCTTGACCCCTTCGGCCAGGATGCTGCCCGGCCTGATGTAAGCATAGGGGCCGATCCGGCAGTGGTCTCCCACCGTGCTCTCCACCACCAGCGACTGCTGGATCTCGACATTATCCCCCAGAGTGCTGTTGATCAGCCGTGTCCCGGGGCCCAGCACGCAACCTTTGCCTACCGTCGTCGTTCCTTCAACAAAGGTAAAGGGATAGATCACCGTATCCCTCCCGACCTTAACACCGTGGTCGATGTAGGTGGCATCCGGATCGAGGATGGTCACACCTTCGTCCATCAGGCGCTCACACTCCCGCCGCCTTAAAATCCGCTCCGCCGCCGCAAGCTCCCGCCGCGTGTTGATCCCGGCTGTTTCCTCTGCCGGAGCTGAAACGGCAGCGATGGCAAGCCCGTCCGCCCGCAGCAGGGAGATGCAGTCGGTCAGGTAATACTCCCCCTGCCTGTTGTCGGGCTGCAGCCGGGAGACGGTCCTCTCCAGGGCCTCTCTGTCGAAGGCATAGGTGCCGGTATTGATCTCCCGGATCTCCTTCTGTTCCCGGGTGGCGTCGCTTTCCTCCACAATCGCCCGCACCAGGTTGTCTTCACCCCGCAGGATACGGCCGTAGCCCCTGGGATTCTCAAAGATGCTGGTAAGGATTGCGGCGGCGGCGCCCGCCTCCCGCCGCGCCTCGATCAGCCTGACCAGGAAGGTGGGTGTCAGGAGGGGCGTGTCTCCGCATAAAACCAGGACCTCCTTGCATTCGGGGGAAAGCAGGGGCAAGGCCTTCATCACCGCATCCCCCGTGCCGCGAGGCTGCTCCTGCAGCGCATATTTATATCCCTCACCCAGCGCCCTGCGCACGAGATCTGCCCCCTGCCCGACGACGACGATCACTTCCGTGATCCCGGTTCCGGCAACGCTGTTTAAAACATGTCCGACCAGGGGCACTCCCGCCGCGCGGTGCAGCACCTTGGGCAGATCCGATTTCATCCGCTTCCCCTGCCCCGCGGCCAGAACAATTGCTCCTACTCCCTGCATGTCTTCATCTTCCTCCTCGACTGCAAAGCTATCCCGGCAGCCATTCCCAAATATTTACCCTTATCATGTTACGGTCACAGGGATATGATATGCCAGCTTGTTTTTTCGACATAAACCATCTAAATCCTCTGTCATTTTACAAACAAAAAAGGGGGTTTAACCCCCTACCGTCTGCCAGCAAAAACTGCCATTATCCAGCCACTAGGCTTCCTCTTGATAGGCCTTCAGAACGGCGTCCTGGATCTGCTGCCTGGCAGCGGCGGAAATAGGGTGAGCGATATCCCTGAATTCCCCGGCAGGCGTGCGGCGGCTCGGCATGGCTACAAAAAGTCCATTTTGCCCTTCTACCACTTTGACATCGTGTACAACAAAGGCGTCATCGAAGGTTACGGAACAGACGGCCTTCATCTTCCCGTCCTGGTTGACCTTCCGGATTCTTACATCGGTTACCTGCATTTGCTGACCACTCTCCTGGGAGGTTTTCTGAATTGAGGTATTCTCCATTATCAATAAGATTCCTGCAAGTCTAATGCATTTATTCACAATCCCTGGACAAGCAGTTTTCGCGCAAGCTCAAGGTCTGAGGGTTTGTCCACATCGACCCCGATCTCGGCATAAGGGGTGATGACCGCCGCCCCCCGGATTCCAAACAGGGAGCAAACACGCCGTTCCGCCTCCTGCAGCCTCAACCGCCCGCAGAGATATTTTAACAGGATACCGAAGCCCACCAGGCCGGCCAGGGCAACGGGTTTTTTGCGCAGGCGGATGAACTCCTCCGCCCGCGGGAGACAGTCGTCGATAATTCGCCTGTTGGCAAGAAACAGGTTGCCTCCGGTGAAGCTCCCCTCCTGGAGCCGGACGTAAGTGCGCCTGACCCCGGGGAACTTTTCCTCCGCCGCTTCCCGGGGGATGATCGGATAGTAGACGTCCGCCTCCCGTCTCCGGCACCGGTCGAGAAAATCGGCCACCGCCTCCGGCGTCAAAAAGGGGATATCCCCCGTACACGCCAGCACCCATTCCGTCCCCCCCCTGTCAGGCAGCCCGTCCAGCACGGCAACACCGGCGGCAAAGCTCCCCAGAGGGGATCTGCCCGCCGCGGCAAACAATATGCCCTGCGGCTCCCTCAAACTCTCCTGAAGCGATTCCGGGCCGACCAGTACGATGCCGGCGACCCCGGGGCTCCTGCGCAGGGCATTTACAACGTAATCCACCATTTGGCATGAACCGATCCCGACCAGGGCCTTGTTCGGCCCTTCATCCGGGGTGGATCTGTCGTGGATGCTCCCCCCTCCGGCCAGGATTACGGCATTCACCCGATCGATCGACATCTCAATCCCCCACCCTACTCCTCTTTAATTTCCTGCCTGCCGCGCACCGCCTCCATGAGGCTGTTCTCGGCGTTCTCGATATGCCTCCAGGCCATCGCCTGGGCGCGTTCCACATCCCGCTCCGCTATTGCCTCGACAATCTTGCGGTGCTCCTCCAGGGTTTTGCGCAGGCGCCCGGGATAGGCCAGGGAAACCGCCCGGAACCGCTGGATCTCGTCTTGCAGGTTGTTCAGGATCTGGATCAGGCGCTGGTTCCTGCTGGCGCGGTAAAGGGTATCATGAAAGGTCGTGTCGGATTCAAGAAACCGCTCCACGTCGCTTTCCTCGATGATCTCCGCTTTCCTGACAAGGATCCTTTCCAGTTCCTCCAGTTCCTCGTCGGTGATCCGTTCCGCCGCCAGTCCCGCCGTCAGGGCCTCCAGAGCCGCCCTGACCTCGAAGACGTCGGCGATGTCTTTTAGGGAAATACCTGCCACAAAAGCCCCCTTGCGGGGAACCATCACCACAAAACCCTCACGCTCCAGCTTCCGGATCGCCTCCCTGACAGGAGTCCGGCTCACGCCGAGCTCCTCCGCCAGCTGGATCTCCATCAGCCTCTCGCCGGGCCTCAGGGTCCCGTTGATGATCGCCTCCCGCAGGGTGTCAAAAACCACATCCCGCAGGGGCTTATAGGAGTCGAGCTTTACCGGTACCAGTCTTCTTTCCGCTTTTTTTGCCATTATCCCCGCTCCCCCTCTCTGATCTCATCCTCGTTGACGGTTCTGCAGACAAAATGGGCCACACTTTCATCCCTTAGCTCCCGGGCGGCCAGGCGGGCTTCCCGCTCCCCCGGGAAAATGCCGTAGACCGCAGGCCCGCTCCCGGTCATCAGGGTCTTCAGAGCCCCCAGGGCCTCCAGCCGGGCCTTCAGGGCGCCCACCTTCGGGTAGGCGGCGGCGGTAACCTCCTCCAGGTCGTTGCCCAGGGCATGCAGCACTCCTTCCCCGTCCCCTTTTTCCAGGGCGGCAATCAGCCGCGGCGTCCGGGGCTCCCTGCCGCACGGTTTATACCCGGCGTAAACCTCCGCCGTCGACACGCCGAAATCCGGCTTTGCCAGAACCAGCCAGAGGACCGGGAGGGGGGGCAGGCGCCTGACCACTTCTCCCCGGCCTCGCGCCTCAACGGTCCCCCCTAAAATAAAAAAGGGGACATCCGACCCCACTGCGGCGGCGCAGGCAAGCAGTTCCCGCTCCGTCAGGCCCAGCCCGTACAGCCGGTCTGCGCCTTTCAGCGCCGCGGCGGCATCGCTGCTCCCGCCGCCCAACCCGGCCGCCACGGGGATCCTCTTCCTGATCTCGAGCCTGATCCCACCGGGCAGCCTGTCCGCCAGGATCTCCAGGGCACGCCCCGCCAGATTGCCGCTCCCGGCCGGAATGTCCGGAGAGTCGCATTCCACCGAAATTCCCCGGGGCGCCCTGGAAAAGAAAAGTTCGTCGGCAAGGCTGACGGTCTGCATTACCGAATGGATTTCGTGGTAGCCGTCCGCCCGCCGGGGGCCCACGTCCAGCGTCAGATTGACCTTCGCATATGCCTGGAGCCGCAACTCTTCCAAACCCATCCACTCTTCCGGTTCTTTTTCCGACGGCCGCTTCCGGGCTAAATTATATATTAATTACACACCGGGCGCAAAAATCCTTTTTTCAGTTTTGAACCGCGGCCCTCGGCTGCGGCACTCCCCCGGCAAGCACCCCTCTCTCGGCATCTGCCAGCAACGACATGATGGGCTCCAGCTTCTCGTAAAAGATCACCACCACATCCCCGGGGCGTGCCTGTTTAAGGGCCTCTCCGGCGGCCTCGATTTCGTCCGGGATCACGTGCAGCAGAGACGGGGGCTTGCCTCCCCTGCGCGCCCCGCTGAAGAGGAGCCGTACCGCCTCCCCGGGTGCGCGTCCCCGCAGGTCCCTGTCCTCTTTGATGAAGAGTTCGTCAAAGCCCGCACCGGCCACTTCCCCGGCTGCGACGATCTGGTCGTCCCCCCGGTCCCCCGGGACTCCAACGACTCCCAGCAGGCGGCGCGGTTTCAAAGTTCTAGCAAACTCGGCAACCCTGCGGAAGGCGGGGGCATTGTGACCGTAATCCACCACGACGGTAACCTTCCCCACCCGGCAGATGGTCAGGCGGCCGGGGTTGTGGGCCAGGTTTGTGCCGAAGGTGCGCAGCCCGCGCCTGATCAGCACCGGTGGGAGCCCCAAGACAAAAGAGGCGGCGGTGGCAGCAAGGGCGTTTTCCAGGTTGAACACCGCCCGCCCCCCCATACCGGCGCGGATCGACTTCAGGTTGATGATGCGGGTGGCCTGATCACCGGTGCCGGCATACACCGTTCCCTGTTTCACAAAGACTGCGCTGCCACCGGCGCCGAGGTGCCGCCTTACAAGGAGGTTGTCCTCGTGCAGGCTGAAATAGACCACTTCCCCCCGCGCCCTTTCGGCAAACCTGGGGGTATAGGGATCGTCGGCGTTGAGGACAACGTAACCGCCATCCTTAACCGCCTCCACCACCAGGGATTTCACCCAGAAGAGGTCCTCAAGGGTTTCGATCCCGTCCTGCCCCAGGTGATCGGGGCCGATATTGGTGACCACCGCCACATCCGCCCGGTCGTAGCCCAGGCCGCCGCGCAGGATCCCCCCCCTGGCGGTTTCCAGGATCGCCATCTCCACCGTCGGGTCCCGCAGTACAACCCGGGCGCTGGAGGGGCCCGTGGTATCGCCGGAAAAAACACAACGCCCGTCGATGTAGATCCCGCCCGTGGTGGTCATCCCCACAACCAGGCCCTGCTGCCGGAAGAGATGGGCCAGGAAACGGGTGGTGGTGGTCTTGCCGTTCGTCCCGGTAACCGCGACCACGGGTATGTTCGCAGCGCAGCCCGGGGGGAAAAGGTGATCCACCAGCACGGCTCCCACGTCCCGGGGTTCACCCTCGTCGGGAAAGAGGTGCATGCGAAAGCCCGGGGCGGCATTAACCTCGATGACGGCGCCGCCGCTTTTGACGGCAGGCTGTGAGATGTCGGGAGTGACCAGGTCGATCCCGGCCACATCGAGGCCTGTAAGGCGGGCGGCCTGCTCGGCCAGGTACACATTCTCCGCACAGACCAGGCCGGTCACATCCCGGGAGGTTCCCCCGGTGCTCAGGTTGGCATTTTCCCGGAGTACGACCACCGCCCCCAGGGGCGGGCGGCTGTCCGGGGTGTAGCCCTGCCTGGCCAGCTCCAGGACGGCTGCCGGATCCAGCCGCAGTTTGGTCAGGGGTTTTTCATGGCCGTCCCCCCGCCGGGGATCCCGGTTGGCCAATTCCACCAGCTCCCGCACCGTATGGACCCCATCCCCTGCAACACAGGCGGGGAGGCGTTCGGCGGCGGCTGCCAGCTTCCCACCGATGACCAGGAGGCGGTAGTGCCTGCCCGGGATATATTTCTCTACAAGGATCTGGGTATCATAAGCCCTGGCAATGCGAAACGCCGCCTCCATTTCCCGGGGTTCCCTCAGGTTGAGCACAACCCCTTTGCCCTGGTTGCCGTGACACGGCTTGATCACGACAGGATACCCCAGTTCCTCTGCTGCTTCTCGCGCCTCACGCAGGGAGGCGACCACCCTGCCCTGGGGGACGGGGATGCCCGCCCCCGCCAGGATCCGCTTGGCCAGGGCCTTGTCCCCCACCAGCTCCACCGCCAGGCAGGAAGTCTCCGACGTAACGGTGGCCTGCACCAGCTTCTGGCGGCAGCCGTAGCTCAGCTGCAGGATACCGCTCTCCGCAACGGGCATGACCGGGATTCCCCTGCGGCGGCATGCCTCGATGATGCTCTCGATGCTCGGCCCCCACCGGGTTTCGCCGCCAATGGCCGTCAGCTTTTTGATGGCCTCCGCCACCGGGAAGGGGCGCCGCTCCAGAAGGGCGGACACAAGATCCACCGCCATCTGAAGGGCGGCCCTCCCCAGTTCGGGCGTGCCGTACTCAAACACGATGTCCCAGGTCCCGGGGAGAGGCCCCCCGACCGTTTTGCCGTAATTCCTGGGGAAACCTGCGGCGGCCTGCAGTTCCAGGGCCACGTGCTCCACCACATGGCCGAGATAGGTTCCCTCCTGCAGCCGCTCACGAAACCCCCCGGGGTAGCCCCGCGCACAGGAGTGCTCTGCCAGACCGGGCAGCAGTTCGAGGAGTCCGGCTGCAAATCCCGGAATCTCCCTTGTGGAGAGCCGCTCCTGAGGGCTTAACAAAAGCCGCGCCTGCAGGACAGGACTGTGGCTCCACACATTCCTGCCCTCAATGACGCGCATTTCGAGGATTTCCACGATAATACCTCCTAAATTATGCAAAGATGTCTTCCATTTTTTAGTTTTTCATTAAGCCGGGTCTGTTTATTCATAATCCAGGAGATTATGCCGGGGAAAGCGGCTGCCTCTGTATCATGTCAAACTTATAACCGACCGGAAGGATGTGCAGGATCACATTGGTCAAGGCGAGGGGTTCCAGGGGGCCGGACTCGGAGACGTTGGTTTCCTGAATCTGCTTCCCGTCGATCACGGTCACCGTCTGGGAGCCGATCACCTCAAAGACCCCGCCGGGCTTGACAACGATGGCGGTATCCTCATCGATCCCGATCCCCAGCATGTAAGGGTGCTGGGCAACGGCGGTCAGCAGGCGGCCCAGCCTTCCCCGCTGGGCGAAGTGCTGGTCCACCACCACCTCCCGGATCAGGCCCAGGCCCGGCGCCATCTTCACATTGTTGCGCTGCGGCGCCCGCTCACCATCCCCCTCCACGATCATGGTTTCGCTCATGGCCGAAGCCCCGGCGCTGGTTCCGGCGATGATGGTTCCCTCCCGGTAGGCCTTGCGTAACGCCTCGTCAAGGCGGGTGCCCCCCAGGAGGCTGGTGATGCGGAGCTGGTCCCCTCCTGTAAAAAAGATCCCCGTGGCATCCAGCAGCGTCTGGTAAGCCGACGGAATATTGGCCTCCTGCCGGCTGGCAACGTTTAAGATGGATACCTCCTGCACCCCGAGGTCTTTAAAGAGCCGGGAGTAGCCGTCACCTACAAGCTGCGGCCGGCTGGTGGCCGAAGTCACCACCACAAGGCGCGCCCTCTCTCCTCCCGCCAGTTCCACGAACCGGCGCAGGATGACCCGTTCCCCTGTTTTATCCTCGGCGCCCCCGATGATTACCAGAGTGCCCTGTACCTTTTCAGACATGCCTTTCCCTCCTTGCCCGCCGCGCCACGGGGTCCTCTTTTACACGCATCGGCACGGATAAACCGGGGCATATTTTCAAGGCAGACCACCACGCCGACTCCGGCGGCAACAACAGAGTATGAAAATACCCGACAGGTCTACCGGCGAGCGACCTAGAAAGGCCGGATGAAATCTGGTTATCCTTGCGCTTGCTCCCGGACTCCGGTTTAACTCGCCCTAAAACTCGTCGCAGACGGCAGCCGACCGGCTCCTATGACGCCATCCATGGCGCATAGTCGCCTAGCTCAACCTCCTGTTTCGCTTCGGCTGCCGTTAGCTGCTCCTTCGTCAAGGGCGAGTAACAACCTC
>DULK01000041.1 GCA_012840385.1 Syntrophomonadaceae bacterium
GGGACAGCTCTGGGATGCTGCGTAACAAGTTGCGAACTGCTTCTGTCAAACGCCGCGTTTGGCCTCGCTGCAAATCCATTCCATCGCAGGTCAAGAGGTGTCTGTACTCGCATCCCGATCTGTCATCCTCGCTTCGCCTGTCCTGTTACCCGGCCTTCCATAGGTCGCTCGCCGGTAGACCCGTCGGGTATTTTCATACTCTGTTGGTGCCGCCGGAGGCGGCGTGGTGGTCTACCCGGTAATCAATACCTCTTGTGTGGCTTCAACCCACTGCACCTGATAGCCGAAGGCCTCGGCCACAAACCGCGCCGGCAGGAATACCCGCCCGCTTACGATTACCGGAGCGACATCCATCGGCCTGGCCGCTCCGTTGAGGTAGAGGGCCTTTTCTCCTATAACCAGTTTTACGGTTGTACTTCCGAGGGTCAGGGTAACAGTACCGTTTCTACCGTCCCAGTTGACACCCTCTTCCGGAACCCCCAGGGCGTAAGCCAGGTAGCGCACCGGAACATAGGTGCGCCCGTTTGCAATGAAGGGGGAAACGTCAATCTCTCTTGTTTCCTGCCTCCCGGATACGCTGAGCGTGTAACTTTTTTCTCCAACTTTGAACCTGGCCAGATACTGCTGCGTTTTTGCAGAATTCCCTTCCAAACCGGCCTTGACCTTTTCTTTCAGCCGCTCGAACAATGTGTTCCCGTAAACGACATCCGCCAGTCCCATGATGGCCTGCTGGGTGGCCATCTCGTTGGACCCACTGCCTTTTACGTGCTCGAAGGAACCGTCGGGCAGCTGAAACCCCAGCATGGCGGTAACAGGATTTCCTCCTGGCTTGGTAAATTCAGGTCCTGTAGGGTCGATTCCCACAGCAGTCAATCCCTGAATCACCATGCTGCAGGACTCCGGATTTTCCGCGCCCCAGGACTCGAAGCCGCCGCTCGTTTTCTGAACTTTTTGTAAGTAAGCCACGGCTTTTTGAACGGCGGGGCTCTCCTTTCCCTCTCCCAGTGCACCTAAGGCCATCAGGGCCATGCCGGTGGAATCGACATCGGATGTTTTCGTGTCGGGGGCGTACCAGTAAAACGATCCGTCTGCGTGTTGCCGCTCCACAAGCCACCGGATTGCTTTCTCGCGGTCGGGTACGGGCGCTCCTGCAGCGGTGAGGGCGAGGACCGCCCAGACGTGGGCGTTGACAAGTTCCTCTCCGCCGCTTTGAATGTTGTCCGGGAACTTGCCGCCGGGGAGCTGGGCGTTCTGAATCACCCGGATGAGATTCTGCCCGTGGTAGCTGTAGGGGTCTTCTCCTGCAGACAGGAGAGTGAAAACCAGAAGGCAATAGCTGCTCATATCTCCAGATTTCAGGCCCTCGTCGTTCCAGATCAGCTCACAGGTGTGCCGTACCGCAGAACCATCCAGGGTATCGCCGGCCCCCGCCAGAGCCACATAGCTCCAGGGAGAGAGAGCCCCTCTATCCTTTTCCAGGTCGTACAGGTAGCTTTTTGCTTTATCCATGGCCTGCAAGGTTTGAGGAGATGGCGGAGAAGAAGCAAAAGCAGGCGGAGTAAAAAACACTAAAAGCGCAATCAACAGCAAAAAATTAACGAGCTTTTTCATCTTTAACCAGCCTCCTCAGCGGTGTTTTACCAGTTGTTCCCAAGAGGGAGGTGTTTGGTCAATGCTCTTGCTGTACCACCAGACCACTTTGTCCCCCTGCTTTACAGGCTTTTTGGCAGCCGCAACCGCCGGGATTTCGCCGTTGACGCTGTACATCCAGCCGGCCTGGCCGCGGTTGCGCTGGCCGGCAATGGAATCCACGAAATCCGTGTACCTGGTGGAAATGGTATAGGGCAGGCCAGTGGCATCGAGAGCACCCAGGGCGGTGATGCCCCAGGTGTTTTCCTTCGCTACCTTCACTTCGGCGGGTCCATACAGCAACTCGCCGTCTCTCCCGATAACCGCAATCCCGACGACCGTTGCCTCTCCTGAAGCAGCAGGTGTCTGAGTCGCTGCGGTTTCCTTAGATGGCTGCTGCTGTGGGGCCGGCTTTGGGGGAGACTCCTTGCCGGGCGTTTTCCCGGAGGCAGCATTCACCTTGGCTTCGGCCTCGCTCCGGGTATTTACGGATATGTTACTTCCTTTGCTCACAAGGGTGCACGATGCATCTTTCATCTCTGCCACCCTGGTCTGCTTGGCCAGTTCGTGTTCCCGAACCCTGTTAGCATACATCACCGGTACCAGCAAACCCAAAAAAAGTAAAGCCAGGAGTAGCATATAAGAATATCTCTTCACGAAATTTCTTCCCTCCCTTCTTCAGGAAAAACCTAAGGCATGGAAAACAAACCCCAGCTCACTCGTTGAATCCTTACAAAAGGGGGTTTGCCGGGGGCAGGCCGGCCATACAGGCGCCAGCTCCCGGCAGATTGGTGAGAGAATCAACGGGCTGCCTACAGCCTGCCCAGCAGCTGGAGCAGGTTCTTCAGCACCACAACAGCCTCCGCCCGCGTGGCATTACCCAGGGGGGCAATTGTGGTTGCAGACCTCCCGTTGATGATGCCTTTACTTATGCAGGCCGCAAGCTTGTCTTTTGCCCATTCCGAAACCTGATCGGAGTCGGCATACCCTTTCAATATTTCTCCTGTCTGGGCGTCTGTCAGGCCTGTGTCGATGCCGTTTTGTTTCAGGATTGCCGCCAGGATTGCTGCCATTTCTTCCCTTTTAATGGCTCTCTCCGGTTCAAATCTTCCTCCGCCTGTGCCCACGACCAGCCCTGCTCTGGATGCTGCCTCAATTGCTTTGTAACCCCAGTAATCGGGAGAAACGTCATTGAATGTCCCCACTTGCGGATTCTGTTCCTCAAGGCCCAATGCCCTGACCAGGAGCGCCGCAAACTGCGCCCTGGTGAGTTTCTGGTCCGGGGCAAAGGAATCCTCGCTGATTCCTCTGGCGATGAGCCTCATCGCCATCAACTCGATCGTATCCCGCGCCCAGTGGTTCGCAATGTCCTTAAATTGGGGCTTAAACTCCATGAGAGCGTACAGGCTCAAGTGGTCCGTCTCAAAGGAATAGGTTTTTCCGTCCGGGCTCAATCTTCCTCCGACAAATTCCCAGGAGCCGTCCTGTTTCTGCCTGTACACGGAAAGCTTTGTTATATCCAGTTTACTGACATCTATGCCGTCGAGTGGAAAGGTGATTGTTATTCTCTGGGCAAAGTTGGTCTGAGGTTTTTGCTTAGATCCCTCTGAAGTCAGTGCTGTGACCTCTAAATCCAGCACCTTATCACCAATCACTTTTCCTTCATTTAAAATTTTTATCTTTGATAGATCAATTCTCTGGTAAGATACTTCTACCTTTGATACATTGGTTGCCGCGTTAAGAACAGTTTGTAATGCTTCAGGCGGAAGGGAAAGAATAACATCATTTGTTTTTATAACAAGTTTAAGTGAATTGTCCATAGCTAGCTTTGCAGCATCAACTGGAAATACAATCTCAAGCCCATTTACAGCAGTTTGGTTAACAGATGCTTTGATTACGATGTTATTTTGGATAAGTTTTTCAGTTTCAGTTAAACCTATGTCTTTAAGCTTTTTTACTAGGTCGGCGACTTTTATAATTGCTTCGATTTGGCTTTTAATCACTCCGCCGTCAATGTTGATATTTGCTCTTTCCTTGTCTATTTGCACTTGAAAAGCCTTTTCCGGTATTTTCTCTAGCGACTGCTTAATTAAATCTGTAGCCTCAGCAAGTTTGTCTTTTAGCTCCTGTGTAATCTCTGCTTCTTTAAGGTTGGTAAGATAGTTTTGTATTTTATCAATGGCTTGAGAAACCCCAACTTTTTCATTTTTAAGATCTGTTACTACATCTTTTACCCCTTGCGCTGCCTCATTTGGCGTAATTGTAGACGTAGATGAGTTTACTAAGTCGCTCCATTTTGGTGCTGGGTCACTTATACTCTTGCTGTACCACCAAATGATTTTATCACTGTCTCTTATAGAAGTATCTTTTGCTCCCATGCTTGGTGTATAATCATTAACATTAAACATCCAGCCAGTTGTTCCGCTGTTACTCTGGCCCTCAATGGAAACGACAAAGCCTTCATACTGCTTAGATATCTCGTAACTCAAACCGGTGGCGTCCAGTGCACCCAATACTGTTAAGCCCCATGGATTTCTTTCGTTGACTTCGATATAAGATGGACCAAATAATAATTCTTTATTCATACCTACCACTGCTATATAAACACTTACACCTTGCCGTATACCGCCGCCAGAACTGGAACTACTCGCAACTTTAACACTACCTTTGAACGTTACTACATCAGGATAGTTTCTCTCAGCACTCAGGTTGATTATCGTAAAACTTAGAGTTCCAGCAGAAACATTAGGAAGAGATACCTGACCATTTCGGGTTAGATGCTGTTGGTCGCCAATTATTACCGTGTATTCCCCTATCGCTGCGGTTTCTTCAGGCGACAAGTCTCGCAGGCCTACGCCCCAGACATATTTTTTGGCTGTAACAGAAATAGTTAAAGTCTGCCCGGCCTTCGGGGATTGGGGACTCACGCTCACTACCGGGAAGTAGGTTTTACTTGCGTAAGTTTTGTTATCATAAGCTCCAATATAGAAGACTACTTCGTCGCCATCTTGAACGTTAAAACTGCCTGCCCCAAGTTCAAAAGCTGTCGGCTCGATAGAACCGTTCCTTATGACATAATACAACCAGCTTGTGCTGATCTCGTCCGATATCTTTTTCCCGCTCTCATCCAGGATGCTGGTGACGAACCCGCTAGGGGCATCTACATTTTCCGCTCCTACCACAGCCTTTAGGGCATCCAAGGCCGTGCCCGTGACTTTCACTGTAGCATCTTTTAAGTTGCCCTCAGCACCCTCAACTCTCACCCGGACTGTGGAATCCACAGCTTTTCCGACATTGAGTCTGCCTTTATAGGTAACGACATCAGGATAGCCCTCATCGTTGCTATTGGTTATTACAAACTCCAGTATCCCTTCGGTTACATTGGTGATGGTCACCTGGCCGAACATGCTGGTGTATGTCTTATCCCCTACTTTGACCGTATAGTCGCCAATTGCTTCTATTTCATCATTATCAAGTGGCACCAGCCCACTCCAGTCCTCGCTTAACTTCAAAGCCGAAATGAAAAGGGTAACGGTCTGACCGGCCGTAGGAGCGGTCGGCAAAACCTTGACATCGGGCAGGTATGTTTTCACCGCGTATGGCGGAGATGTCTGATAGGCAGCATGGTAGAAGACAATTTCATCCCCATCTTTGACTTCATACGAACCCGCACTCAGCCTAAACGCATTCGTGTCAATTGCTCCGTCTCTAATCACATAGTACATCCAGCCAGTGTAAAGGCCATTTTTAATCCGTGTGGGACCCTCATTGCAGATACTAACAACTTGATCTCCGTTTGCTACCAGGTTAGTTTCGCCCACGGCAGCCTTCAGGGCATCAAAGACCGTTCCCGTGATAGTCACTGTTTTATCAGCAAGGCTTTGGGTTAACCCTTCAACCCTGACCCTTACCGTCGCCTCAGCAGTTTCATCAGCTCCATGCCTTTGACCGGTTTTGACAGTATAAACGACCCCTGCATTTACCAGTTCTGCAACTGCATGTAAGGCCTGAGCAGTGGCCAAGGCGTTATATTTATTCTCCGATTTTAAATGACTAAATGACCCGTCCTCCAGCTGGAAGGAAAAAAGGGCATCAATCATGTTTCCTTGTTCTTTTTGCCAGTCGCCGGAAGTGAGGTCCTCACCACAAGCAAGCAGTCCCAGGATTACGGTTGCTATAGACTCTGCATTTTCGCTACCCCAGCTGGCGAACCCACCATTGGGCAACTGCGTTTTTTTCAGACACTCTATGGCTCTGTTGATAGCCTCTGAGACTGCGGGAACATCTTTGTGGGGCGCAAGAGCCATCAGAACCATCCCGGTAATATCCGGATCTGCCGTATCACCAAAAAGAGCAAAACCGCCATCGGATTTCTGCTGGGACAAAAGGTACTCCAAGGCTTGGGCGGTATCGTAATTTTCCTCGGATTTATCCAGTGCAATAACAGCCCAAATTGTATGGTTAAACCAGGTGCCAAAACTGCCATCCTCCTTCTGCATGTCAGCCAGTTCAGCAACCAGATTTCGATAAACCTGATCACTGACCGCCACATTCTTTGGGTCCTGTCCTACGGCAAGCATACCAAGGATTGTCCCGGCATAATCAGTTGGCTGTGAATCCTTATTGAGTTGATCTATTTTCCAGTCGGGCAGCGTCCAAGGAGCCTTGGATACATCCTGTCCGGCCCCCTTCAGGGCAACCACTTCTCGCCAACTGCCCAAATTAGTTTTGTTTTTCAAGTAATAACCGACAATCCCATCCCTGGCATTCTGAAGCGAATTGCCTGTGTCCCCCGTTCCTTGAGCAAACCCGGGCACAACCATAGTCAACAAGAAGCATACCGTTAGCAATAATGCAATGCTCTTCTTCCTGTAATAACGAAACATCATCAAACCTCCTCTGCCCTGAAAATACGTTCCGGTTTATCCTTGCGCTTGCTCCCGGACTCAGGTTTAACTCGCCCTAAGACTTGTCGCAGACGGCAGCCGACCGGCTCCTATGACGCCATCCATGGCGCAGAGTCGCCTAGCTCAACATCCTGTTTCGCTTCGGCTGCCGTTAGCTGCTCCTTCGTCAAGGGCGAGTAACAACCTCCGTA
>DULK01000006.1 GCA_012840385.1 Syntrophomonadaceae bacterium
CCGAGCTAGCAACAGAATATATTTATGAAATAAATTGCTTTTAACTGATTAAGTATCTTTGAGTGCCGGGCCGGACAGGACAACGGCTCGCTTCGGGACAGCTCTGGGATGCTGCGTAACAAGTTGCTAACTGCTTCTGTCAAACGCCGCGTTTGGCCTCGCTGCAAATCCATTCTATCGAGATAAAGAGGTGTCTGTACTCGCATCCCGACCTGTCATCCTCGCTTCGCCTCTCCTGTTACCCGGCCTTCCATAGGTCGCTCGCCGGTAGACCCGTCGGGTATTTTCATGCTCTGCTGGTGCCGCCGGAGGCGGCGTGGTGGTCTGCGACGAGTTTTAGGGCGAGTTAAACCGGAGTCCGGGAGCAAGCGCAAGGATAACCAGATTTCATCCTCTGCTGGTGTTACCGGAGGTGACGTGAAGGTCTGCCTTGAAAATACATCAAGTTCACCCGCCGGTCTACCGCTCGTGATTTATGACCTTTAACCGTTTAAGATTGAGATTAAGTGCCGGGTAGGGTCGCTGCGCCAGCAAGGATAAACCGCTATTTACATTCTCCCTATGTGCCGTACGAGCGGCATGAGGGTGTAAGTAGAAATTCCCAGCCCCAAGCATTTAACAGAAAAAGGCATTATCGGTATGATGCGCGGCCATCTCCTACCGAAAACCCCAACTGTCGGAGAAGTTGCCGGATTGATCAACCGGATAAATTATACTTACTATAAGCGTAAGAATAACTCAAATAAATCAAGGGGAGTGGATGATCATTAACAGGTCGGTTCTGTCAGGAATTGCTTTCACAGTGATGTTGCTCGGTTTATCAAGCGGGGTCTTAGTTTCCAGGGCCGGTGCTTTTACAATGGAAGAATACCGGCAGGCTGTTCTTTCCAATAAATCCTTGCCTTCGCAAGCGCAGGCAGATAACCCGACTGTCACGGTTCCGCCTCAGAACACACCTGCCCCGCAGGTTTACCCTCAGACGCCGTATGCCCCGCAGGCCAACTCCACTTATACGGGAAGCCAGCCGGTTAACAGCCTCAACAGTTATTACAATGCCGTCTTGAACAGGACACGTACGCCCATATACTATTCGTATCAACCTGCACCTCCGGCATCAACCCCAAGCCCGACTCCGGGCCCAGACCCATCAACACCACCTGACAACGGGGGTTCGGGAGAACCGGCTGCGCCACCGGCAACACCTCCCCAGGCCCCGGCAGAGTTAACTGCTTCCGAGGCTCGCCTGTTTGAGTTGATCAACAGCGCCCGGATAAATGAGGGTGTGCGGCCCGTGGAAATTGATATGAGGCTGGTGGAGATGGCACGTCTCAAAGCCAGGGATATGATCGACAACAGCTATTTCGGCCACTTTTCTCCGACTTACGGCTCTCCCGGGCAAATGCTGAGAAAATTCGGCGTCAATTTCCGGAGCGCCGGGGAGAACCTGTCTAAAGCAGGAGATCTCTACAAAGCCCACATGCTCTTCCTGACCAGCACCCAGGGTCACCGGGAGATCATGCTGAACCCGAATTACAATAAGGTGGGTGTCGCCGTGGTTGCGCGGGGAAGCTATGTGCTGGTGGTGGAGTTGTTTGTGGAACTGTAGCATTCTTTTCACAGACCACCACGCCGCCTCCGGCGGCACCAACAGAGTATGAAATCTGGTTATCCTTGCGCTTGCTCCCGGACTCCGGTTTAACTCACCCTAAAACTCGTCGCAGACGGCAGCCGACCGCCTCCTACGCTGCATCCATGCAGCGGAGTCGGCTACTTCGGCATCCATGCCTCAGTTCGGCTGCCGTTAGCTGCTCCTTCGTTAAGGGCGAGTAACAACCTCCGTAGGTCGCGGCGCCTGCAAGGATAACCAGAATGTATTTACAAGGCAGGATAAACCTGAACATATTTCCAGGGCAGATGTATAGAGGACTGGCAAGTTTTGCCTCCATCCTGCATATAATATATTAACCATGAGGGATGGGGGGTGGCGCCGGTGGTCGGATGGTTGGAGAACCTGCTCCGGAGTTTTTCCGGACAGTACTGGGAAGGCGGCAGTAATGTTCCCAGCGATGAGGCGGTGCTTGCGGAGGCGCACCGGGACTGGCTGGCGGCCAGGGAGTTTTTTGACCATGCCACGGATCCGGATCTGATCGATTACGCCATTCTTTCCCTCCAGGCCGCAGAAAAGCGGTATGTCTACCTGTGGAAAAAAGCGCGCCGGAAATCCGGGAGGGAAGAAGGGTGACGGGTACCGTGCTCGGCCTGCTTTTCGGCCTTTTTTTGTTGTTTCTGGTGGGACAGGCTCTGTGGGGCCCCCTCCGTTTTCTGCTGAAGGTTGCCGTCCGCTTTGTCCTGGGCGGCCTTGCCCTCTTTCTCGTCAACTTTTGTACAGCCTTCTGGGGCTGGCATTTCGGCGTCAACGCCCTGAGCGCTTTCATTGTGGGGATCCTGGGCTTCCCGGGCCTTCTCCTGCTCGGCCTTATCAGATATTTCTTTGGCTAATCTAAGGTGTATGCAGGCCATGTGAAAACTGGTACCAAACCTTGATTGGTATCGGTTTTTGTTATATACTCTGGATTAAATATGCTACGCTAATTGCATGTCCCCCGCGGAAAAGAAGTGAAACAATTTGCCCCGTGTGATTGAGGCCTACATCGGAGAATATGCCAGCGGCAAAAGCGAAAACGCGGTCAACCGGGCGCTGGAACTCGCCGGCCGGGGCAGGCAGGTCAACCTGGTCGATCTCGACCTGGTGGAACCGTGCTATACCCTGAGACCGCTAAAGCGCCGGATTGAGGAAAAAGGGATAACCGTTCTTGCCTGGGAAACCGGGGAGATGATCGGGCTGGGGGAAATCGGCAACCTGCTCAGGCCGGAAGTGCGCTTTTGCCTGCACCGCCCCGGTGACGTGATCCTGGATGTTGGTTACGGGGTTTTCGGAGCACAGGTTTTCAACCTGATCGAGGGAGCCGATCGCAACCCGGATTTGAAAGTCTACGTTGTGATCAACATAGCACGCCCCCTGACGGCCACCGTTCCGGATGTAGTCGCTCACGTCAGGGAACTGGGCAGGGCGGACGGCCTGATTAATAATTCTCATTTGGGTGACGAAACTAATATTGAGTTCATCCAGGAGGGCGCCAGGATCGTCGACGAGGCGGCAAGAATCCTGGGGATCCCCGTCGTGGCCACCTCGGTGCTGGAGGATCTGGCTCCCTTAATAGGTGATAGGGATTGTCGTGGTCATCCGGTGCGTGTGCTCAAGAGGTTCATGCCCCGGGCTTTCTGGTAGACAATTTTATTTAGGAGGTGTTTTATTATGGGCAGTAAACCCATCGAGGGGGAACGCAAGGTATTCATGACAGGCAATGAAGCCGTTGCCTGGGCGGCACTCGCAGCCGGAGCCGACATCATGTACGGATACCCGATCACCCCTCAGAACGAGATCATGCAGTACTGGACGAGGTTGGGGCCGAAGTACAACAAGAAATTCCTGCAGACCGAAGACGAACTCTCGGCCGGATTCACCACCATCGGCGGGGTGCTTGCAGGCAGGCGCGCCTTCACCGCCACCGCCGGGCCCGGCAACGTCCTCATGCAGGAGCCCATGTCCATGGCCGAGGCCATGCGCATCCCCACAGTAGTCGTAATCCAGCAGAGGGGCGGCCCGTCCACCGCCACAGTCATCTACTCCCAGCAGGAAGTAACCCTCACCTGCTTCGGAGGCAACGGAGAAGGCCTGCGGGTGGTCTACTCCACCTCATCCCACCAGGACCTCTTCGACTACACCATCAAAGCCTTCAACACCGCCTGGAAATACCGGTTTCCGACCTTCGTCCTATCCGACGGCTACCAGGCGAAAATGAGAGAATCGGTGGTAATCTACGACCCCGAAGCCAGAGGGATCCGGATGGTGCCCACCGAACCCTTCCTGGGGAAAGCAGGCACCCCCGGCGAAGACCGGCCGGCGGCCCACCTCAGGAACACCTACAACATCGAAGAAGAACTCCTCGAAGTCCTGAGCAAAGACATAGAAGAATACGAGCGGGTAGCCCCCGAGATCATCGAATACGACGCCTACAACACCGAAAACGCCGACCTCCTGGTCATCGCCCACGGCGTAGTCTTCCGCTCCGCCGCCATGGCAGTCAAAGAACTGGCGAACCAGGGATATAAGATCGGCTACTTCCGCCCCATCACCCTGAGGCCGTTCCCCAGGGAGCAGCTCAGACAGGCGGCGCAGCAGGCAAAGCAGCTGCTCGTAGTCGAATCCGCCTACGGCCAGCTCTTAAAGATCGTCCAGGACAACCTCTACGGCCTGAACGTCCCCATCAAAACCCTGCTCAGGCCGGGAGTCGGCATCACCCCGGAAGAAATAGCAGAAAAAGCCAAGGCCCTGCTGGCCGGAAAGGAGGCATAACCATGGAAGCAAAACAAATCCTCCCGAAAATGCCCAAAAGCTGGAACCCGGCCTCAAAGCCCCACAAATTCTGTCCCGGCTGCGGCCACGGCCTCGTCCTCAAGGCCCTTGGCCAGGTCATCGACGAGCTAAACATCCAGGACCGGGTAGTCTTCGGCTGCGACATCGGCTGCTCCCTGCTATCATGGGACTTCTTCAACGTCGACACCGTCCAGACCCATCACGGCCGGACAACACCGGTCATCGTGGGAATCAAGCGCGCCAACCCCGAACTCATCACCATCGCCTACATGGGGGACGGAGGGGGGTACGCCATCGGGTCCCAGCACCTGGTCAACGCCGCCAACCGCAACGACAACATCACAGCGATCCTCGTCAACAACACCGTCTACGCCATGACCGGCGGCCAGATGGCCCCCACCACCATGCCCGACCAGAAAACCGAAACCACCCCCTACGGCAGGGACATCAAAGAGACCGGCTACCCCATGCTGGGGCCCGAAATGGTAGCCGCCATCGCCCACGAAGGCGCCTACGTTGCCAGGGGGAGCATTGCCAAATTCCGCCAGCTGAAAACCTTCATCAAAAAAGCCATCGAAAATCAGATGGCAGGCAGGGGCTTCTCCTTCGTCGAAGCCCTCTCCACCTGCCCCACCAACTGGCGCACCAACGCCGAAAAAACCTGGGACTTTGTCGAAAACATCATGCCCCAATACTTCCCCATAGGCGAATACAAAGTCCCCGGCGGGAAGGAGGAGTAACCATGGGCAAAGCCGTCAAGATAGCCCTTGCCGGAGAAGGCGGCCAGGGAGTCCAATCCGTCGCCCAGATCCTGACAGAAGCCGCAGCATTGGAAGGGAAAGAGATCCTCTACATCCCCAACTTCGGAGTCGAGCAGAGGGGGGGCGTATCCATCGCCTTCGTCCAGATCGGGGACGAAAAGATCGGGGCACCCAAATTCAAGACCGGCGACATCGTCATCGCCCTGAGCGACCGGGCGGTGCGCCGGGTCAAGATGCACGTCGGGCCCGAGACCATCTTCGTTTACGACGCCAGCATCGAGGGGGTCGAAGAGGACCTGCCGGCAAATGCCAGAAAAATCCTGGCAATCCCCGCCCTGGAGACCGCCAACAAAGAACTGCACCCGCGGGTCTTCAACGTCCTGATCATGGGAGCCGTCATCGGGGCCACCCGTGTGGTTACCGTGGAAAAAGCAAAAGAGGCCATCGAAAAGAAGCTGGGCTATAAATTCGAGAAAGATCCGGAACTGCGCGAACTCAACTTCAAGGCCGTCGAGAAGGGGATAGAACTCGTAGAGAGAATGGGGGTGGCGTAGATGGCCCAAAAGGATCCCGAATACCTGAAGAAAGCAATCAGCGTCGACGTCCACGCAGGAAAGGCGACATTTACCATCTTCCCCGGGCTCTGCAAGGGATGCGGCCTGTGCCGGGAGAAGTGCCCCGAGCAGGCCCTGGACTGGTCGCATAAGCTGGGGGTCTACGGCACGCCGACGGTCAGCCCCAACCCCGAACTCTGCAAGGCCTGCCGGATCTGCGAGCAGGTCTGCCCGGACTGTGCCATTACCATCGGCCGCAAAGAAAAAGAAAAGGAAGAGAAATAGTAGATAATAGCAGGTAGACTCTGCCCTGAAATGCCAGAAGTGGGCCCCGTTAAGGGGCCTTTTTTGGTAAAATATTTTAAAAATTTTGTAGGATAAAGCAGGAGATTGAGGAAATTTAGCTAATTATGGAATAGGCCTAAGGAGGGACGGTTCATGGGCAGGGTTATGATTGAGCGACCGGCATGATCGAATACCTTGTAGTGCTGGCGATCATCACTTCCATAATAACCATGGCCTGCAGGCATTTTCAGAAATATCTTCCCATCAATATCCGGGTCGTTTACATCACAATCGGTGTCTCTTTTATATTGAGTGCTATTTTCCCTCTGGCTCTCGCTCTGTTCAAGATATCCTTTGTGCTCCTGATCTATTTCGTTCTTTTTTTGATGCTGGCCTTTGTACTGAGCTGGATTCAGGACAGATTTGTGTTTGAGCGACCGGCGGCGGGAGAGCCTTTTCAGGAGATCCTGTCCGCTAATGTCGCCCATGGAGCCGAACTCAAAACAAACCTGAAAGAGAAGAAAAGCAATGCGGTGCCGGAAACTCCGGGACAGGAGGAGGCCGCCGGTCCGGCGCTGCCGGATGAGATTTTCCCCGGGGTGAGGCAGTCCGGTCCCGTATCCGTTGCCGCAGAAGTTCTCCCGGAGCCTGCCGTTTACGCACCTCCGGCAGCTGAGGAACGGCAGGATACAGAGATTTTTCCCGGTCTGGCCGAGGAGGGATTGGCGGCACCGGCCCCGCCGTTAATAAACCCGCCGGAGGAAGAAAAGTTCGCAGGGGCGGAAATTCCGACCGTTGTAGAACCGGAACAGGAACAGCCGGTGGAGGCATTGCCGACTGGAGAGGCTGTATTTGAAGGAGCGGCGGAGGAAACGGCAGTACCGGCTGTGTGCCCGGAAAAAACGGGCTTGCCTGCCGTGATCGGAGAGGCGGTAGGGGTAGGGCCAGGGGGGATGATCGGTTTGCCCCGCGATCCTGCGGCTGCTTCTTCCGGGGAAGATGGTGAAGCCTATCCGGGGACTCTTGAAATGATGGATGAAATCACAGGCCTCTGGGAAGACCATGCGGGGGCGGCGGGGGCTTCGGAATCAGTCGCGGGGGATAGCCCGGCAGAAAAGGTGGGCGTGACCGAAGACCAGCCGTTGGTCGCCGGAGAACAAAAAAATGACGGGGCAGTTCTTTCCGTTGTGAGCGACGGCGGGGGTGCCGGCGAAGAAACCGTGCCGGAACCTGCCGTTATAGCAGATGAGGAAGAACAGGTGAGGAGTGAGGTGGTTTCTACGGTCGACAACTACATAGCAAGAGGATTTGCTGCAAGGGAGACGGGAAATTACGTGGATGCGGTTGATTGCTTCTTAAAGGCGCTGCTGTCCAACCCGGGTGAGCAGTTGAAAGCGTTGCTGGCGCTGGAAATCAGTGCTGTTTACCAGCAGCTTGGACAGTACCGGCAGGCCGTCATGCTGTTGGATGCCATGCTGGCGCCGGGAAGCGGGATCCGCGACCGTACCTTGCGACAACAGCTCTATGCACGGAAGGTGAACCTGGAAGTAACCGCCGAACTGCTGAAAACCGCCAGGCAGCCGAACACACCGTATGCGGCGATCCCGAGCCTGATTAAAGTGAAGGCCGGCGTGGAAACGGCTGAGAGGTTAAAGTCAAAAAGAAAGGGGAAGGTCAATTGAAAAGCACGAGGGAGATAATCAATCTGCGGGTTTTAAGCGTTGAAGAGGGGAAGGAGATCGGGTTCGTACATGAACTGCTGCTCAATCCCCAAAACGGGAGCATCGACTTTCTTTTGGTAAAGGACGGGGAATGGTACTACGGCTTGAAAGCCCTGCCCTTTTCGGCCGTGCAGGGCATCGGAGAATACGCTCTGACCGTCGCCAGCAGCGGTGACCTGAAGGGGCTGGCGGAGACCCCCGATGCCGTCGCCCTGCTGGAGAGTAATCCGAGGCTGATCGGGCTCAGAGTGCTGAGCAGGAAAGGGCGCCTGCTGGGCCGGGTCAAGGAATATTACGTAGACGAGAACTCAGGAAAGGTCAGAGGCTGCCTGTTGGTTCCGGAGGGCCGGGACGAGGCTGCCGGGATTATCGAGGATAAGTACATCTGTACCTTCGGCAGAGAATTACTGGTCGTCGAAGATGATGCAGACAAAAATTTGATGACCGAATTCCCTGACGGAGAGATGCCTGCCTCACAGCTACAGGAAAAAGAGGCCGCTGCACCCGGCGCGGAAGCGGCCGGCAGTGCTCCGGAAACGGAAGAGGAGGTTGAGGAAGGTTCCGCAGAGGCGGAGGACAGTTTAAAGTTATTCCGGGAGAGGCAGCGTCAGTACCTGATCGGCAAAAAGCTGGGCATCACCATAACCTCTGATGACGGAGAGGTCATCGCCGAGGAGGGGGCCGTGATCACCGGCGAGTTGATTGACCGGGTAACCGAGGCCGGCAAATACATCCTTCTGACCATGAACGTCAGGGAATGAGCTTCGCAGGAAATAGCTATGTCAGTAACGGCATTAACGGCAGGCTCACCGGAATCGGGTAGATCAGGGCGGTGCGCTGCTGTTTTACCCCTGGACTGGTGTAGATACCAAAATCCCGGGCAGACCACCAGTCACCTCCGGTGACACCATAGTCGCCTGGCTCTCCTGCACTCATCGGCCCTTTCTCTCGGTAACGAGATAATTAATAACGGCCGGTTCTGAATGAACGTTAAAAGGCAGGTTCCCTTTGAGTGCGGGGTCGCTTCGGCTGCCGTTAGCTGCTCCTCGTTAAGGGCGAGTAACAACCCAGCACTCACCGCTGCTTCGTGAGCTGAAGAAAACAAAAACGGGATCATAAAGGAAAGCCGATTACGCAACAGATTTTCGGTGAGTGCTGGGTTGCTGCGCCTGCGAGGATAATCAGAACGTGTTGGCAGGGCAGAAGGGAAAAAGCCGGGGCGACCGTTCGGCTCGGCCGGCCCTTCGGGGCGGAGCAGCTCGTTGCTGTTATCCGCAGTGAGATGAGTTAAAGAATCCCTTTACAAAAGGCAGAAACTGCAGGTAAAATAACTGCGATCGGATTATAGGACTATAGTAATTAATATTAAAACAATTAAAACAAGCAGGGGTTAAATCATGAGAAGAGTCAGCATTAATTTTCTCAAGCCCGGGATGATAGTCGCCCGTTCAGTTTACGACAGCGGTGGGCGCTTGCTGTTGGCCGCCGGCATAGCGCTGACGGAAAGCTTTATCAAACGCCTGTCCGAAATGGGTATCGGTTCCCTGTATGTTGAGGACGAAGTGTTCGTGGGGGATGTTCACGCTGACGACATTGTATCACAACGGACGCGCATAAAATCTGTAAAACTCCTGAAAGAAACCTATCAGCATGTTAAAAATCAAGGATACATTGATACACGAACGGTCCAAAAAGCAATAGACGACCTCCTTGACGAAATCCTGGGAAGCTACGGAACCCTGATCAATTATTACGAAATAAGGACTTACGACGATTACACCTTCAACCACTCGGTGGATGTCTGCATCCTCTCCCTTCTGACCGGCA
>DULK01000042.1 GCA_012840385.1 Syntrophomonadaceae bacterium
GATTTGCGGGCGACGGGTCCGCAGGGGGTGGTGGCGATCCTCTACGCCTGATAGATTCTACACCTGTTGATGGGCAGGAAGGCGTGCCGCTGGATGTGAAAATAAAGCTTACTTTCAATAAAAACGTTGTTAATATGAGTGTCAAGGACAACAACATGAGGTGTTTTAAGCTTTTTGAGGGTGGACATGAGGTTGCATGCACCGTACAAATGGCAGATGACCAGATTTACAGGGAATTGAGGCGTGAGGTGGTCCTGGTTCCTGTTAACAGGCTTAAGCCGGCTACATCCTATACCGTAGTGATAGCACCTGGGCTTCTGTCCAAGAGCGGTACTTCTCTGGGAAAGGAGGTCAGGATAACTTTCAAAACCGCCAGCTCGGAACAGGCCGTTGAAAAAGGTCAAACAGATGCCATTGCAGTGCCCAAGGGAAAGGAAGCTTGGGGCGCAATTGAAAATAACAGGATTAAATCAAGCTATACCGGTGCTGAGCGAATCCAGGGCGAAACCGAAAATACCGGGGAAAAATCTGAGAACATTCATAATAATACGCCAAATAAAAACAACAATACTTCTGCCACAACACCTCAAGCCGCTGAGGAGAAAAAAGAAGACGGCAAGCTTGCATGGCCGTTAGGGATAATCATGGTTGTTGCGGCCGTTGCTGCGTCTTATGTGATTGTTCGCTTCAGGAGAGGCAGCCGGCAAAATGAATAATTCCAAAAAGGCAATCATATTGTTGCTTTTCATCTTTTTGCTTATTGCAATCTTTGCGTCTCTTTTCATCGGAAGGTATCCGCTGCCGGTTTCAGCGGTTTGGAAAGTTTTGTTGTCGGAATTGACGGGTGGTGCAAGAGGGGAGCCTGATATAGCAAAAACCTTGATCCTGGATATACGCCTGCCAAGGGTCGTGCTTGGTGCCATGGTTGGAGGATGCCTGGCCATAAGCGGGGCTGCTTTTCAGGGGTTGTTCAGAAACCCACTGGTCAGTTCGGACATGCTGGGAGTAAGTCATGGCGCCGGCTTTGGAGCAGCAATGGCCATCATTTTGTTTCACGGCAATATAACCGCCATCTACGTATTTGCTTTTTCCTTCGGTTTGCTGGCCGTCTTTTTCAGTTATTTGATAGGTCGGGTTTACAACACAACGCCGTCCATAATGCTGGTACTGGGTGGGATAATAGTTTCCTCCATTTTTTCAGCCCTGATATCTTTCGCCAAATACGTGGCCGACCCTTATCAGCAGTTGCCGACCATCGTTTTCTGGCTGATGGGTAGCCTGGCAGCTGCAAGCTACAGAAATGTATTGATTGCCGGCGTGCCGATGATTGTGGGGGTTACAGGGCTCATTTGCATACGCTGGAGGGTTAACGTTCTGTCAATGGGGGATAAAGAGGCCCACGCCCTGGGGATCAACCCTGCTGTTGACAGGGGCATTGTCATCGTTTGTGCAACTCTGGCTACCGCAGGTGCTGTCTGTGTAAGCGGCATTATCGGTTGGGTGGGTTTGATCGTTCCCCACATCGCCCGCATGCTGGTCGGTGACGACAACGGCATCCTCATTCCTGCCAGCTACCTGGCAGGTGCAGTTTTCCTGGTTCTGGTAGATGACTTGAGCCGAATTATCACAGGGTCGGAAATGCCTCTGGGAATATTAACAGCTTTGCTGGGAGCGCCATTTTTTATCTATCTGTTGAAGAAAACTAAAGCAAAAGGGTGGTGACTGATATGCTCCTGCTGGAGGTGATCGATGCCACCTTCGCTTATGGAGGAGGTGACCCTGTTTTTTCGGGAATTAGTTTTCAATTAGGGAAAGGCGAGGTTTTCTGCCTGCTGGGCCCTAACGGCTGCGGTAAAACAACTCTCCTCGATTGCATTTTGGGTATTAACCGGCTGAAATCCGGGCGGATACTTTTAAATGATAGGGATGCCGCAAGCTTCGCGCCGGGGCAGATCGCCAGGCATATCGCCTATGTACCTCAGGTTCACACTCACACCTTTCCTTACAGGGTTATCGATGTTGTAACAATGGGGCGTGCTGTCTATATAGGTAGGTTTTCCTCGCCATCCCGTTCCGATGTCAGAATTGCAGAGGAGATGCTGGAAGCGGTGGGGCTGACACACCTTCGCAACCGCCCCTATACCCAATTGAGCGGAGGGGAGGTGCGGCTGGTAATGATAGCTCGTGCACTGGCGCAGAAAACTCCTGTCATTGTGATGGACGAACCAACCGCTCACCTTGATTTTAAGCATGAGATGATGGTACTGGAGAAAATAGCTGAACTGGTTCGAAGTAGGGGGTTATCTATCCTGATGGCAACCCATTTTCCCAACCATGCCTTTTATTTTGAGAATAATAATGTGCCTACCCGCGCTGCTCTGATGTACAACCGGTCCATCCAGGAAGTGGGCCCCCCCTCACAGGTGATCACCGAAAATAATATCAGATCTGTTTATTGTGTGAATACTCGAATGATAGACTGCCGCATTGACAGCAAGCACTGGTTGAAACAACTGGTGCCTGTCAATACCCTAAAATGCAGCAGAGCTTGAATCCTTTTAAGGATGGAGGCTAAAGAGATGCTCCGGTCTGCAGCTCGAAAAAAATATTTAGCCTGCATGCTGTTGGCGTCTTTTCTGATTTCTGTACTGGTGGGCTGCTCGCCGGCAGGCGGCAGGGCCAATGTCAAAAAAACAGCTGCCGGATCGACCAGGGTAATTACAGATTGCACCGGGCGGCAGGTGCGAATACCTGTACACGTGAAAAGGATAGCGTGCCTTTATGCCTTCACCGGCCATGCAGTTGTTATGCTTGGCAGGGGGGATGATGTCGTGGCAATAAATACCGGGTTGAGCCGGGATGTACTGTTAAACAAGGTGTGCGCGGGTATTGGCGAGAAGCCTGTTCCTTTTAGCGACAGTTCATTAAATATAGAAGAATTATTGAAAACCAGACCTGATCTGGTGTTTATCAGCGGGGAAACAGGCAGAAACAGAGCTGAAACGATGAAGCTGAATAAGTTCAAAATCCCTTACCTGGTAATTGATTTCAATAGTATTGAAGAGCAGAAGCGGGCCGTTCAGGTTATAGGAGATGCTCTCGGTGTTCCTGAAAAAGCCCGGCGTTACAATGAATACTACCAGTCGTGCATCGATCGTGTCCAGAAGGTGGTTTCTAAAATACCAGAAGAAAAAAGGGTGAGGGTTTACCATTCTGTAAACGAGGCCACGCGCACAGATCCCCCCGGAAGCCTGGGTGCCGACTGGATGGAAAAAGCCGGTGTTGTAAATGTATCTGTCGGACACGAACTGCGGTTGGTTGAAGGCAAAAATTTTGCCGGCCTTGAGCAGATTCTTCTCTGGAACCCTGATGTTATCATCGTCAATGAACCTGGAGTTGCCGATTATATCAGGCACAATCCCCAGTGGGCTCCGCTCAAGGCAGTTAAAGATGGCAAGGTATACCAGATGCCGATCGGCATCTCCCGTTGGGGGCATCCCGGCGGCATAGAAACGCCGCTAGCCGTGCTCTGGACCGCCAAAACCGTTTACCCGCAGTATTTTTCTGATCTGGATGTAAAAAGTGAAGCCAGGCGTTTCTATAAGGAGTTTTATAATTATTCGGTATCTGGCGAAATGCTTAATCAGATACTTGCCGGCAAAGGCATGCGCAGGCTTAAAAATAAGCAGGGGTAATTATTTCCTGGATGGGAGTGAACGAATTATGAAAATTATGGTTGGGATCGATGACACTGATGGTGTCGGTACCAGAGGAACAGGAGCACTGGCCGTTCTATTAGGACAGCTAATCGAGGAAAAGGGGTGGGGCAAGGCCATGCCGGTGACCCGGCACCAGCTGCTGGTTCACCCCTCCATACCCTATACGTCTCACAACAGTTCCATGTGCTTCGAGGCCGGAATCGACGATGTGTACTTGAACAGTTTCATTGCTGCTGCAGCGTGTTTTCTGGAGAGCGAGTGTGCTCCCGGCTCGGACCCCGGGCTCTGTGTAGTGAATGTTGAACAGCTGCAGGATCGGAAGGGTCTGATCGACTTTGGATACCGGGCCAAAGAACAAATTATAAGTAAAGAGGATGCGTATGATCTGGCAAAGCGTGCCGGCGTACATCTCTCTGAGCACGGGGGAACGGGACAGGGAGTTATCGGTGCTATGGCAGGTGTGGGCCTCAGGTTGAGCGGCAATGACGGGAGATTCAAGGGCAAATTAAAGGTCCTCGCTCCTGATGGCATAATATCTGTGCGTGATATAAAATTGCAGACCGGGGTTGAGGAAGTCAGAAGCCTGGGCGGGAAGGCTGTTCTGGATGACGGTGAAATGGTCAGACCCGGCGAAAAGATCAAGGCAGTACTGCTTGATAGTAAGATGACCCTGCTGGTTTTTCCAACCGGAACGGATTACCCCCGATGGCAAACCTGTACAAAAGACCAGTTGAAAAAGTTCTGATTTCACTCCCCAACCTCGGCTTCTTACCTCGTGGCCGGATGTGAGCAGGGTTAAGACGGCTGCGTACTCCGGTTTGTACGTGGATTCCTCGCAGATCGTTTTTTTGTTTGATTGAAGGCGCCTGTTTAGAATGTCCCTTTCCGGGTGGAACACGGGGATGAGGATGGCGGCTGCGAAGCTGTTCCCCTCAATTTCCATGACATGACAGGTTTTAGGAGGTACCGTGCTCGCAGGATTATCCTCAGCCGGATGGCAGAGCAGCTTTCTAGGCAATCCGCTCTGTAACAAGGGCTGAGACGGCGGCAGAATTACGCTGCGCTCGACTGCTCGATTTTATACAGCAGTTGAACGGTGCTGTTACGGTGCCGCCCTTAATGTAAAGGTTTCTTTTTGGCCGTTCCATTCCACGGTGACGGTATAAATATCGTCTTTCCTGGTCAGAGCAACGTTGCTGCCGCCGGAACCGGTGATGGCGTAGCCGTTCTGATCCAGAGTCGTGTGGCCGCTCATGCCGCCTGACGGCGCCATACATGTATAGCTGATCTCACCCACGTCCTCCAGGTCTTTTCCTTTGTATTTCAAAACAGGATGCTCGGTCTGCCAGTTTTCGTACTGCCACCTGCCGCCGGAGTCTTTCCACCAGTATTCGTAGTACCTGTAAATCAACTGCGCTTCCCAGTGAGTTCCCGATCCCTTAAAGATCAGCGTCCGGCCGTTGTTGAGCCCGGTAAAAACCGCATCGGCGACTTTTCTGAAAATCTGGTTTTCCGCATCGTTCATGGGTATTTCTTCAGGTGTGTAAACCACCAGCACGTTCCTTGCTTCGTGCAGCCGTGGGAACGGGCTATACCGGGAAAAAAGCGAACGGACGACCTCATTCCTGCCTGCCGGGTCATACCCGGGTCCGTCGTAAACCTTTTTACGGTCCTCGATTGATTTAAAGATATAGACGAACAGGCTGTCTTCGGTGTTTGCGATTTTGAACAGGGCGGGCCTGACGCCGCCGAGTTCCAGCTCGGCGCGCCCCACCCGGCCGTTTATAAGCTGCAGCCCTCCTGCCTTAAAGGCCCCGGTCACGTCATAAAGGGATAGCAAACCGTCATCCGCCTTGTTGCTCAAACGGTAGTTGAAAAAAGCGATGGAGCCTGCAGCAAGGCAAAGGGCGATCAGGGATGCCAGAGCCGGTACTGTTAACCGCTTCATCAAAAACCCCTCCCTCAAAACATGAACTTTCAAGCCGCTTACGGCACCAAAAAAACAAAAGTGCAGCTAACCGCAGCCGAACCGAAACGGGAAATCAAGATTGACGGCAATCATTTGTTCACACAGGGCTCCACCGGTTCTTCCAGATACAGGCACGGTATTACCAATATATTCTTTCGCTGGCATGCAAATTCCTGCCGGGATCGGAGATTTTATGACCGGAATCATGGAATCGTTCCCGATCTATAATATTTACAGGGGTTTATCAACATCCTTTTCCGGAGGAACAGGCCGACCACTGCAATCTCGGCGGTGGACGCTACGGCAGCAGGCCTTGGTTTTCTTTTTACGGCCGTTCACGCCTTTCCCTCCGGTGCGTTTTAGACCTTCTCCACGGACGGCGGCGGCTTCATCTTCAATAAATTTGTTTTGCGGGGTTTTTTGTCTGTTTGCTCCGGGTTATAATATCTTTGTGCCTGCTTTTTTACACGCATCACCATGTCCGGCCTTGTAAGCTGTCAAACGGTGAATTTTCGACGATAGATGGGGGTGATGGGAATGGACGATGCCGGAGGTAGTCACAGTACAACCGGCAAAATGTCGAACCGGAAAAAAAGAATCAAGGGGAAGCAGTCTGTTCCTGTCGCTCCGGCGGGAGCTGCTTCCCTGAAAACCTGATGAAAAGGGGGGAAGTTCATGCTCCAGGTTTACAAGACCATCAACGGGAATATTCAGGAGATCGATTCCTTTTGTGAAAAGGGGATCTGGATCAACCTGACGGATCCGTCAGAGGGAGAAATAACCGAGGTAAGCGCCAGAACCGGGATCGAGGTGGATTTTCTCAAAGCGGCCCTGGATGCGGAGGAGAGGCCGAGGATCGAGGCAGAAGACGGCCAGGTACTGATCGTGATCGACATTCCGTACATTACGGGGAAGGATTCCCCGGTGACCTATAACACCATTCCGCTGGGCATCGTGGTAACGGAGGAGGCCATCGTCACCGTCTGCCTGCAGCACACCGTTTTGATTGAAGAAATGATCCGGCGCAAGTCGTTAATGCCCCATACGCAGAAAAAGACACGTTTTGTCCTGCAGATCCTGTTCAACAATGCCAGGCTGTACCTGAATTACCTGAAGCAGATCGACAAGCTGACCACCGAGATCGAAAACGAGCTGCACAAATCCATGAAAAACGAGGAACTGATCCGGCTGCTTAACCTGGAAAAGAGCCTGGTTTACTTTACCACATCCCTCCGGGCCAACGAAATAGTGCTGGAAAAGCTCTTGCGCACTTACCTGAGAAAGACGCATGATGAAGAAAGCCAGATCACGGTGCAGATCCTCAAGATGTACGAGGAGGATGAGGACCTGCTGGAGGATGTCATCACCGAAAACAAGCAGGCCATGGAGATGGGGGAGATTTACACCAACATTTTGACCGGGATGATGGATGCCTTCGCATCGGTTATATCCAATAACCTGAACATAGTCATGAAGTTTTTGACTTCTGTCACCATTATCATGGCCATTCCGACAATTATCGGGAGTTTCTTTGGGATGAACGTGCGGCTGCCTTACCAGAATTCACCTCATGCCTTTTTGGGCGTCGTCCTGTTTACGGTGTTTTCGATGCTGACAGGAATCTACGTCCTGGCAAGGAAGAGAATGTTTTAGTAGCAGCCGGGGACGGGCCGAAAAAAAGTGGGACCCGGGGCGGGTGCGGTATCCCCGGATCCTCTGAAGCTATGCCGGTTTCTCTCTGGAAAGAGTATCTTAGAACCGTTACAGCCCAGCCCTGCTGACGATTGTCTCGGCCACCTGCTCGGCGCTGCGGAATGGGAAATCGTCCGGGGTGAGCAGCTTTGCAGCTTCCCCCGCCGACATTTTTAAGTCCCCTGCCTGGCAGGTTGTCTCCGCCCCTTGGGGGAAAGCCGCCAGCAACTCTTCGGGGCTGCCAATGGGAAAGTTTGCTCCCTTCAATGCCCCGATAATCTGGTTCTTGATGGTTTCACGCACTGACATCGTCTCACCTCCTCATGGCCTGGTAGTCCGGAAGATGTGCCGGTGCCTCTATGTTACCGCGCTGTTTGATTTGCTGCTGTAAACCGTTTTACAGGAAGTGCAAAAAATATAAAGCCGCTGCTGGGAAGCAACGGCTTTCAACTGGTGTATCCGGCCTATGGGGAGATGCGGTAGATGATTATGCTGTCCCTTGCCAGGCGGTCCAGGGACTCCTGGAGTTCCGTGGCGCTCAGTTCCGCTAATTCGGCCAGGTCAAGCCTGGAGAGATTGGTCAGGATGAGGGCGCCGTTCGGCGTTGTAGTTCCTTCCCGGCGGAAGAGGTCCAGGAGCAGTTCCACCGTTTTGCCCAGGGGAGTGCCTGCCTTGATTTCATAGAGCAGCAGTGCCATCAGGTTAATGCGCCGGGCAAGGCTTTGCACCACCTGCATGTTTCCTTCCCTTTGTCCCTGCCGCCGGGGCGCCTGGCTGCCGTCCGTATTTACCGTTTTCATTTTGCCATCTCAGAAGGCCTCGGCGGCCCGGGCGAGCTTTTCCCGGTTGATCAGGATCAGGCGGTGGCCCCTGGCGGCAATCGCCCCTTCTTCTCTCAGACTGCTCAGGACATTGGTCACCATTACCCTCGAAGCGTTCACCAGGTTGGCGAGATCCTGGTGGGTCAGTTCGATATCTATGGCGGTTCCCTCCGGAGCAGGTTTCCCGTATTCCTCTGCCAGCCTCAGCAGTGCCGCGGATATCCTTCCCTTGACGTCACGGAAGGCGATGCTGGCCACCTGTTCGGTGTAATGGCTTAGTTTTTTTCCCAGCAACTGGATTATTTTCAGCGAGGTTTTCGGGTTCTGGAGCAATAGTGCAAAGCTTTCCCGGCTGCAGGAACAGATGAAGGTGTCCTCCATGGCCTGGGCGTTGAAGGTATGGCGGGCGTCTTCGAAAAAGGTGTTCTCGCCGAAGAGGTCGTCCTCTTTGAGGATGTCGAGGGTGATTTCCTTGCCGGTCATGGAGACCTTAAACAACCTGACGCGGCCGGACTTGACCAGGTAGATGGTGTCGGCGGGATCTCCCTCGCAGAAGATGTATTCGTTTTTCCGGTAGATCCTTTTCCCGGCCAGGGCCCCGATTTTCTCCCGCTCGAGAAAATCCAGGGTTGAAAATACGGCCAGATCTTTCATACACCTGATTTTTTTCATCCAGGCATCACCCGTCAATAATTTCCTCCAGCAGCTTGCGAAAGTTGTCCAGCTTGACCGGCCTGATTTCGATGGGAACCTGGGTGTAATCGTAGAACTCGAGTATTTTTTCGTCATCGATGGGTGCCAGACCGGTATCAAGGAGCAGGATGCGGTCATAATAGCCGAAATTCTGGCGGGCGTCAATCTCGTCCCATTTGAGTCCATCGACGAATATCTTGCGCCAGTTCTCCAGCCACCCGCCCGTGATATAAAAGGTTCTGGCCTCGGCATCATACTCGGCCAGCAGATCCCCCAGGAGCATTTCGATACAGTTACCGGCGCGGATCACCCGGGCGCCGAACTCGCAGGCCAGCTTTTCCATGTCGGGAGCGCACTGTCTTCCTATAACCAGGGGGATGTTTGTGCCGTTGATGCCCTTCAACGCCCCGGTCACTGACCGGGCCAGGGCTTCCGGGTCCACGTGCTGTCCGGCATCGAGGTAGAGGATTTCCTCCTCCCGGCCCTGCATCAGGTGCTCGATCTCCTTCTGGAGTATACCACAACACACGATCATTTTTTATTCCCCTTTCAAAAAAATGTTTTACCGGAATATTAGCAGAGTTCGGCAGGGCCTGCAGTAAACTGGATTACAAGTTTTTTGTTAAAGGATCGGGGGATACCGGTGGCAACAGGATCCGGATGGGTTTCAGCAGGGAATATGCGGTATACCGGCATTGCAGGAAACCGGCAGCTCCGGGGGAGGATTACGGTCATGCCGTTTACGGGCCCGGAGAAGCGGCTTTTTGCGGTAGAGGGTCCCTGGGGGGTACGGTCGGTTGACACCCGGCTGGCGATCACCTAAAATGTTGATGCAAACTGGAATGCAACTGGGAGAAGAAGGCGCTCCTTATCTTTTTTAAGCAGCAGCATGACCGCGACGGCGGAGCCTTTCAAGTTTAAATGCGAAACCGGCGCTTTCGTTCCCTGATGTCTCTTACCTCTATAAAAAAAGGCAGGATGGATGCTATGCCGTTGGAGGATGAGGAGTTCGATATCCTTTCTGACGAGAGGTTCATGCAGGATGCCCTCAAGGAGGCCTGGCGCGCCGCCGAGAAGGGTGAGGTGCCGGTGGGTGCCGTCATCGTCAGGGAAGGCCGGGTGATCGCCCGGGGGCACAACCTGCGGGAGCGGCTGGGAGACCCCACCGCCCACGCCGAAATGCTGGCGATGCGGGAGGCCGCCCAGGTGGTGGGGGGGTGGCGCCTGAACGGCTGCACCCTCTACGTTACCATGGAACCCTGCCCGATGTGCGCCGGCGCTGCGATCCAGGCGCGCCTGGACAGGATCGTCTACGGGGCGGCGGATCCGAAGGCGGGTGCTGCCGGAAGCTGCGTGGACCTGCTTTCCCGGGACTGCTTCAACCACCGGGTGGCAGTGACCGGCGGGGTTCTTGCCGGGAAGTGCGCCTTTGTGGTTCAGGAGTTCTTCCGCAAGCTGCGGGCTACAGGGACGGAGCAGGACAGGGAGCCGGGGAAACTGCCGGAAAGGGGCTGCCATACAGGCCCGGATTTGATATAATATTGAATGAGAACGGAGAGGTGGCAGAGTCCGGTTGAATGCGCTCGACTCGAAATCGAGTAGGCTGTGATGAGCGGCCTCGTGGGTTCGAATCCCACCCTCTCCGCCATTTTATTGCTATGAAAAAGCTGGAAAACGACGAATCGAGTGTGCCGGAAAACTCGACCCCTACCCCATCTCAAGTGGGTATGCCTTTACCCGCTATTAAGGCTGAAATAGATTAAGTGTAGGAGGTATAGAACATGGCCCGCTTCATTGTCTACCTTGAACCCGCCGAAGAGGGAGGCTATATTGCTTCTGTACCGGCATTACCGGGCTGCGTTACCCAGGGGGAAACGAAGGAAGAGGCTTTGGCCATGGCTGAGGACGCTATTCGGGGGTACATCGAGAGCTTGAAAAAACATGGGGAGCCACTGCCCTTTGGCTTCGAGAAAGCGGAAGTAGAGACTATCACGGTGGACGTGGCTTGATAATGGGTAAACTGCCAGTCCTTAAGGCGAGGGAAGTCATTGCCGCACTTCAGAAGCTCGGATTTGAAGTTGACCATGTAACCGGAAGCCATTACATTCTTAGGCACCTGGACGGTAGAAGGGCCGTCGTTCCTTATCACGGTAACAGGGATATAAAGCAGGGTATTTTGGGGTCTATCTTAAGGCAGGCCGGACTGACCGTTGAGGAGTTCAAAAACCTTCTCGCTTGAGCAGGATTTTGCGAAGGTGTGGTGAAAGAATAACAATACTCGACTCATGAGTTGTTAGAAACGTGGAAATGTGTAAATCGAGTAGGCTGTGATGAGCGGCCTCGTGGTTCGAATTCCACCCTCTCCGCCATAGGTGAATTGCCAGGGGTTGACGGCTTTACGGGAAGCCGTTAGCCCCTTTTTATTGTCATAGGGATGCAGATGGGGCAGTTTTTTAATGAATTAATGAGGGGAAACAGTGGATGGTTTACCGGAGCGGCCGCCCGGCAGGGCGGCTCTTTTGTTTGGAGGGAGCGAGCCCGGCTGATGGGATTGAGAACCGGTCGTTGGCGAAATTCATGCCCGGGGTACCAACGGGGGTTTGTCAGGGTTTGAAGGTGCCGGCTTGGTGCCCGCAGAGAAAAGTAAAGCAAGTTTTGTGTAAAGCATACGGTGGGGGCCTCTTTGATGTTCTTGTTACCCACCTTGCACCGGTGCGTTCCATGATTGAGCTGGAACTGATCTGGGGGGCGTGGCTTTACTACTATTACAGGTTTAAAGCAGAGGTTTGACGGGTCCTGCCGCCTTTTTGCCCGTCCCGGTCGGGGTAGTGGGACACCGGGTGGGTTCCGGCCGGAATCCTCCACTGGGGGCAGGACCGGGCGGGGAAAGAGGCCGCCCCGGCATTTGCCGGGGCGGAGAGGGTTAAAACCTTTCGTAGGAGACCACTTCGTCCAAGCTCTTCCTCGGGCGCGCCGCCGGGCTTTCGGCCGGGTAGCCCAGCGGGGTCATGGCCACCACCCGGACCCCGGGGGGAATACCCAGAATCTCCTTCACCCTGTTTTCGTCGAAGTGGCCGAGCCAGCAGGTGCCGAGACCCAGTTCACAGGCCTCCAGGATCATGAAGGAGAGGGCGATGGAGGCATCGATGGCATAGGCGGGCTGCCCGCACATCATGACCTTCTCGGGTTCCGTGCCGCAGACCACCAGCACCACCGGGGCGGTACCCAGGAACTGCTGGCCTCCCGCCGCCTCCACCAGCCTTTTCCTCGTCTCCCGATCCCTGACGACGATGAACTTCCAGTCCTGCCGGTTGTTGGCGGACGGCGCCAGCCTGCCGGCTTCCAGCACCCGGTTCAGCTTCTCTTCCTCGACCTCTCTGGCACTGTAGGCCCTGATGCTTCTTCTCGCTTGAATGGCCGAAAAGACGTCCATTTCGCTTCTGCCTCCCAGAAGGTTTTTCTCCTGTACATAATTATAGCGGCAGCCTCCCCGGAAGGAAACCGACTCCTGGAAGGGCAGACTGTGCCGGGAAACACCGTCATCGGCCTGATGCTCCAGGGGATGCTTTTTCAGCATCTGTTTTAATGTCGGCATATATAGTAAGATCGGTGTAAATAAATATTGAAAGCGGGTGATCGTTATCAGGCGCTTGATCGTGGGGGTGATGGGTGGCGGTGAAGGTGCTTCGCCGGAGGCCTGCCGTGCGGCTTACCGCCTGGGGAGGCTGATCGCCGGCGAGGGCTGGATCCTGCTCAACGGGGGAAGGCCGGCGGGGGTGATGGAGGCGTCGGCGAAGGGTGCCAGAGAGAACGGGGGGCTGACGGTAGGGATTCTGCCGGACCGCGACAGCCGCCTGGCGTCCGAATACATCGACATCCCGATTGTTACGGGGCTGGGGGATGGCCGCAATTACGTGAACGTGCTCACCAGCGATGTGGTGGTGGCCCTTCCCGGAGAGGCGGGGACCGTTTCGGAGATAGCCCTGGCCCTGAAGAACCGGAAGACCGTGATTCTAATCGATTTCGACCTGGGGAAGCTCTTTGATCGCTACCGGGAGGAGGGGCTCCTGAAATCCGCCGCCACACCGGAGGAGGCGGTGGAGCTGATCAGGGCACTGTTTCCGGGCGGCTAGATCAGGTATAATACAGGCAAATCCGGCCCCTGCCTCCCACCCGAATCAGGGTGGCCGCCTGAGGTTTGGTGGCCGGAGCATCGAGTTTGCCGCATTGTCCGGGGTGAGCATGCCTGTGTTTGTCTGGTTTGAGAAAGGGCTTCATAAAAAACCGGTAAAAATCTGGCTGGAAGACATCGATCAGGTGGAGGAGGGCTGCCGGCAGCAGGTCACCAACCTCTCCAACCTCCCCTTTCTCCACGGCTGGGCCGCCCTGATGCCCGACTGCCACGCCGGTTACGGGATGCCCATCGGCGGGGTGATCGCCACCGAGGGGGTGATCATTCCCAATGCCGTGGGGGTGGACATCGGCTGCGGGGTCTGCTTTGTCCAGACGAACATTCCCGCAGTGCTGCTGAAAACGGTGGAGACGGGGGAGGGGAAGCTGATCCGGGCGGTGATAAATTCCATCCTGCGCAGCATCCCCCAGGGCTTCGACCACCACAAGAAGAGGCAGCCCTGCTCCACCCTGGACAGGGCTTCCGCAGAATTCCCCAAAGAGCATATGGTTCCAGAATTGAAGCCTGAAATCGAATCCGGGTATTACCAGGTAGGGACGCTGGGTGGCGGAAACCACTTCATCGAACTCCAGGAGGACGAGTACGGGATGGCCGGGATCATGCTGCACTCCGGCAGCCGCAACTTCGGCTACAAGGTCTGCCGCCACTTCAACCGGGTTGCCAGGGAGCTGAACGCCAGGCGGTATCCCTCCTATCCGGCGGAATACGACCTGGCCTTTTTGCCGGTGGATTCGGAGGAAGGGCAGCAGTACATCAGCTGGATGTCCCTCGCCCTCGATTTCGCAGCGGAGAACAGGGCGAGGATGATGCTTAAGGTGAAGGAGATCCTGTTCGAGCTGGTCGGGAAGCATGCCGGCTTCGACGGCAGCCCCGTGGGGGACGAGGTCAACTGCCACCACAACTACGCCTCCTGCGAAAACCATTTCGGCAAAAAGGTGTGGGTGCACCGCAAAGGGGCGATCCGGGCAAGGCGCGGCGATACGGGGATCATCCCCGGGTCGATGGGGAGCTATTCCTATATAGTGGAGGGGCTCGGGAATCCCGAAAGCTTTCATTCCTGCTCGCACGGGGCGGGGAGGATCGCCTCCCGGGCGCAGGCGAAAAAGTCGTATACGGTGCAGGAGGTCGTGGAGGATCTCGAACAGATGGGGGTAACCCTGGGCAAGCACAAGAAAGCCGACATTGCCGAGGAGTGCCGGATGGTCTACAAGGACATCGACTTCGTGATCCGGCAGCAGCTGGATTTAATCAGGCCGGTCAAGAGGTTGAAAACCATCGGGGTGGTTAAAGGCTAATCGTTCGTCTCCTCCAGCTCTTGAAAGAGTCTTGCTATTTCTTGTTGGAGATTGAGTTTGCCGGCCCAGCGTTTGAGGTAATCTTTGTTGAGCTTTTCCCCTTGAATCCGTGCGATACCAAGTGCATCCAGGAACTGCCGCTCGCTTTCCCCTATCTTTGACCATTCGAGTTTCGATAGGATGGTATCTTCAGGGCTGGCAAACCAGCAATCCATCCCCAAAAATTTTTCCTGTCGCCTTCTCTTAAACTCTTCCTTTGAGAATTCTCTGTTTTTTCTGATAATTAAATCTATTTTTAAACCCGTTGTTAAGTGGATAATGTTAAAAATCCTTTCATGCTTTAATGCTTCCTCAACTGCTTCCGGGGAGACATAGAATTCATCCTCAATCAGTTTTATAAAGCGAGTCAGGGCAGGGCGCTTCGCTTCAATTACAATGTCCGCGTCATAGGTTGTGCGCGGGATTCCGTATAGATTACTGGCAAAAGAACCGGTAATCATATAAGCAATGCCGGCTTCCGCAAGTTTTTGTAAAGCAGTTTTGAGAGCATGCTCAGGTTTCATGGTACAATATTCAGAGCGTGGGGGTAGGCTTTCTGAAACAGTGCTTCAGGCAGTTGTAGGCGAATTACGGCAAGCCTTACTTCGTCCTCTGAGTATTCCGGATGCCTCTTTCTTACCCCCTGTGCAAGCAGCTCGCGGGATGTTGCTGCCAGCTCCAGAGCAATTGACAATCTTTCATCAGGACTCATTTTTTTTAGAATCTCTATCTGAATCCTTTGGGCAGAATGTGAAGTATCCTCTAATTTCAATCTTAGCCCTCCGCTTCGTTATGCAAGGCTTTTTCCCCTTCACGCTAACGGAAATAAATCCCGCCTTTAGCTTTAGTATACCGTAAGCCGCTTATAACTGTCTATTTTTCCCGGGTAAAAGCCACGGCAGGCAGACGGTTAGGATGAAGCAACAACCTCCGTAAAATTGCCTCGCCTGGATGGATATACCTTTATTTTAGTTCTGTTGGTTGCAGCTTAAACGCTTGAATTGATAACTGCTTAATAAGGATGAAGTGTTTTTTATTAATAAAAGGAAAAAGCCGGTATGGTGAAGAAAGATAAAAGCGGAGGGAACAAATGAAACCCTTTTTGAAGTGGGCCGGCAACAAATACCAGATTATCAATCGCATCAGGGAGCAACTGCCACCCGGCAAGCGCCTGATCGAGCCTTTTGCCGGTTCGGCAGCCGTGTTCTTGAATACCGACTATCCGGCCTATCTCTTATGCGACAACAACCAGGACCTGATTAATCTCTACCGGTATCTCCAGAAGGACGGCCCGCGCTTCATAGAATACTGCAAGACTTATTTTGTCCCGGAAAACAATAACCGGGAGAGATACTACGAGCTGCGCCAGGAATTCAACATGACCGAGAACCGGCGCAAAAAAGCCGCCCTGTTCGTTTACCTCAACAGGCACTGCTACAACGGCCTGTGCAGGTACAACTCCTCCGGCCGGTTCAATACTCCGTTCGGCCGCTACCGGAAGCCGTATTTCCCTGAAAGGGAAATGCTGTTTTTCTGGAAAAAGGCCCGAAGGGCGGTTTTTCTGTGTCTCGATTTCCGGGAATCCATGGCGATGGCCGAACCCGGGGATGTGGTCTACTGCGATCCCCCTTACGTGCCGCTTTCCTGTACGGCCAACTTTACTTCATACAGCAGCGAGGGTTTCGGGCCGGAGGAGCAGCGTGACCTGGCCCGGGAGGCCGAAAGGCTGGCAGCCCGGGGGATACCCGTGCTTTTGTCCAATCACGACACGGAGTTTACGAGAACCGTCTATGCATCGGCGCAGATCATCTCTTTTGGTGTACAGCGGAGTATCAGTTGTGACGGCCGGAACAGGGGGAGGGCTGCGGAGGTCCTGGCCCTGTTTAAGGCTGGCGGGGCAGGGTTGCCCCAAGCCGGGGGGCTTTCCTGAAGGGGAATCTCCGGCCAAAGCTATCAGTTGACAAAGGCCGGGTGCGGGTGCCGGTGGATTCTGGCAGGGAAAATGTGGTATAATGGCAGTGCAGGAGGTATGAAGACAGGGAGGCGTGAAGCATGTCCGTGCCGTTCACGGGGGAAGCGGGTAAAGAGGCGGCCTGCACCTACGAGGATTACCGCAGGCTGCCCGAGGGGGCGCCGTACCAGCTGATCGGAGGGGAGTCTTGCATAAACAAAAAATCTTGGGGAGTTGGCCTATAAGATCTGGCACTAGCCCTGAGCTTAAAACAGCTTTTCCTTATGGTGAAAAGGTGATATAATACTAAAGGGAAACCAGCGCGGAGAGATGGCTGAGTTGGTCGAAGGCGCTCGACTGGAAATCGAGTAGGCGGGGCTTAAACCTCGCCTCGTGGGTTCGAATCCCACTCTCTCCGCCATATTTTATCTCCGGCGCCCATAGCTCAACTGGATAGAGCGACAGACTTCGGATCTGTAGGTTGGGGGTTCGATTCCCTCTGGGCGCGCCAGATAGCGGATAGATGCTTGGTCGTGCTAGACGGGGAGGTAGCGGTGCCCTGCACCCGCAATCCGCTAGAGCGGGGTCGAATTCCTGCCCGAGGGTTAATCTTGTGGGGCCGCCCGTAGTAAGTGGCGTTGACGTTTGGGTCCCGCGCAGCGGGAACCCATGAACCCCGTCAGGTCCGGGAGGAAGCAGCGGTAAGTGGTGCTTCCCGGGTGCCGCGGGAGTGCCTGAACCGAGCCAACTGCTCCGGTAACGCCCGGAAGGTTTTATTCGAAGGCAGGTGCACGGCCATTTAAATTGCTGGCAAAAGCGGCTGAGAGGGGCCGCTTTTTTTGTACCTTGCGCCGTCCCGGTACCTGTGCCTGACCAAAGATGCTCCGGGTTGTCCCCGGTTTGCAAGTGATACTACGATGGGGTCCGCTCTGAGATTGGCAGAAAACGGCGGCAAATCGGGTCCTGTGAAGCCATGCGTGGCGCATTGCCCCCTGGCTCAACTTCCTGTCTCGATTCTGTTAACTGCTTCCCGTCAAGCGCGATGCGGTGGGTGGGGCAGCCTCGCGCCTGCGGGGGCAAAACTTTTTCCGTCTTCCGGTGCGCCACTCGCAAATATTGTTGTCACCGCTACAAGGAAAACCTGCCCGGAACGGCGAATTCCACAGTGTTTGCTATTTAAAGGGAGATGTACTATATTGGAGTTGTGCGGAAGGCGGTCATTTGAGCTTTCCGCTCAGATTGGGCAGATCACGACTGAAGGGGGGCGGGGCATGGAGCAGCTTGCTTTATACAGGGAGTGGCGCCCGCAGTTCTTCCGGGACGTGGTGGGACAGGACCACGTCTGCCGGACCCTGAGGAACGCCATCGTCCTCGGGCGGCTTGCGCATGCCTACCTTTTCTGCGGGCCGCGGGGGACGGGCAAGACCAGCACGGCGCGCATCCTGGCCAAGGCCGCCAACTGCCCGAACAGCCGGGACGGGGAGCCCTGCAACAGCTGCGAGTCGTGCCGGAGCATCACCGCGGGTACGGCCTTCGACGTCCTGGAGATGGACGCAGCCTCGCACCGGGGGATCGAGGAGATCCGCGACCTCAGGCAGAAGGTGGGCTTTGCCCCGACGGCCGGGAGGTTCAAGTTCTACATCATCGACGAGGTGCACATGCTCACCGGCGAGGCCTTCAACGCCCTCTTGAAAACCCTTGAGGAGCCCCCCCGCCACACCGTTTTTGTGCTGGCCACCACCGAGGCCCACAGGGTTCCGGCCACGATACTCTCCCGCTGCCAGCGCTTTGACTTCCGGAGACTGGGCCGGGGTCTGATTGCCGCTCACCTGGAGCGTGTGGCGCGAGATAAGGGCTGGGAGGTGGAGCCCGAAGCCCTGAACCTGATCGCCAGGCGGGCGGGAGGCGCCCTGCGGGATGCCCTGGGCCTGCTCGACCAGGCGGCAAGCTTTACCGGCGGGCATGTGACCGCCGCCGGCGTGGAGGCACTGACGGGTATCCTGGGCGAAGAAGCCTTGAAGCCCGTCCTGGATGCGGTTTATCTGGGGGATGTCCCCTCCCTGCTGGAGCAGCTGGAAGGCTTTTCCGCCAGGGGGTGCGAGCCCCGCCAGCTCCTGTACCAGCTGACCGACTACGCCCGGGAAGCCCTGTTTGCCGCCCGGAGCGCGGGGACGGGGATGGAATGGCACGCCGCAGTGCTGCGCGGCCTGGCGGAAGCGGACGCCGAGATGAGGGGGAGCAGCCGCCCGGACCTGGTACTGGAGCTCGCCCTCCTGCGGCTGGCGGACGCCAGTCCTTTCCGGCAAGGCGCTGCTGCCGGTTTTCAAAAGGACGATAGCCCTGGAGCGCCCTCCCGGGCGGAAAGGGCGGCTGCCGGAGCAGAGGATGATCGGAGAAACAGGCCGATCGCAGGCGGCAGCGAGGAGGGCGCGGAAACCGGTCCTGCCCGGGGGGGACGGAGAAGTGCCGGGGGTAAAAGTACCGCTCTTTTAGAGCCGCCGCCGGGATGTGAAACGAAGGCTCCCCCGGAAAAGCCGCAAGGTACCCTCCAGGGTGACCGGGGGGAAGGAGAGCATGGGAAAACGGACCTTGTCACCCTGCGCAAATTCCTGCAGGGGCGTTTCAGGAAGCAGCCCCTGATGGGGCAGGTTCTGGCGGCGGCGGAGATCGGGCAGGCCGGTGGGAAGATCCTGATCAGCGCCCCTCCCCCCTTTGGGATGCTCTTGCAGAAGGAGGAAAACCGCCGCAGCCTGCAGGAGGTATTGAGGGAATTCGACAGCAGGCTGGAATTGGAGATTGGGGAGAATGCCTCCGACCGGGAGGGACTGCCGGAGGTGCCGGTCGGCGGCACGAACCGCCGTGAGGAAGGAGTCAAGCGCAGGGACGCAGCCGCAGGGCCGGAAGAGGGTGTTGACGACCCGGTGGTGGGCGTGGCGCTCTCCCTTTTCAAAGGAAAACTTATCAAACGAAGGGAAGATGGTGATTAGGTGAGTTTCGGCAACATGCAAAAAGTGATGAAGCAGGTGCAAAAAATGCAGGCGGATATGGCGCGCCTGCAGGAGGAGCTGGGGAACGTCACCGTAGAGGGTCAGGCGGGCGGCGGGGCCGTCAAAGTTGTGGCAAACTGCCACCAGGAACTGGTCAGCGTCAAGATCGACCGGAATGCGGTGGATCCCGATGACCCCGAACTTTTGGAGGACCTCGTTCTGACGGCTGTAAACGAAGCCTTGAGAAAGGCGCGGGAGACGGCGGCGCGGGAAATGGAGAAGATCACCGGCGGTTTGAAAATTCCCGGCCTCTTCTAAGAAACGGGTGAATAAGGTTGCAACTGTATCCGGAACCCCTGGCCTTTCTGATCGAGGCCCTGCGCAAACTGCCCGGTATCGGTCCCAAAACCGCCCAGCGGCTTGCCCTGTATCTTCTGCATGCCCCGGTGGATGAGGCGGAGGCCCTGGCACGGGCAATTCTGGAGGCCCGGGAAAAGCTCTTTTTTTGTTCCATTTGCGGGAATTTCACCGACGTCGACCCCTGCCGCTTATGCGGGGACGAAAGCCGCGACCATTCCTTGATCTGTGTGGTGGAGTGGCCGCGGGATGTCGTGGCCATGGAGCGGACCCGGGAATTCAAAGGGGTATACCACGTGCTGCACGGCGCTTTGTCACCAATCGACGGCATCGGCCCGGACGACCTGAAGATCTCGGAATTGCTCAAGCGGGTTCAGGGAGGAAATGTCCGGGAGGTGGTGCTTGCCCTCAACCCGAACGTGGAGGGGGAAGCCACCTCTCTCTATCTCGCCCGGCTGCTCAAGCCGCTGGGGGTGAAAGTGACCCGTATTGCGCACGGCCTCCCGGTGGGAGGCGATCTGGAGTTTGCCGATACAGCAACCTTGAGCCGCTCATTTCTCGGGAGGCACGAGATCTAACCCGGCACTCACCCATACTCACCCGGCCTGATAGGGGCAGGGTGGGAACAAGAAAGGGTTTGAGGGACGGGCCGGCCTATTCGTCGGCAGACCACCACGCCGCCTCCGGCGGCACCAACAGAGGATGAAAATACCCGACGGGTCTACCGGCGAGCGACCTATGGAAGGCCGGGTAACAGGACAGGCGAAGCGAGGATGACAGGTCGGGATGCGAGTACAGA
>DULK01000043.1 GCA_012840385.1 Syntrophomonadaceae bacterium
AGGCCGGGTAACAGGACAGGCGAAGCGAGGATGACAGGTCGGGATGCGAGTACAGACACCTCTTGACCTGCGATGGAATGGATTTGCAGCGAGGCCAAACGCGGCGTTTGACAGAAGCAGTTCGCAGCTTGTTACGCAGCATCCCAGAGCTGTCCCGAAGCGAGCCGTCGTCCTGTCCGGCCTGGAATCGGGAGTCGAGCGGTAGACCGGCGGGTGAACTTGATGTATTTTCAGGGCAGTAACCCCCTTGTTGGAAAAATGGTGATGGGAGCCGTGTTTTGGGGTATAATTTTAGCGGACGGCTGGATGCTTCCGGTTGTTCACTTTGACCGAAGGGGGAAAACTCATGACCGGGGGAGTAAACCGGGTTCCTTACAGGATGATCGTTGCCGCCACGGACGGTTCGCCCGCCGCCCTTTATGCGGCCGGCCACGCCGTTGCCCTTGCCGGGCAGAACGGAGCCGCCCTGCGGGCGGTCTACGTTGTGAACACCCATATCGCCTTCCACCTTGGCGCCTACCAGCACCTTGCCCTGGAGACTTTGAAGGAGGAAGGCCACCGGGCGGTGGATGAGGTTGTAAAAATGGCGGAAAGCGCTGGTTTAAAGGATGTGAGCGGTGCGGTGCTCAGCGGCAGCCCGCGGCAGGTCATTGTTGACTGGGCAAGGGAACAGGATGCCGACCTGATTGTAGTCGGCTCGCACGGATATTCCCGGCTCACCTATATGTTGATAGGGAGCGTTGCAGAATACGTGGTGCGTCACGCCGGGTGTCCCGTGCTGGTTGTAAGGCCGAAAAAAGTCTCAAAAGCCGGGGAGGGGAAGGAACAGGTTACAGATGGGTCTGTATGAACTGCGTGTGAAGACGACCTTTGACGCCGCCCACTATCTCCGGCACTACCAGGGCAAATGCAGCCGTCTCCACGGCCATACCTGGACGGTGGAAGTTTCGGTGGCAGGGACGGGGGTTGACAGGAGAGGAATGCTGGTCGACTTTCTCGATCTGAAAGGCATCTTGCGGGAAATAACCGGCCGCTTCGACCACACCCTGTTGAACGAGATTCACCCTTTCAACGGGGAGACGGCAAAAGAAACAAACCCCACTGCGGAAAACCTGGCTCGCCTGATCTTCGAGGAGTTGCAGGAAAAGCTCAAAGAGATTGCCCCGGCGGTTCACCCGGTCTCCGTGCAGGTATGGGAGTCGGAAAACAGTTCGGTGATTTACCGGCAGGAGGATGGAAGGGAGGAAACCCGGTGAGGCAGATTGTGCTTCTTTCGGGCGGGCTGGACTCGGCGGTCTGCCTGGCCCGGGCGGTCAGGGAAGGGGAGGTCCGGCTGGCCTTGAATTTCTCGTACGGGCAGCGGGCGGAAAGCAGGGAGCGGGAGAGCGCAGAGAAATTGGCGGATTACTACGGCGTTCCCCTGGAGTGTGTGGAACTCCCTTTTTTGAAAAAGCTGACCGGAACAGCGCTGGTCGATGATGAGGTGCCTCTGCCCGAGCCGCGGACTGCAGACCTGGACAACCCGCAGGTCGCCCGGGAAACCGCGGAACGGGTGTGGGTGCCCAACCGCAACGGCCTGTTTATTAATATAGCCGCCTGCTATGCCGAAAGCCTGGAATGCGATGTTCTTGTGGCCGGCTTCAACGCCGAGGAGGCCCGGACCTTTCCCGACAACAGCCGGGCCTTTGTGGAAGCCGCCAACCGCGCCTTCTCCTTTTCAACCCGGGGCAGCGTCCGCCTGGTCAGCTACACCCAATCGTTGACCAAGCCCGAAATCGCCGGGCTTGGTGCGGAACTCGGGCTCCCCTTTGAAATGATCTGGAGCTGTTACCGGGGAGAGGCGGCCATGTGCGGCAGGTGTGAGAGCTGCCGCAGGCTGCAGCGCGCCCTGATAGCGGCAGGGCTGGGCCCGGTCCTGGACAAGCTGGGGTGGCGGGATTAATACAGGCAAGAAAGGGGACTCAAAGTGCAGCGCCTTTACCTGGAACAGGAAATAACCTACGACGGAACGCAGCTCTGCTCCCACTTTGCCTACCGGAATTATGGCATCCTGGGGGATGTGATCCTGGCCTTTCAGGGGCCGTGCCGGGTGGGGTTGGGCGAAATGGTAGACCTGGAGGATGTTCGGGACGGCCTTTTTATCTACAGCCCCCGCATGCTCAGTTTCATCGTGGAACACTTCGACCCCCACCTGGAATGCGCCGTGCTGCGGCAGCGGCTGCTGGTTGCCCTTGCCGCGGATATCCTCCGTTCGCTGTCGCCCCAGGCGAAGGAAGGGCTGGCGCGCCGGGGAGACGACCTTTACCTGGAGGGCCGGAAGCTATCCGTTTCCATTGCCACCGTTTCCCCCGTTTCCTCGCTGATCCATTTCGGGATCAATGTTCTTACCGAAGGGACACCTGTCCCCACCGCCGGACTGACAGAACTGGGAGTGGAACCGGCTGGTTTTGCGGAAAGCCTGATGGATGCCTACCTTGAGGAGAACGCCGGCATCATGAAGGCCCGCTGCAAGGTGAGGTGGGTGCCCTAGGTGGACGGCTGGGTAGCGGAGGTTTTTTCCGGGATCCAGGGGGAGGGCCCCTGGGTCGGCTGCAGGCAGCTGTTCATCAGGCTGGCGGGGTGCAACTTGCGCTGTGCCTACTGCGACACACCGGCGACACAGCAGCGTCTTGCGGCGGGAAGGATCGAGGAAGAAGCCGGGGGGCGGAAATTTGCTCTGCTGGAAAACCCGGTTTCCCCGGCACGGTTGGTTGATCTGGTGCGGAAGCTGCGGCCGGCCAGGCACCAGGCGGTGAGCATCACCGGAGGGGAGCCCCTGACCCAGCCGGGTTTCCTGAAGGAATTGCTTCCTTTACTTAAAGAGAAGGGAGCCCGTATCTACCTGGAGACGAACGGCACGTTGCCCGGCGCCTTTGCGGAGGTAAAAGACTTGATTGACATCACCGCTATGGATTTTAAGCTGGCCTCGGCAACAGGGCAGCCGCCTCCCTGGGAGGATCACGCCCGGTTTTTGAGACTGGCGAGGGAGTCCTCCCGGGTGTTTGTGAAGGCGGTTGTTGCTGCCGCGACAACGCCGGGGGAACTGGAGCAGGTCGCCTCCCTGATTGCGGCGGTGGACCCGGGGATCACCCTGGTCCTGCAGCCCGTTACCCCGGTAATTGGGGCGCCTGGCCTGCATGCGCCTACTCCCCGGCAGGTCCTGGCCATGCAGGATATGGTCTCTGAAAGGTTGAAAGACATCCGGGTCATACCCCAGGTTCATAAACTGATGTGCCAGATCTAATTGTTTCTGAAGGGGGAAGGTAAATGGTAGTGGGGCTTTGCACTCTGGAACTATATATAGGGGAAGCCGATTCCCTCAAAGATAAACGGCGCGTTCTGAAAAGCATCCTGGATCGGGTGAGGGGCCGGTTTAACGTCTCCATTGCCGAAATCGGGCAGCAGGACCTCTGGCAGCGGGCGACCATCGCCTTCGCCTGCGTAAGCAACGACAGCGGGCACACAAATCAGGTTATCAATAATGTTATCAAATTTATTGAGAAGCAGAACCAGGCACAGGTAACGGATTACCGGATTGAGACCTTTTGACCATTTAGGGCGGGACGCAAATCCAAAATTTGATATGCTTGATACCTGCAGGAAGGAAAAAGGTGTTTTGTCTCCGAATGAATAATGAATAGTTGCAGGGTTGAAAATGCCCGATTTTTGTGGTTTCTGCGTATTTGTTCAATAATGCTCTGTCCTCAATTCAGAAGTCCCGGCCTGAAATAAGCAGGAAATATGCGGTGTTGTTGCCCTCACAGCTATTGCAGCTTTCTCACCAGTTTAGCCGCTGTTACCTTCTCAAGTTTTCCAATTTAATACTCGGGGTTTATACCGAAAATCAAATATGTCAGGCATCAAAGCAAGTTAATGTGTCAGGGCTTAACGGGATTCAGCAGGGAGAGAAGCCGTTATGGTTCCCGGTTTTTTTGTCCGCAAACCATTCTCGTTTTTCAGCATTGCCATCCAGGTGCTGTGTATGTTTTTTCTTGGGATATGCATCTTTCTCAGGATAATCACGAAACCTGCCGGTTCCTTTGCCGTGCTTCTTGACATTTTCACCGGTGGTGCCTTTGCACTGCTGGCTATATTTATGGCCCACAGCCTTGTCAGGGCGGCCAAGGCCGAGGCGGAGGCAGAGATTAACCGTATCCGCATGCAGGAAACCGCTGCCATGATCGATATGCTGAGGGCCCAGAGGCACGACTTCCTGAACCATCTGCAGGTGATTTACGGCCTGATTCAGATTGGGCGGACCGAGGTGATCAAGGAGTACATCAATCAGGTAAACCAGGAAGTGCGCGAATCCTCAAGGTTGATCACCTCTTTAATCCAGAGGCCGGAGATCGCCGGCCTGATCATGCGCAAGATGGCCGAGGCTGAGGCCGACGGTATCAAGTTCACCGTGAATCTGAAAACCGATCTGGCCCTGCTGGGAGTGCCTCCCCTGGACTTTTCCAGGATACTCGGAAATCTCATTGACAATGCCATAAATGCGGTAAATACTGTTCCCCTCGAAGAGAGGATCATCAAGCTGGAAATGGCGGAGGACCACGATTGCTACGAAATCAGGGTTACCAACTACCGCCCCCTGATTCCCGAACCGCATATGGAATCCGTTTTTGAGAAGGGGTTTACCACCAAGGAAGATAGGGGAGAGGGGTTGGGGCTCTTTATCGTAAAAACCCTGGTGGAAAAGCACCGGGGGGAAGTTCGCCTGAGGTGCAGCATCGAATCCGGCACTACCTTCGAACTTCGCTTTCCCAAAGCCGTGCTGCGGGGAGTGGTGTAGAGGAGGCATCCTCTCTTCTTATGGTCCCGCCCGGCAGAAGAGACCGTGCTGAAAATAGATCGGCAACAGGAATAAAACCCTCTTTCCTGACATAGGATGCTAGAGGAAATCAATCCATTAAAAGGAAGGAGGGTGAATGGATGTGGGACTTTAGCCGCTTGAGAGAACAGGAAAAACAGCGCAGTGCCCTGCGTGTTCGCCTCCTGCTGCTGGCAATAATGGTTGGGGCACTTCTGGTTTTCGGAGGATGCAGCCTGTCAGAGCGACTTCAGTCTTTAAAGGGAAGCCGGACGCAGGTGCAGCCGGGGGATCTGCCGGAAATGGCTGACGACCTGGAGTCAACGGCGGATCTGCAGGAAATGACTAAAGTGGTGCTTTACTTCAAAGACGGGGATGGTCGCTGGCTCGTCCCGGAACGCCAGGAAATTCCAAAGGTTACCGGCATCGGCCGGGCTGCGCTGGAAGCGCTCTGCCGGGGGCCTGTGAGCAAGGATTTGAAACCAAGTCTTCCGGCCGGAACTGAGGTGCGCGGTTTGAACGTCAAGCCTGACGGCACGTGTGTTGTGGATTTAAACCAGGCGGCCACCAAAATACCGGCTCAGAACTCCAAGGCGGAGGCCCTGGCGGTATCCGCAATTGTGAATACTTTGACGGAATTCCCGACCGTTAAAAAGGTGCAGATACTGATCGAAGGCCAGATCAGGGAGACCCTGGCAGGACATATACCCATCGACGTGCCGTTGCCCCGCAACATGGCCTTTGTTAAGGAATAACAGGCGACCCTGAAATTGCTACCCAATATTTAAAGGAAATTTGCCAGTTGGTGTCGAAATCACCTGATTATGAAAAATCAAGCATACGTAGCAAAGGGTGGTTTTGATGCCAGAGTACTTGTCGAATAAAGCAGTGAACGGGTGCTCACCATTGGGAAGAAGGCTTTCCGCTTTGGTGGCTCCCTTTATTTTTTTCCTTGCTTTTTCGCTGCTTGCCGGCAGCTTTTTAGCGATCCCCGCACATGCCGCCGCTTTCTCCGACACCAGGGGGCACTGGGCGGAGGCTGCCATCGAACAGGCGTCTGCGGCAGGCTACATCAAGGGCTATCCCGATGGAACCTTCCGCCCCAACCAGGGGGTAACCCGGGCCGAGTTTATAGCGATTCTCAACAGCGCCTTTGGCGTTCCGAAATCCCCGTCCACCCCGCTGCCTTTCAAGGACGTTTCGGCCAAGGACTGGTTTGCGGAAGGGGTCAGGGCGGCAGTGGCCGCGGGTTATGTGGGCGGTTATCCGGACGGTACTTTTCGCCCGCAGCAAACCGTTACCCGGCAGGAAGCAGCCGCCTTCCTGGCCAGGCTGCTTAAGCTTGAGGGTAATGCAAGTATAAGTTTGAGATTTACCGATGCTTCGCAGATAGACGGCTGGGCGCGCCCGGCCGTGGCGGCGCTGGTGGAAAAGGGAGTGCTGTCCGGGTATCCGGACGGCTCCTTCGGGCCGAAACGGACCATCAGCCGGGCGGAAGCGGCGGTGATTGTGAACAATGCCCGCGGCCTGGGAGGGGACAGGCCTGCTCTTGTCTACCTCCTGGTCACGGGAAAACTGGTTAACATCCGCTCAGGGCCTGGCACCGGTTATGACATCATAGGACAGGTGGAGGAAGGGGATGTCCTCGAGGCGGTAGAAGAAAGTAACGGCTGGTACAGGGTGAGGTTTCAGGGAAAAACCGGCTGGATCGCCGGGTGGCTGGTCGAGGTGCACGAAACGAAACCGCCCGCCCGGGGGGAACCGGGTACGCTGGACGTCCGGTACGGACAGGAGAGCGGCGGGATCGTCGTCACCCTCACCGGAGGTGAGAATACCGACTACAGCTGGGTTGAGTTTTCTAACCCCCAGCGGCTTGTGGTAACGGTCCCGGGCGTAACCGTGGTCCGTACCCCCCTGGAGATCACCGTCAATGAGGCAGGTCTGGAACGGGTGACAACGCGTTTGCAGAGCGGCAGCGCCGAGGTCGTCCTCACCTTTGAGGGGGGTGCAGAGCCGGTCTATTACCGGGTTGCAAAAGGGTCTGGCGGTGTGCTGCAGATCACCGTTCCCTACCAGATCAACCGCGTGGAGGCGGAGAACGCCGGGGACGGGGTAGACATCACCCTGGGCGGGACGGCACCGCTGTCTTATAACTCCTTCCGGTTATCCAACCCCTCCCGGCTGGTCTTCGACTTCTCGGGTTTCACCCTGGCGGGCTCGCTGCTGCACTGGCAAAAGCAGTTGAGCCAGGCAGGTTTCACCGAGGCGCGCCTCAGCCAGTATCAGGACGGGATTGTCCGGCTGGTGGTCGAGGTGACGAAGGGGGTTACCTTTACGAAGGAAACGCGGTTGAACGGCAGGGAGATCACCCTTAAGTTCAGGCCTGCATCCCTGACGTCGCGGGTTGTTGTAATCGATCCCGGTCACGGCGGATCGGATCCTGGGGCGCTCGGCCCCAGCGGCGTAAAGGAAAAAGACGTCAATCTGGCCATTGCCGGCAAGGTGGCGGAGATCCTGAGACAGCAGGGAGTCAACGCCCTCCTGACCCATGCTGGAGAGGGAGCGGGGCTGGTGGAGCGTGCAGAACTTGCTAACAGCAACGACGCCGAGGTTTTTGTCAGCATTCATTCCAATTCATCAACAAACTCCGGCATGGGAGGAACGGCGACCTATACCTATGCCCCGGCGGGCACGCCCCTCGGACTGCAGCGGGACTCCCGGCTGCGGCTGGCATCGCTGCTGCAGGAAGAGCTGGTTCGGGCCCTCGGCCTCCGGGATGCGGGTGTTTTCGAAGAAAACTTTTCCGTCCTGCGGAATACGTCAATGCCCGCCGCCCTGGTAGAGGTGGCCTTCCTCAGCAACCCTGCCGAGGAGCAGCTTCTGACCAGCCCCGATTTTCAGAACAGCGCTGCCCAGGCCATTGCCCGGGCGATTGTCAGGTACCTTACCGAGTAGCAGATATGGCCACCCGGCCTCAAAGGCACGCATGTAAAAAATGAACCGGCGGTAAAGGCCGCCGGTTATATCAGGCCGGGTAGATGCTCTGCTTGCTATTTATTCAGTGGTCCCACCGGTAGTACCGTTTTCCGGAAAACCGTATTGAGTACACCGGCGGCCGATGCATACCAGGCGCTCAAGGCGCAGATGATTCCCATGATCCCTCCGGGGACGGAAGAGGTGATGCCGAATTCGGCAAGGTCAAGGAGAATGAAGGTGATCTCAAGGGTTGTAAAGACTGCGCATACGGCTACATTGACCCGGAAAGATCCTATCCACATGTAGGTATTAAAGATGGTAAAGGCGACGAGGAAGATTCCGGTCAGCGGGCCGCCCCATTTCACAGGGACGCCACATGCCACAAGTAGTGTCATCAGAGCAAGGGACATCCAGAAAGCTCCGTAGGTCGAAAAAGCTGTGGCCCCGAAAACATTGTTTTTCTTAAACTCCTGCATTCCGGCCAGCAACTGAGCGAGTCCACCGTAGAAGAAGGCGAGTCCCAGGAAGGCGTGGCCTTCAATTATTTTGGCATTGGCTATACTCAGGACGAAGGTTGTCAAGGCGAAGCCCCCCAATCCCAGCGGGCCCGGATCCGCCGTTGCCGCCCCCAGGCTCACTTCCGCCTTAACATTGTTATTATCGCTCATTATCTAACCCCCCTTTGCCAGTTTTACAAATTTCCTATCTACCCGGCCTTTTCACAGGGGTTGAGAGCAGATCACCTCCAGCAGAGGAGAAAGAATAGGAAAACAAACAACAGGTAGACTGAGTTGTTGGTTCATAAAGGTAAGAAGCCAGCAGAGCTTTGAGACGTGGGGCAGGTTCGCAGGGATGAATAAGAGATGTTTGTTCATTATTATAAGGGGAAATTCGAATCCTGAAAAGAATTTTTTCCACATAATTATGTCCGTCTGCCAATTTTATACCTGTTGTGGTGGGTGTTGTTCGAATAAATTTTTTACACAGTAAGAGCCGGCCTTCCCCACGACCCGATTGTTTTGTTTCCTCACGTTTTCGACGTGATTTTTATTGCTGCACCCCCGGGACGGCATTTAAATTTGCTGCCAAATAGTGATATAATCTAAAAGAATTTGCATAGAGTTCTTTAGAACCGCTGAGGAGGCGAACCTTTGGAGACTTCCCTCTGGCTTGGCTGGATCCTGATCTTCATCGCCCGGGTTGCCGACATGACCCTGGCAACCCTGCGAACCCTCTTCCTGGTGCGGGAGCGCTCCTGGGTGGCGGGTGCCATCGGCTTTGGGGAGGCTCTGATCTACATTGTCGCCCTCAATCTTGTCTTTCGCCACCTGAACAGCGCCTGGAGTTTCTTTTTTTATGCCGGGGGTTTCGCCTGCGGGAACGTCTTGGGTTCCCTGATTGAACAGAAACTGGCGATCGGCTACCTGGTGGTGCAGGTGATACCCAGGCAAGACGCAGGCGTCCTGGCCGAAAGGCTCAGGGAAGCCGGCTTCGGCGTTACCGTGTGGGAGGCGGAGGGGCTGGAGGGAAAGCACCGGGTTTTGAATGCCGTTATCAGGCGGAGGGACCGCGACCGCATCTTTTCTGTGGTCAAAGGCATCGACGAAAAAGCCTTTGTCGCCGTGAGCGAGGCCCGTTCGAAAGAGGGCGGGGTTTTTGGTTTGAGCCAGTCAAAATGAATGGAGATGAACAGGATTGGATGAAATACAGCCCATTGGAATCTTCGATTCCGGCGTGGGTGGCTTAACCGTAGTACGATTCCTTTTCGCAAACCTTCCGGAGGAGAGAATTATCTATTTCGGGGACACCGCACACGTCCCCTACGGATCGCGGACCCCTGAGGAGATCATCGCCTTTGGAGACGAAATCGTCTCATTTTTAATGCGGTTTGATGTAAAAGCCGTGGTGGCCGCCTGCAACACCAGTTCTTCGGTTTCGCTGCCTTACCTGCAGCAAAAATTCAGCGTACCTATCCTGGGCGTGCTCGAGCCCGGCGTCAGGGCGGCCCTTAAGGTGACCAGGAACAAGCGGGTGGGGGTGATCGCCACCACCGCTACCGTAAACAGCGGCGCTTACCCCCGTGCCTTTAGGAGGCAGGATCCCGAGGTAGAGGTTTTTACTCAGGCCTGTCCCCTGTTCGTCCCTATTGTCGAGGCGGGGAGGATGGAGTCAGCGGAGGCCCGGGAAGCTGCTCGGGAGTACCTTGCCCCCCTGAAAGAGGCGGGGATCGACACCCTGGTTTTCGGCTGTACCCATTACCCCTTCCTGGCTCCGGTGATCAGGGAGGTTTTGGGGCCTGGCGTGAGGCTGGTGGATCCCGCCGAAGAAACCGTCCGGGAGCTGGCCGTGCTGTTGAAAAAAGACGGCGGCCGGCCCGGGAACAGCCCGGTGGGCAGCAGAGGGCCCCATGCTCCCAGGCACCTCTTTTTCACAAGCGGGTCCGCCGTCTCCTTCTACGATTCGGGTAAAAAATTCCTGGGGGAGTTCCCCTTTACCGTGGAGCAGGTGTCCCTTGACGGACGGAAAGGTAGTTAGATTGCAGGAGTGGAGGTGCCATGCGAGAGCTGAACGTTGAACTGGTTACCGCACAGGTTGCCCGGCTGTGCCAGGAGGCCAACTTCGATCTGCCCCCTGACGTTGAGGCCGCCCTTCAGGAGGTCGGAAAAAGGGAGGAGTCTCCCACCGGCCGCCGGATCCTCGGTGAGCTGTGTGAGAATGCCCGCCTGGCGCGCTCCGACCGGATACCTCTCTGCCAGGATACCGGGCTGGTGCTTGTCTTTGTGGAAATCGGGCAGGAGGTGCGGGTGACCGGTGGAAGCCTCTCTGAGGCCGTCAACCGGGGAGTTGCAAAGGGCTACACCGAAGGCTACCTGAGGAAGTCGGTGGTGGCCGACCCGCTGCGCCGGGTCAATACCGGGGACAACACCCCTGCGGTGATTTACTACGACATTGTACCCGGAGATGCCTTTCGCCTCACCGTCATGCCCAAGGGATTCGGGAGTGAAAACTGCACCGCGCTGGGGATGCTCAAGCCGGCGGACGGACTCGAGGGGGTCAAGCGGTTTATCATCGAGGCCGTAGACCGGGCGGGGCCAAACCCCTGCCCTCCCGTGGTGGTGGGCGTGGGCATCGGGGGCACCGCCGACAAGGCCCTGCTCCTGGCCAAGAGAGCCCTGCTGCGGCCGCTTGGAAGCAGGCACGCCGATCCCTTCATTGCCGGGCTGGAGGGGGAGTTGGAAGAGCAGGTCAACGCCCTCGGCTACGGGCCGGGCGGGCTCGGGGGGAGGATGACCGCCCTTGCCGTCCACATCGAAACCTTTCCCACCCACATCGCCGGGCTTCCTGTAGCGGTAAGCCTCAACTGCCATGCCCTGAGGCACAAAACCTGGGTCTGGGAGGGAGAGAAAAGTGAGTGAAGTGCTGCGGCTTGAGGCGCCCTTCTCCGAAGCTGCTGCCCGCAGCCTGGAGGTGGGTCAGAGGGTTCTCCTTTCCGGTGTGATTTACGGTGCCCGGGACCAGGCCCACCGGCGTTTTATCGATGCCCTGGAGCGGGGGGAGGAACTTCCCCTCGATCTGCGCGGCCAGGTGATCTACTATGTGGGGCCAACCCCTGTGCCTCCCGGCAGGGCCTGCGGGTCGGCCGGCCCGACAACCGGCGGGAGAATGGACAGGTATACACCGCAGCTTATTGCTTACGGGGTCAGGGGACTGATCGGAAAAGGGAAGCGCAGCCCGGAGGTGGTCGCAGCCCTGAAGGAGCATGGGGCGGTGTACCTGGCGGCGACCGGGGGAGCGGGCGCCCTGCTCGGGCGCCGCATCAGGGAAATGCGCTTGGTAGCCTACCCGGATCTGGGCCCCGAGGCGGTCTACCGGATTGTTGTTGAAGACTTCCCGGCAACCGTTGCCATCGACAGCAGGGGGCAGAACCTCTATGAACTCGGCCCCGCCCGGTACCGAAAGGCGTGATGCCGGCACCCGTATGGGATATGCATACCGTCTCATCCGGTTTTCGATCTGCTGCGGAAACCGGACAGTCCCATAAATGGGTGAACCACGCCCCGGTTGTAGCTTGCTAAGGTTAATAAGGCAGCTTTTATGGTAAACGTGGAATAATAATGTTAGGAGATGGTAGTCATGCGCCCGGATGGCAGAAAGCCGGAAGAACTGCGCCCCGTCAGGATAACCCGCAACTACCTGAAGCACCCGGAAGGTTCCGTGCTGATAGAGATGGGGGACACGAAGGTAATCTGTACCGCCAGTATCGAGGACAAGGTGCCCGCTTTCCTGAAAGGAGGGGGGAAGGGATGGATCACCGCCGAGTACAGCATGCTGCCCCGCTCCACTCCGGTCCGTACCCCCCGGGATATCGCCCGGCTGCGTCTCAACGGGAGGTCCTGCGAGATCCAGCGCATCATCGGGCGATCCCTGCGGGCGGTGGTCGACCTGGAGAAGCTGGGGGAGCGCACCATCTGGATCGACTGCGACGTTATCCAGGCCGATGGGGGAACCAGGACGGCCTCGATTACGGGTTCCTTTGTCGCCCTGGCCGATGCCCTGCGCAGCCTCCGGCAGCAGGGGGCCCTGGAGGAAATCCCCCTGCGCGACTACGTTGCTGCAGTCAGTGTCGGCAAGGTTGACGGCGAACTGCGCCTCGACCTCTGTTTTGCCGAAGACTCTCAGGCGGAAGTGGACATGAACGTGGTGATGACAGGCGGGGGAGAATTCGTGGAAATCCAGGGAACGGCCGAGGGAAAACCCTTTACCGGCGAGGAACACGAACTTCTTCTGGCTCTGGCATCCGAGGGTATAGATAAATTGATTGCAATCCAAAAGGAACTGCTTGGTGATCTTCATGCACAGGATCGTGATCGCCAGCCGGAATCCGGGGAAGATAGCTGAATTTCGAGAACTGCTCGGCTGTTTACCGGTGGAAATCCTGACGCTCGTGGACTTCCCCGGCATTCCCGAGGTCCGGGAAACCGGCTCCAGCTTTCGTGAAAACGCACTGTTGAAGGCGCGCCCGGTGACCGCTGCCACCGGCCTGGTCGCCCTGGCGGACGACTCCGGACTGGAGGTGGATTACCTGGATGGCGCTCCCGGTGTTTACTCATCCCGCTATGCCGGTCCGGGGCGTGACGACAACGCCAACAACCGGAAGCTTCTTGCAGCCCTGGAAGGGGTGCCTTTACATCAACGGACCGCCCGCTTCCGCTGCGTCATTGCCATTACCACCCCCCAGGGGGGTGAATATTTCAGTGAGGGGGTCTGTGAGGGCAGGATAGCCCTGGCGCCGCGGGGAGAGGGTGGATTCGGCTACGATCCCCTTTTTCTTGTGCCATCTCTCGGGAAGACCTTTGCGGAACTCGGCCCGGCGGTGAAAAACCAGATCAGCCACCGGGCCCAGGCGCTGCGTGCCGCCAGGGAGATGCTTGCCCATATCCTCGGGGAAAAGGGGGAGGGAAAACCGGGATGCGGGTCGGGATTTTGAGTGACTCGCACGGCAACCTGGAACAGGCAAAGAGGGCCGTGTCCGAAATGGGAAAGATCGACTTGCTGATCCACGCCGGTGATTACTATCACGACGCCCTCTACCTGTCAGATCACTTCGGCCTGGAGGTCAGGGCGGTCGTCGGCAACTGTGACCGCGGGGCAAAGGGCCCTGTCGAGGAATTATTCGAGATAATGGGGCGCCGGATCTACCTGACGCACGGCCACCTCTACGGCGTAAAGCACGGACTGCTGAGGCTGCACTACCGCGCCCGGGAAGCCGGAGTGGATATCGTCATCTTCGGCCACACCCATGTGGCCGGGCAGGAGAATGTTGAGGGGATTCTCTTTCTCAACCCGGGAAGTGTGGTCTGGTCGCGCCTTGCGGAAAACGGCAGCTTCGCGGTGCTTGAGTTTGAGGGGCCGGAATACACCGTGGCGTTTTTTGAACTGCCCTGAAAATACATTCCGGTTTATCCTTGCGCCTGCTCCCATATTCCGGTTGAACTCGCCTTTAAAAACTCGAGCCGACCGGCTCCTATGACGCCGTCCATGGCGCATAGTCACCTGGCTCAATAGCTCAATATCCTTCTTGGGGGCCGTGTTGAAAGAGAGCCGTAATCATGCTATACTTGATCTTGCCCGGCGGGGTGTAGCGCAGTTTGGTAGCGCGCTTGGTTTGGGACCAAGAGGTCGGGAGTTCAAATCTCCCCACCCCGACCATTTGCTCAACCCGAGAGGTTGCCGAAAGCGGTCTAATATGCTAAAATAGCAATCGACAACGGGCGGGTGTAGCTCAGTGGTAGAGCCCTGGCCTTCCAAGCCAGTCGGGTGGGTTCGATTCCCATCACCCGCTCCATTTTTTATGTCCCAGTAGCTCAGCTGGATAGAGCAACGGACTTCTAATCCGTCGGTCGGGGGTTCGAATCCCTCCTGGGACGCCATGAGAAATCAAGTCCCGCAAGGATTTGCGGGACATCATTTTATACGCTGACTGCATAAATTTCGAAACAGAGTTACCGCCAGTAATGCTCTGACATGCCGGCAAGGCTATGCTGCTTCCTCAACTGCAAAGGGAAGACCTACTGGTGTGCATGTCGGACGAGGTAGATGGTGAACCGTTATGAAGGTAAAGGATGCGATCAAGATGCTGCTGGACGACGGCTGGTACCAGGTAGCCCAGAAGGGAAGCCACCGGCAGTTTAAACACCCGGTGAAGCCTGGCCGGGTGACGATTGCGGACATTTGAACGATGATCTTGCGCCGGGAACCCTTAACAGTATTCTCAAGCAAGCCGGTTTAAAAGGGAGGCGTGAAAAATGAAGCGGTACCTTGTGGTTATCGAGAAAGCCGAGGGGAATTTCTCGGTCTACCTGCCCGATGTGCCGGGATGCATGGCCACCGGTAGGACGCCGGAAGAAGCCAAGGCCAATATCGCGGCCGCCCTGAAGATGCACCTTGAGGGATTGGCCGAGGACGGCCTTCCCCTGCCGGAACCGACGGCGGAAAGCGACTATGTTACGGCCTGAAAGGCGAAGAGAGGAAGGTGAAGTGTTCCGGTCTTAAAGGCTTTGCGAATGGCTAAACGCGGGCAGGGCGAAGGGTCCATCCGCAAACGTAAGGAATTCCGTCAGTCGGGGGTTCGAATCCCTCCTGGGACGCCATGAGAATGCAAAAATGGCAAGGGTTTGAGAATATAATCGCCCTTGCCGTTTTATTTTTTGAGAATATAGCAGGGAAACCCTGCTCCTTACAGGCCTGGGAAGTCGGCCTGAGGGCACCTTTTCTTCAGTTCTTCCAGGAAAGCGGCGGTGTCTACAGGAGATACTAGTGTGAAGCCGGTGAAGCCTTGACCGTGCCTTATCTCCAGCCTGTCGAGAGAAAGCGCCGGCGACGAACAGAGCGCCCTGCTCCGCCTGACCGAGCGGATCTTGCCGAAGGGGATTTTTTCCCGGAAGGGCCCGCATTTCACCAGGAGCTCCGTCTCCGTGATGGTGTAGCCGGTCTCGAACCAGATCCAGGCGAATAAAAGAATTACAGGAACCAAGACCGCCAGCTCGTGCCAGTGGTGATCACGGATTTCGATTACAAGCGGCAGCAACAAACTGCACCAGATCACCAGGCCGAACCAGAGGTCTTTTTTTGACGGGAAATACATATTGAAAACCTCCTGTTCCGCCCTCTACTTCTCATGCCGTACGCGGGGAGCCATCGGGTCAGGCTTGTTGCCATAACCCCGATGGTTACGGTTTTGCGGTTGTTCACCCCGCATTATTGGAAATACCGGGAGAAAAAGCCTATCATTCCCGGGACCCCGGGACCATTATAAACCCTTATTAAAGGAATCATTCAGTTTTTGACGAAAAACCATTTAATGATCTTTCTTTTTTGCCAGGAATTGCTTTCGGGAAAGGATGTAGGGGATGAGCATAGACCTTGATCAGTTTGCAGATGAGCAGGGGCGTGTTGTTGCGCAAAAATTGCTTGCTGCGGCCAGACAAGGCGGAACGGAGTCCGATTTCCGCAGGGAGGCGTCACGAATCCTTGAAGAAGCAGGGAAAGCCGCTGACCTTACGATCATACCCCGGGATGAATTCTCTGTTGCCCGCGGCCGGGTTGATTCTGTCTATAACCGCCTGATTTTAGAGTACAAGCGCCCGGGGATCATACGTCCTACCAATCAAGGTCGTTCTAACAGCGGAGTGATTCAGCAGGTAAAAGATTACATTAACGATGTGGCTGCACGGGAACGCCGGGAGGTACACCGGCTGGCAGGCGTTGCCCTTGATGGCTTCCATTTTATTTTTGTCCGACGTGTCGGTGATGGCTGGTCGGTAGACGATCCTGTTCCCGTCACCCCGGCTTCTACAGCTCGTTTCTTACGATTGCTGTTTTCTCTTTCAACAGGGGCTGCCCTTGTCCCTGAAAACCTGATAGAAGATTTCGGGCCCCTCACATGGCGTGCCCAACGGTCCGTTAAGGCTTTTTACAGGGCCATCCACAGCAGCAGACATCCTCTGGTTGCAAAGCTTTACGAACAGTGGAAGCTCTTTTACAGCGAAGTAACGGATTACCGGGAATGGTCGGCGCGCATTGACAGTAAAAATGAATTCCGTAGCTTTGTAAGAGGGATGGACCTGGATCCGGAATATACCGAGCCTCCCAAAATCTTTTTTGCCATCCATACCTATTACGCCCTCCTGATCAAACTGATTGCGACCCTTGCTGCTTCACGGTTTGCAGGGGATGCACAAGATTTCCTATCCCATCTGGCATCGAAAACCGGAGATAGCCTGAGAGAAGCCTTAGCGGAAATGGAAAGGGGAGGCCTTTTCCGGGAATACGGGATCCGCAATTTCCTTGAGGGGGATTTTTTCGGGTGGTATTTGGCGGCCTGGAATAATGATATTGAAGCAGCAGTAGGTCAGCTGATCCAGCGTCTCGCCGAGTACGATCCGGGCGCACTTGAGCTGGCCCCGGAAAATGCCCGTGACCTGTTAAAAAAGCTTTATCACAATCTTTTACCTCGTGAGATACGCCATACTCTTGGTGAGTATTATACCCCGGACTGGCTGGCCGACAGACTGATCAGGGTGACACTGGGCACGGCCGATCTGGGCAATGCTGCAAAGCGTGTGCTCGATCCTGCATGCGGCTCGGGTACCTTTCTGGTTCTTCTAATTAAGCATATCCGGGAACGTGCGACACGGAACAAAAAGGACCCGGCGGAAACACTAGAGTTAATCCTGAAAAACATAGTGGGGATCGACCTCAATCCGCTGGCCGTGATCGCGGCCAGGACCAACTATTTGCTGGCTCTAGGTGATCTGTTGAAATACAGAAAAGGGGACATCGACATCCCGGTTTACCAGGCGGACTCCATTTTAACCCCTTCGCGGGGGACAGGGCTTTTCGACGGCGATGTTTATCCTCTCAAGACCTCTGTGGGTGAGTTCCGCATCCCTGCTTTATTTGCGGAACGTGAAAAGATGGACGTGCTTGCCAATGTCCTGGATGAGGCAGTGGAGTCGGGCATCGGTGAGGAAGCATTTATTGCGAGACTTGAGGGACCTGCCGGGCTGGATCCTGAGGAAATTGAAGCCGTAAGGGACGATCTGGTTGCCCTCTACAGGCAACTGCGTGCCCTTCACGAACAGGGACTGGATGGAGTGTGGGCGAGGATTATAAAGAACGCCTTTACCCCGCTTTTCCTCGAGCCCTGCCACTACATCGTCGGCAATCCCCCGTGGGTCAACTGGGAGAACCTTCCCGACGACTACCGCACGCAGATACGCAACCTTTTCGAACATTACGGGCTTTTCCCGCACGGCGGCATGGATACGATTCTCGGCAAGGGGAAAAAGGACATCTCCATGCTGATGACCTACGTGGCCGTTGATAAGTACCTGAGGCGTGGGGGGAAACTGGGTTTTGTCATTACCCAGAGCGTCTTCAAAACATCCGGGGCGGGGCAGGGTTTCCGGCGGTTCCTGCTTCCGGATGGGACTCCCTTCGGGCCGCTGGTGGTGGAAGACATGGTAAAACTGAATCCCTTTGAAGGGGCAACGAACAGAACGGCGGTAGCCGTTTTTTCGAAAGGACGCGGGATTCAGTACCCTGTCACCTATACCTACTGGAAGAAGCGGGCTACCGGTCGGGGGAGCAGCATCGGCTTCGATACCCCCTACGAAGAGGTGACCGGAGAAAAGATCACCTTTCATCAATGGTATGCGGAACCGGTGAACAGGTCGGATGCCACCTCCGCCTGGTTGACCGCCCGGCAGAAGGCGCTCCAAGCCCTGCATAAGGTGATTGGAAATTCGCCATACTCTGCTCACGAAGGGGCTAATACCGGTGGTGCCAACGGCATTTACTGGGTGGAAGTCACCGGCCGGAGACCCGGCGGGCTTGTAATAATCTCAAACGTAACAGAGGGAGCAAGAAGGAATGTGCATAGCACCCAGGCCGCGGTTGAACCCGATCTCCTGTACCCCCTGCTGCGGGGGAGAGATGTCAAGCGCTGGTCGGCGATACCCTCTGCGCATATTTTGATGACACAGGATCCCGAGACCCGAATTGGAATTAACGAAGAGTTCATGAAAAACAGACATCCCAAAACATATGCGTACTTAAAAAGATCAGAAACCATATTAAGGGCGAGAAGAACTCAAGCAATTCGCCGTTTAATGGAACGGGGGCCATTCTATTCGATTTTTGGAGTAGGTAAATATACATTTGCACCGTGGAAGGTTGTATGGCGGGAAGTTGCGAATGAGCTCGATGCTGCAGTGATTGGAGAGCAAGATGTTTTTGGAACAAAAAAATCTGTTGTTCCTGATCATACCTGTGTGCTGGTTGCATGTGACGTTAGAGAGGAAGCCCATTATATATGTGCTATTATTAATTCCGCTCCAGCCAGACTGGCCATAAGAAATTATATTGTTTTACACCCGGATCCCCATATACTAAACAACGTTAACATTCCTAAGTATTCTCCCAGAGATAATATTCACCTTCACCTTGCACACCTCTCGGAGGCAGCACACCAGGCTGCTGCCGGTGGCAACGAAGCTGAGGTTCAGAGAATAGAAGCAGAAATTGACTATTTCGCCGCGCAGCTTTGGGGATTAACCGAACAAGAGCTATCCGATATTAAACAATCCCTCGAGGAGGCTTGATCATGCGCAATCCTTTTTCGGGTTTGAGACCGGCGCTGGAGGTGATCCTCCAGGAAGGAAGGGTACTCCCGGCAACAGGCCAGGCAATGGAGGACCTGGTGCGTCCGGATCACGAAGAGGTTATCGACCGCCTCCGCACAGGTGACGACAGTGTGTTTGATGTGATTTTGGAAAGACCAAACACCAAGCCATACGTCGAGGTGAAACCGATACCGAGGACGGAGCGGCACCTGCTCCGCTATTTTTTAGACGGTTCGGCGCGCACCTTTTTCCTGGGGGATGTGGTGGAGGGCAACCGGCGCAGCCCCATCCATGTTTCCCAGATTGGCGCTGTGGCAGTATACCGCATGGATAACGGCCGGATTAAAGTGGCACAGTCAAAGCACCAGATTGTGTTGATGATGGACAAACAGGCGGTATCTTTCGGGGATAGGGTAGAGGAACTGGTAAAAAACGCCGGCCCGCGGTTTGCCTTCCATGATATCATGGAGGATGACGGGGAAACGGAACGGACATCACCCGGTAAAGAGCCCCGTTCCCGTGCGGCGCACAAGGCGCATCACCTGATGTCAGGCCTTGAGGATGAGCTTGGCCGGGGGTTAGCGAGGCAAGATGGTCTATGGCTTGTCCTTGACGGCAGTTTAAGCAAAGATCTCTATAAATGGGAGTCCGTTCCGCAGTTCTTCGGTGTGACCAAGTCGTTTAACCGCCAACCGTTATTTAAACTTCCGGGCAGCCGGGGTGGACGGGTGGTGAACTTATACGATCTCCTGGTTGACCTACCCTTTTCCGCCAGGACCTGCGCCTTTTCAGCCAGATCAGGTAAAATGGCGGTCTGGTACGTCCGCATCCGGGAACAGAAGCATCTTGATTACCCGCTGATGGGAGTCGTCAAGGTGGAGTTTCCCAATTTCAGCACCGATGCTGTGCCGTCTGAGTTGATCGATGAGATTTCCGGAGCGCTTGTGGCGGAGCGCCAGGTAGCACCGCACGGCAAGGACAGCAGGTGGCACGCCCATCTTTATGCCATTTATCTGGCCGAGCAGGCGGTAAAAAATGGGTTTATTTCTACAGAGGCCCTGAAGGCAGGTCTGAAGTGGCCTATGGGAATCCAAAGCATTTAACCGTATAAAGGAGGTTAAGGATCATGCCGGACGAAACAATAAATGAAAAGATTCAAAAAGAAGAGCGCAGGGTAATCGGAAAGGCTTCCGCCACCGAGCGGGAACCGAATTCCTCGGAGAAGTTTTCCTTTTGGCTAGCTGCAGACGAAATTGCTAATCCTTTTGATATTGTTGAAGCCGATCAAATGGCTAATACCCGTACCTTTGGACTGGTGACAAATATCAAACAGGTTACCGACGCCCCTTCTCATCTTTCCAACTATATTTCCAGCGATTTCGGCAGTACGGAGGCGTTACCCCAAACACCCCGCCAGGGGGTTAATGTGGCAGAGGCAAATGTGCTGGCGAACTATGATCCGGCCGAACCGAAACGCTACCCTATGGGTATCTATATGCCTGTACAGAATGAGTCCCCGATTCGTTTTGCCGACGAAGAAGGTATCCATGTGGCCTTGGGTATTGACAAGATGTTCGAGTATGAGCGGGAACATAAAGAAAAGATTACCATCCCGGCCGGGCTGATCCAAATGTCGAACGGCACCAGGGCCAGGGTTTTTCTGGACAAGAGGTATGTTTTGGGGCCGGAGGGAGCACACATCAATATTTCCGGGATATCCGGTCTGGCCACGAAGACATCTTATGCCATGTTTCTGATTCAATCGATTTTACAATCGGTCGGTTCTAAGGACATTGCCGTGATCTTGCTAAACGTCAAACAGAACGACCTGCTTGTGATAGATAAGCCGAGGAAGGGGAAGCCTGAAGAATACCAGATGTGGGATTATCTCGGCCTTCATCCCAAGCCTTTTGAAAATGTACGCTATCTGCTTCCCTGGGGAAAACAGACGCAAACCACCGGTTTGCCGAACTGTTTCGGTGAACCGCCTGATCAGTTTCAGATATATGCATATTCTCTCGAGGATGTCATCGGCAGCCGGGCTAAGCCGGGTCCCGGTATCGGCCTCCTGATCAGGGTACCAGACCCTTGGGATACACTGGGGGCCCTTATCGGGGAGATCCAGCAAGGGGTTATGAACGGTGATAAGGCCTGGCAGAATGTTCGAACCTGGTCAAACCTGCTCAACGGGCCACCCCTGATGGATAAAGGTATCCCTCAGGCATACAGACAGGTTACGGCTTCCTCGGTGGGGCGGTTTATCCGTATCCTCCGGCGCGTCGTGGTGAACCGCCAATCGGGTATCTTTGTCGAACAAAGAGCAGCACGCCGGGCGGTTAACCTTGGCGAGGAAATCAGAAAAATCCAGGGTGGACAGACGATTGTGGTTGATATAGCTAAACTGACCGATGAAGAGCGGGCGCTGGTATTCGGCCACATTATCCAGGAGGTTTATGATATGTACGCCGAGGCTACCGTAGATGATCGGGGTGAACTTCCAAAGAGAATTATCATCTTTGTTGACGAACTGAATAAATACGCTCCGGCCAGGCGTGGTGAGGGGGAATCGTCGATCATCGAGTACGTGCTGGACATCGCCGCTCGCGGCCGGTCGCTGGGGGTTGTCCTGATTTCCGCGGAACAGTTTATGAGTGAGGTTCATCCGCAGGTTGCAGGCAACTGCGCCACGAAAGTCATCGGTCGCAGCGATTCCTCGGAGTTGTCTGACCCAGCTTACAGGTTTATCTCCCAGGATGTGAAAGCGCATTTAACACGGCTGGAAAAAGGGGAACTCCTGCTTACCCATCCAATATACCGACAGCCTGTAAAAATTGAGTTCCCGATGCCTGCCTATCAGGCTATAGGACATGAGCGTTTGGGGTAATCGGAAAGATGTTGAATTATGCAGTTGAGGAAAGAACAGAATGGCGCCGGTGGGTAACGCCGAAGAACCTGCATGAAAAACCGGTTCACCGCTGGTTTGTTTTTCCCCACAGCTTTACCAGCGAACTTGTGCATGCACTGATTGATGAGTGGGGATTGGACCGGCGTGACCGCATCCTTGATCCCTTTGTAGGGGCCGGGACGACTTTACTGGCGGCTAAAGAGAAGGGAGTACCGGCTACGGGGTATGACCTTTTGCCTCTGTCGATCCTTGCGGCGAACACCAAAGTGGCTAATTATAACTTACTGCGTCTGGAAAGAGGGTGGGAGAGTCTTAAAGGAGCATTAAAACCAAATGAATGGCTTGAGCCCGCAAAGAGATATCCTGAACTGGTGCAAAAGGCCCTACCGGGGAGAATGCTGGCGGCATTTGACGCGATTGCCGGGAAGATTGCACATCTTTCATGTTCAAAAGAGGAGAGGAATTTCTTTCGCCTGGCCTTGCTGGCCATTATTCCTCAATTTAGCCATGCTGTCGCTACAGGCGGTTGGCTGAAATGGATCGAACCCAAGATCGATGTGGAGTTCCTGCCGGAAGCCTTTAAGGGGCGGTTAGAAATGATGCTTGGGGATCTTTATCAGGTAAAGTTGCCGCGCCGGGCGGAGTGGCAGGCACGGCAGGCCGATGCCAGGTATTTGCCCGATAATGATGAAACTTATTCGGCAGTTATAACATCACCTCCGTATCCCAACCGTCATGACTATACGAGGGTTTTTGGCGTGGAGTTAATGTTTGATTTTTTGAACTGGGAAGATACCCGGAGAATTCGCTACCAAAGCATCCAGTCGCACCCCGAAGCTCATCCTTTAAGGCCGGAAACTAAGGAATACAGGCGACCGGAAATGCTTAAAAAAGTTATCGAAGAGCTTAACGAGGTGGCAAAGGATATCCGCATCCCGGCAATGATTGATGGCTATTTCTTGGATATTTATATCTGCCTCCGGGAAATGATGCGTGTTTGCAAATCCGGAGCAAGAATCGCACTTGTGGTGGGTAATGCGCAATACTATGGTTTACCGCTCCCGGTTGATGAACTTACCGCAGAACTGGGTGAACAAATCGGCCTTACCTGCGATAAGATAGTGGCGGTTCGCTACCGCGGGAATAGTGCCCAACAAATGGGAAAATACGGGCGCAACCCCTCAAGGGAAAGCGTAGTGATCTTCCGTAAGAAGTAAATAAAATGTTGATAAAATCTTAAGAGGTTATGGGGTATGGCCAATACCAATATATTGAAAACTGAGATTGAAGAAGCGTTAATCCAGAGTTTTGTGAATAAATACACCGGTGTAAGAATTCTGGATCTATCAACAAGAGAAAAGATCTATGTATTTCAAGGTACGGAACCTGATCTGGTGGGAGTGAATAGTGAGAATTTAACATTATACTTAGGCGAGATTACCACTTCGGGTTACCTGGGACAAAGGCATTAGGATACCGCAGGCGGTTGTTCCAAACGGGGTATATGATATTGGATGAACTCTATTTACCGGAAGAAACGAAGCATATAATGATCGATGTTTTGGAGAAATCCCAAAAAGAGATGAAGAAATAAGACTGCGGTATGAAGTGAAAATTTTGCGAATCCGTTTTGACTGCCCGAGATTGTTTTTGAGCTCAGGCCCGGTATCTTTAAAAGGTTATGTGAGGATGCCCAGAGAGATCCGGACAAAAATTACTATTTGATTTTTGATGAAATTAACCGGGGGGATATATCCCGGATATTCGGTGAGCTGATTACGGTTATCGAAGCCGGAAAAAGAGGAAAACCGATGCTGCTTCCTTTATCCGGGCAGGTGTTCAGCGTCCCCTTTCCATCTGCAGGACATCAAGCTTGGCTTCAATTCGGCAACCGGGCTTAGCAATATGCATAGAATATGACAGGTGGTTAGATTCAAGGGAGGATGAGGTGTGGTGTATAATTTTCTGAGCGTTGACTACATCACGACCTTTGCCGGCATGGTGCTGGCGGTGGCCCTGATCGTGCAGTTCACAAAATCGCTGGTCAAGCGCCTGTTTTCCGACCGGGCGGTGAGGATTTACGCCTTCATCTGGGCGCTGGTTTTTGTTGTTGCCGTCAACATCTACAAGGGGTCCTACGCCGTAAAGGGTTCGGAAATGCCTGTCAAGATCCTTCTATCGGTGGTAAATGCGATTATTGTGGCTCTGGCCGCCATCGGCGGTTATGAGGTCGTCTCAGATCCTCATGCCGGGAAGCAGAAGCCGGTGCCGCCGGAGGTTATTCCGGCCTCTGAGGCCGGGAGAAAGAGAGGCGGCTCCATTGCCCGTGGTTAACAATTTTTGGCGAATATGAGTTAGAACTATTATCCTGCCCGTGCGCCTGGCATGGATAGCCCGTTTTCATTCCATCGCCCTTTTTAAAGCCTCGGGGCCGTTGATCTTCACCGGCGCCCTGTGAAAATCGATGATTCCCTCGGTCTTCATCCTGCCCATCTCCCGGGATAGGGACGGTCGGTATACGTTCAGGAAATCCGTACCCACCGTTTTTGGTAACCCGGGTTAGCGATTTTCCGGGCGCGATTTTATTACAATGAAGGCGAAAGCACAAGGTTAAAGTTACGAGGAGGTTATCGCAATGAAGAGAAAGATCGTCCGGATCGATGAAGAGAAGTGCAACGGCTGCGGGCTGTGCGTGGAGGCCTGTCATGAGGGAGCCCTGCAGTTAGTAGACGGCAAGGCAAAGCTGGTGTCGGAATCCTACTGCGACGGTCTCGGGAACTGCCTGCCCGAATGTCCCACCGGAGCCATTACCATTGAGGAACGGGAGGCGGCTGCTTATGACGGGGAGGCCGTGCAGAGGAACATGGAAGCGCTCAAAAAGCCCGAGAAGCTGGCCTGCGGCTGCCCCGGCACGAGCGCCAGGGTTATCGAAAGGGAGAGTTGTACCCATGGAGTTGCGGCTCCTCAGAAAGCACCGGCGCCGGAATCCCGGCTTCGCCAGTGGCCCTGCCAGATCAGGCTGGTTCCGGTCAATGCCCCCTACCTGGACGGCGCATCCCTGCTGGTGGCGGCGGACTGCACGGCCTATGCCTATGCGAACATCCACAACGATTTCATGCGCGGCAGGATCACCCTCATCGGCTGCCCCAAGCTGGATGACGTCGATTACACCGAAAAGTTGACGGAGATCCTGAAAGCCCACGAGATCAAGAGCATCACCGTGCTCCGCATGGAGGTGCCCTGTTGCGGAGGTATTGTCAATGCGGTCAAGCAGGCCCTCGTCAACAGCGGCAAGATGATTCCCTGGCGTGTGGTGACCATCGGCACCGACGGAAGGATTCTGGAGGACTGATGGGCGGGCGGCAGTATCTCGCTCACTGCCCCCAGGGAGACAATAAATTATTGAATCGAATACGCTCTTACCGGGGCAGGAGCGCCTTTAGATATCAAGAGGGAGAAGCAGATGGTTGCTTTTCCCTCTTGATCATGCCCAGATTTAAGGGTAATCGCCGGAACGTGAGAGTTGTTGAACCTGAGAACTGAGCCGGGGGTGCCTCCAATCGAACTGGTTAAACCGGGATCAGCCAGTTGAAGATATATCCCACCAGCATGATGGAGACGGCGACAATCCCGATAAAGATCGCAATCAGTTTGGGCTTGAGAACGTTGCGCAGGATAATCATTTCCGGGACCGACAGGGCAGTCACCGACATCATAAAGGCCAGCACCGTTCCCATCGCCATTCCCTTTTCCCGCAGTGCGGCCACGATCGGAATTGTCCCCGCGGCGTTCGAGTAAAGCGGCACCCCCAGGGCAACCGCAATTGGCACCGCAAAGGGATTGCCGCGTCCGGCGTATTTTACCAGGAAGTCCTCCGGTATGTAGCCGTGTATCGCCCCACCGATGGCGATGCCGATCAGGACGTAGGGCCAGACCTTGCGGAGGATCTCGCGCACATAACCGTAAGCGTAATCCAGCCGGTCACGCCAGGTGAGTTCCGGAACGTCCAGTTCGCCTAACTGCACTTCGTAAACATAACTCTCCACCAGGTGCTCCAACCCCAGACGGCCGATCAGCAGGCCTCCTGTAATGGCCACAATCAGACCGGTGACTAGGTAAACGGCAGCGATCTTCAGCCCGAACATCCCGAAAAGCATGACCAGTGCCACTTCGTTCACCATCGGCGAAGATATCAGAAACGACAGGGTAACCCCCAGGGGAACACCCGCTTCGATGAACCCGATGAACACCGGGATGGCGGAGCAGCTTCAGAAGGGTGTCACGATCCCCAGGGCTGCGGCAACTATGTTGCCGAAATACTGCCTCCTGTAACTCAGGATCTTGCGGGTTTTTTCCGGCGGGAAGAAGCTCCTGATCACGGCCACCAGAAAAATAATGACTGACAGCATGATAAAGATTTTCAGGGTATCGTAGACGAAAAAGTGGACCGCCTCACCAAGCCTGGTGCCGGCGGTCAGGTGCAGCAGTTTCCAGGCCACCAGATCGGCCACCCGGTTTAACACATTAAGTCACCTCTTCCTGGCTAAATTATTACAGTTCCTCGTTGATGTACTTTTTGATCTCGTCGATTTGAGGGAGCCTTCCCGCAACCTTCACCTTGCCGTTGATCACAAGGGCGGGTGTTCCCATTACCTTGTAGGACATGATCTCCTTGATGTCGGTCACATGCTGGACATCCGCATTGACGCCGAGTTCGGATACCACCCTGCGGACATCTTCCTCCAGTTGACGGCATCTGGCACAGCCCTTTCCCAAAACCTTGATTTCCATCTGTGTTCCTCCTTTTATTGTTAATAATTTAAGGCAGCGGGGAATTTTTGCATTTCCTGACCGCCTCATTGCAGTCCAGATTTTGCAGGCGTGCAACTTCGGGGGAGAGTTCCGGCAATTGGGCGATTTCGGCCCTCATGTATTCGGCGAAGGATGCGATCTCCCCGGTTTTCAAGGTGCCGGCAAGGCTGTAAAAGGATCTTTGTCGTTCTTTGCGCTCCTTGACGATTCCCGCCTCTTTTAACACCCTGAGGTGCTGGGAGATCCGGGGCTGGCTGATGCCGAGCACCGCTTCCAGCTCGCATACGCATAATTCCCGAACCGAAAGCAGCTTTACAATCTTCAGTCTGGTCGGTTCCCCCAGCGCTTTTAATACTGTTTCGAGTTGCTGTATCAAGCCAGGCACCTCACAATTTATATAAGTTATAGCTTATATAATCCATTGATTATATACTATGACTGGCATAAACAAATGTCAAGCTCCTTCTGAATGGGCGGATAACTTCTTGAACCTTTAAGCGTTTTTATTTCCTATTGCGCGTTTCTTGTCTCTCTGCAAGTGCCTTTTGATGGCCTGCCGCCCCTCGGGAAGTGCCTCATTTATTGCCTTACCTCCGGGATCATCTCGATTTTAATCTATAACGCATTTTCATAAGTAATCAGCCGGTAATTAATTGACGTTTTTTATGTCTTTGCCATAAAATTGAGCCAGGCAGAAATAAGTGTTGCTATATATAACGTATGGTAATAATAATCTGTTTGGGAATGCAGAAACAACTGTCTGAACCTGGCTTTAATAATAGATGAATACTTGGGGGGAGAAGCTTTGGCCGATTACCGTAAGATGTGGACCGACCTGGGGATGGATCTGGAAAAGCACGACCTGTTATGCGCAGCCCTGCCCGGGGCCTTCAGCGAGGTCTTTCTTTCCCAGGAGAACCGCCCCGAAGGGATGGACTATTTCAACTTTGTGGTGGCAGAGATTCACGGGGTGAGGCCCGCGGAACTGGTGGAACACAAGCAAAGAGGGGGCAAAGTGTTCGGCACTTTCTGCGTTTATGTGCCCGACGAGGTGATCATCGCCGCTGGGGCGGTTGCCACAGGATTGTGCGGGGGCTCCCAGTTCTGGGTACCGGACGGGGAAAGGGTCCTGCCCGCTAACACCTGCCCGCTGATCAAGGCATCGGTGGGAGCCCGCCTTGGCAGAACATGCCCCTTCTTCCGGCTGGCCGATGTCTATATCGGGGAAACCACCTGTGACGGCAAGAAGAAGGCATGGGAAATCCTCCGGCAGGACGTTCCTGTGCACGTGATGGAATTACCCCAGATGAAGAGGGAGAAGGACATCGCCGCCTGGGCCGGCGAAATCCGCCTTCTCATGGAGAAGGTCGAAGAAGTGACGGGGAACCGGGTGACCCCGGAGGCCCTGGCGGAAAGCATCAGGCTGATAAACCGTAAGAGAAGGGCATTGGCCCGCCTCTACAATGCCCGCAAGAGTTCGCCCGTTCCCATCAGCGGCAGGGACGCCCTCCTGATCAGCCAGATCGCCTTTTACGACGACCCCGCACGCTTCTCCGCCCAGGTAAACGCCCTGTGCGACGAGCTCGATCAGAGGATAGCCAGAGGTGAAGGCGTCTTCTCCTCGGACGCCCCGCGCATCATGGTCACCGGTACCCCGATGGCCATCCCCAACTGGAAGCTCCACCACATCATCGAGACCTGCGGCGCTCCGGTGGTGGTCGAGGAAACCTGCACGGGCGTGCGCTATTTTGAGAATTTCGTGGATGAGAGCAGGGTAGACCTGGATGGGCAGGTGCAGGCCCTGGCGGAGCGCTACATGAGGATCAACTGCGCCTGCTTCACACCGAACACCGGCAGGATAGACGACATCCTGCGCCTCGTTAAGGAGTACAAAGTGGATGGCGTGGTCGACTGCAGCCTCCAGTTCTGTACCCTGTACTCCACCGAAAGCCATCTCGTCCAGCAGGCCCTCAGGAAAGCAGGCATTCCCGTCATGCACCTTGAGACCGACTACAGCGAGCAGGACTCGGGACAGATCAAAACCCGGGTGCAGGCATTCCTGGAGATGCTGCGAAAGTAGTGCTGCCGGTGGAAGGTAGGATCAATTATGATTGTTATATCCTTTTCCCCAATCATCATGAAGGGCTTCGCCTGTACAGGGAGCTGAAGGCGGCCGGGGTGAGGTGCACCATTGCCCCGCCTCCCCGCGCTGCCACCAGCTTCTGCGGCATCTCACTGCTGGTATCAGAAGACCTGATTGAGCCGGCCCGGCAGGTGATTGAACGGTGCGGTGTGAAGGTTGAGGGTATCGCCAGGATTCCCAGGAAAGCAAGCGCATCCGGCTGTAAATGAAGGGGTTGTTTTCCATGGACATAACCTATCTGGACAACGCTGCAACCAGCTGGCCGAAGCCTGAATGCGTCTACCGGGCGGTGGACCGTTTTAACCGGGAGATAGGAGCGAACCCCGGCCGCGGCAGCCACCGGAAAACCATCGAGGCCGGGATGCTGGTTCTCGAAACCCGCGAGATGCTGGCCGGGCTGTTTAATGTAAAGGACAGTTCCCGCATTGTTTTCATGCCCAACGTCACCTATGCCTTAAATCTCGCGCTGAAAGGGATACTCAACCCCGGCGACCACGTGGTGATCAGCAGCATGGAGCACAACGCCGTGGCCCGGCCGCTGCATGCCCTGGAGCAAACCGGCGTGGAAGTCTCCGTTGTGCAGTGCGCCCCGGACGGCAGCCTTGATCTCCGTGACGTGGAGCTGGCGGTGAAAGCCAATACGCGCATGATCTGCATGCTGCACGCCTCCAATTTGACCGGGACGATCATGCCTGTGGAAGAGGTCGGCCGCATCGCCAAAGAAAGGGGTGCGCTCTTTCTGGTGGACGCAGCCCAAACCGCCGGAGTGCTTCCCATAGACGTGGAAGCCCAGCACATCGATCTGCTGGCCTTTACCGGGCACAAGGGCCTGTTGGGGCCTCAGGGAACGGGCGGCCTTTACATCAGGCCGGGGTTGGAGGTTCGTCCCCTCGTGGAGGGAGGGACGGGTTCCCTTTCGGAAGAGCTTTCCCAGCCTGATTTTCTTCCCGACAGGTTTGAAAGCGGCACCCCCAATACACCCGGCCTGGCCGGTTTGGGAGCAGGTGTCAGGTATCTTTTGGAAGTGGGAATTGAAAAGGTGCGGCGGCATGAACAGGAACTGACGGAGCTTTTGCTGTGCGGTCTTAAAGAGATCAAGGGGGTTACCCTTTACGGGCCCTGCGACAGCCGCCGCCAGACCGCCGTGGTCTCCCTGAATGTTGCAGGGCTCGACTGCGGCGAACTCTGCTTTATGCTGGACAGGAATTACGGTATCATCAGCCGCTCCGGCCTGCACTGTTCGCCGCTGGCGCACCGTACCATCGGGACCATAAAAAAGGGGACCTGCCGCTTGAGTCCCGGTTTTTTCAATACGCCCGAAGATATCGAAAAGACCGTCCGGGCCGTCGCCGAGATCGCCCGTGAGAGCAAATGGTAACCTGAGCTATAAATCATTCCCCGCATGGTCCGAGTCCCTTTGCTCCTTCAGAAAATCGATGAAAACGCGCAGGATGGTTCGCGGTTCCGGCTTTTTTCTTGTGACGAAATACAAGCCGCGTTCAAAGGGTACACCGTCAATCTTGAGGCAGGCGAGTTCTCCGACCCGCGCCCTGGGCCGTGCCGCATAACCGGACACCAGGGAGATGCCGACTCCCCGGGCAACGGCGTTCAGGACGGCCTCCGTGCTCCCCAGTTCCAGGCTGATGTTGAGGGCCGACGGGGAAACGCCGAGCTCCATCAGCCTGTTTTCGATGGCGATTCTTGTTCCCGAGCCCTTTTCCCTGGCCACGTGCGGTTCCGCAATAAATTCTTCGAGGGTGACGGATCCTCTTCCGGCAAACCTGTGTCCCTTGGGAACAACCACCACCAGTTCATCCCGGAAAAAGAGTTCGTACCGGAGGTTCCGGCCTTTGATTAAGGCGCCGGTGATGCCCAGCTCCAGTTTTCCTTCGGCCACCTTTTGGGCGACTGCTTTGCTGTCCCCGATTTCCAGCTTGACTCTGACCCCGGGATAGCGCTGCTGGAAAAGGCCGAGGAAGCCGGGAAGGATGTATTCCCCGGGAATGGTGCTGGCTCCGAGGCTGAGTTCCCCCTGTATGATCCGGGCGAGGGACTGTACCTCGTTTCTGCTCTTTCCGATCAAATCCAGAGCCTTCTGGCTGTACTGGTAGACGATCTTACCGGCCTCCGTCAGTTCTATCTCCCGGGTGGTCCTGTAAAACAGGGGTGTCCCGTAATACTCCTCCAGGGCGCGCAGCTGTTTGCTGACAGCCGGCTGGGTCAGGTGCAGCGCCCTGGCCGCCCTGGTCAGGCTCCCCTCTTCGACGATCACGTTAAATGTCTGCAGCCAGGCGAAATTCATTTAATTCCTCACCCACCGAAAGGTTATTCTTCTGTCGTTAGCAAGATTCCTGCTTGTTTTGACGTGACTTTTCCCTGCCTTGAAAATATGTTCCGGTTTATCCTTGCGCTTGCTCCCAGACTCCGGTTGAACTCGCCCTAAGACTCGTCGCAGACGGCAGCCGACCGGCTCCTATGACGCCATCCGTGGCGCATAGTCGCCTAGCTCAACCTCCTGTTTCGCTTCGGCTGCCGTTAGCTGCTCCTTCGTCAAGGGCGAGTAACAACCTCCGTAGGTCGCTGCGCCAGCAAGGATAAACCATTGTTTTTAATTATTTGTTGGTGCTGCCGGAGGCGGCGTGATGGCCTGCCCTGAAAAAATGCAAAAAAAGTCTCCCGCCGGGGCAAAATAAGAAGAAAAACTCGAATTTTGGAGGGAGCATCGTGGATCAGGGCATGATGATCGAGCAGATCATGGACTTTGTTGAGCAGCACAGGGAGTCCCATGCAAGCAGGAACGTTTTTCGCAGGATTCTGGGGACATATCCGGAAAAGGTCGACCGCGGCCTGCTTTCCGACCTTCAGAAGGGACTGGAGGAGGCTGAACCGGACGTGGTCGAAGCCTGTTATTACATCATTAAATAAACGCTTGTACCGCCCGAGTGCACCCTCAGAAGAATCGTTTATTCCTGCTGGCCCGGTGGCCGGAGGTTATCTTACCCCCGCGGGGAGCGGCTAAGAGCAGCCGAAGCGTTGAACAGAAAAAAACGCCCTGCGGTTCTTCGCAGGGCCGGAGAAAGAGAGGTGATATATTATTAGTCATCGCCGGCCTGATTCTTGCCGGCTTTTTTGATCTCCTGCAGGCAGTCCTGCGCGAATTCGGCGAGGCGCGGTTTTTTACCGGGGGAATGCAAATATTTTAACAGGAAATCCATGGCGTTTTTGTTGTTGCCGGTATACCAGCTCAGGATACCGATGATATAGCAAAGCTGTTCCATTTGACCCGGCTTTAAATGCAGCGAGGACTTACCGGTATAAGCATCCATGAAAAACTGCAGGGCCTGCTCCCGTGCCCGGTTCGCCTCTTCCTTTTCACCCCGGTCGCTGTAGAGCCACGCAAGACGCAGCCAGATATTCCCGATTTTCATAGGCTCTGCTTCGACGGCCTCCAGACAGGACAGGGCCAGTTGATGGCTGCGAATGGCGTATTCGATGCTGCCTGGTTCTTTCAAGCCATCGGGATTTTCCTGCCTCCTCTTTTCAGCGCCGGATTGAAGGATGTGTTTTTTGGCCTCGGAGTCTGCTGTTGAGAGAAAGTCTTTTTTTAAATTGGCGTAGAGGCAGTCCGGGCATGTCCATATGTCGTAATACATGGGCTCCACGTTTTCATAATGCTGTCTCAGGTCCGGGTCCTGCTTTGAGAACCTGAGCTTGTAATCGAATATGTTTAATGCCTGAAACCGGCTTCCGCATACAGGGCAGTTGACCGCCTTTTCGTACATTAGCTCACTGTGCGGTTTTGTGGCGGCCTTCCCGGTTTCCTTTTTGTTTTTTTCCAATTCGCTCTGGATCTTTGAGGCCAGTTCCGGCTGCTCCCTCTTCAGTTTCTCAAGATCAAACGCCAAAACCCGGCTTTCCTTAAGGGTGCGGACATCGGAGGTCGAGTAGAAAAAACTTCCGGGGCCGGCAGTTACTTCCTGATCAGACTTTTTGATCTTTACCAAACCCTCTATCAGGACGCAAACCTTCTTATCGCCGCTGAAAACCAGTTTATGGTAAGGAGGAAAAGCGTAGATGAGTTTACCGCTCTCTTTTGGCTGCACGTTAAGACCTCCCGGAAAAAGACAATTCCCTTCAGAATTGGATTCTAATCCTAATTTTATGATCAAAACAAAAAAAATTAAAGGGGTAAAAGTGGGAGAACTGCAAGCGCAAATAACGTGGAACGTGTAACCATTTGCTTGTTTATTACATATGCTGTAGCAAGGCAGAAACAAAACGGTTTGCGATTAACCGATATAATCTGTCTCTACCTTAAAATGTAGGGAATATCGGGGCGACAAACACACGTAAAGAAGGGAGGAATATCATGGAATTAAAAGGCATGGGTTTTCCATTTGCTTTCTTAATGTTGCCGTTTTTCCTGTTTTTAATCCTGATTCTGCTGATTGGCGGGCTTGATGGCGGCAGGGGTCCATTTATTCCGTAAATGTCTAACCTGACAAAACAGATTAAGGAGGAGTGATTAATCAATGGCAGAGGCGAGACAATTTCCAGGCTTTCCGTTTTTCTTGATGTTACCGTTCTTCCTGTTCTTAATCCTGATTCTGCTTATTGGCGGACTCAATTAACCTGGTAAAAGGGCCACGGTGAAGACCGCGTGGGCTCTAAAATAATACTTAGATAAAGGGGGATAAAATACATGGAGGCAAAAGGCGCAGCTTTTCCGTTTCCTTTCTTGATGTTGCCGTTCTTCCTGTTCCTGATCCTTATCCTGCTTATTGGCGGACTCAATTAACTTGAGAAAAGGGCCCGCACGGTGGCAAACCGTGTGGGCCTCAACCCAAATGCTGACAAGTGCTGAAAGGAAGGAGGATAAAATATATGGAAGCAAAAGGTGCCGGTTTTCCGTTTTTCTTCCCGTTTTTCTTAATGCTGCCGTTTTTCCTGTTCCTGATCCTGATCCTGCTTATCGGCGGAGTTGACGGGGTCGGTGGCCCATTTATCCCATAAGTTTTGGGCACAACGAGAGATCACCGACAGACCCCGGGAATTTTCCAGAAATTGTCCGGGTCTGTAACAAATTAACCGTGTAGAATGTTTCATCTACACGGTTATTTTTTGGGGGGTGCCGGAGGTGGGTCCACTCATTTGCATCTGTATACCCTGTACCCCAGCTTCCGGTAATACTGTTTCATTAAGTTGAAATGGGCGGAAAACTCTTTGCCCAGCCTGTTTCCGAACAGTAATTCCAGGGGGTTGATTCTGCCTTTTAAAATTTGAATGCTTGAAAAGCCGGCGGCCTTTAACATGTCGGTCCATTCATCCTGCGTCGGTACCTGTTTTATCCCGTAGACGGATTTCACATCCTTCAACTCCTCTGCTGTTAGCGGCATCTCGGCGGTCATCTCGATATCGATTAGAATGCCGCCTGGTTTCAAGACGCGGGAATATTCCCTTAACGTTCTACTAATATTTGTAAATATTGTTACAGATTCGGCCAGCACCAAGTCGAATGAATTGGGCCAAAAAGGCAGGCGCATGGCGTCGGCTCGCACCAATCCGATCTTCAAGCTGTCTTTTTGAAATCTTTGTTGCGCTTTTTCCAGCATTTTGGTGCTATTGTCAACGGCAACCACCCTGCACTTGAATTTTTTGGCTATGTACGACGATGTCTGTCCGGTTCCGCAGCCGACATCGAGAACCGTGGTGTTCGCATCTATCATTTCTCTTCTTAATAAGGCTCTTGTCAGGGCAAAACCCCCCGGGTGGGCGCCGTCTATTCCGCGCTCGGCCAGCAGTTCAAGGTATGTCATCTATGCCACTCCTTGGAAAATCAGGTTTACTTTAGCATATGAGGAGTGTGGCAGTTATGTACTTCTGACAGGGGGTTGTTTTAAAACGGTATGTCTCTTATTGGTTGGAATGCAAACCGTAACCCTTTGATCCTCTGGTTCATACCCTAAAGAAAAGGAAACAATGCGTTTCTGTGTAAAGGAGGTTCCTAAAATGGGAGATGGTCCGGGAGCGGGGCCGGGTAAACCGGGTGGCGGCCCGGGAGCGGGGCCGGGAAAGCCGGGCGACCCGGGAGCGGGGCCGGGTCCCGGTTGCAATCCGGGTCCAGGCCATATCGGCAATCTGCCGTTCTTTCTGTTTTTGATTCTGATTCTGCTTATTATAGGCTTTAAGTAGAGTTTTCAACCGGCTTTCCGGATGAGAGCAAAACCCGGGAACGGCCGGTGAACCTTGCATGGGTGATAGCCCCGTAATAAGTTGCGGGGCACATTACCTTCCTGTTTTTATTGACATGTCAATGATATCCGGGTCGTGGATAAAGTTGAGGCGGCTTGTTATCCGGTTCCCGTCGCCGTTGACCCTGCCCAGGGCGTTGTTTCCCTTGGAGCGGGACTGCCAGCCCCGCAGTTTGTTATCCCCGTAAAAGGCTCCTGCATTGCTGTTTACGCTTGACATATTTACTTCCTTGAGGTAGATCACGGTTTTCATAAAGCCATCCTTCCTATTCTAATTCCAACAGCCTGAGGAAATCCCGTTCCCCTTGCCACTCATTGGAAAGCATATCCTGGAAGTCCGGGTCGTCGACCCGGGCAATCGCTTCCGACAGGGAATTCCGGTCACCGTTAATGCGGCCGAAGCCGTTATTGGTTTTACTGTGGGTTTGCCAGTTGAAAAAGTAGTTGTTCCCGATAGCCACAGCCGAGCCTGTGTCAATATCCGCAATCCGAATCGTATTGATATTGATCTGCAGGGAGGCCACCATAACCGCCACCTTCTTTCCGCTTAATTAAGGTTATGTGAAAGAGCCGCCTGATGTGACTTGGAAAGCTGCTTGCCGGGAATAAGCAACTCAGGGTCAGCGGCATATAATGGTTACAAGACGGGGGGCTGGCTTTATGGCTGTTCTCATCATCAATCAGGTTACCCAGGTTAACCAGTTCCGCAATAATGCCAACATGTTTCAGGGCAAAGGGATCGCCAACGGTTACACGCTGAATACAAAAGGAAACTTCAACGTGGGGCAAATTGCTGGCAACTTTAACGCCTTCTTCATCGGAGCAAATGTTATCTTCGATCCCGATATCACCGACACTCCGATTATTGACGGGGAGGTTAAAGGCTTCATCGGCCCCGAGATCGCAGAGGTTACCTGATAACCATGTCCCTGTGGCAGCGCTTCAACTTCCTGTTTAAACCCCGGGAAAGGCCGCCTGATCGGGCTGGGCTCGAGTTAAAGGTGGCGGAACTGCAAACGGTTGTAAGCAAGTTATGCACCGAAATGGCTTCTTTAGTGAAAGACCTGGCCAACCAGCCCTTCGATATTCACATCGATAAGGTTTTTATCGACAAGGTCAACCTGGAACAGCTGGTTTTCAATATCGACGACATCGGGGTGAAAGACTTAAGCGGTTCCCTGAGCATAGGGGTCAATTACGGCGGCAGGGTGATGCGGGTGACGACCGCCACACCGCATAAAAGCGAGGAAACGAAAAAGCCGCGGTTTGCAAGCCACAGTCCCCTGTCAGATGGGCAGACCCGGGTAAAAATTAATTTTCGTGATTAACGGCGGTAAGAGGGGGAGTACTGGATGAACCGTAACCCTTTTGAGAGCTTGAAAGATATTCCCTTTCTGGGCGAGGATTTTTTTAAGGAATTTGCCGGTATGAACTGGCCAGTCCCCACGGACCTCTTCGGCGGGCTGGGGCAGGGCAGATGGCCGCCTCTGAATATAGTGGAAACCATGGATGAACTGGTGGTTACCGCGGCCATTCCCGGACTGCGGCAGGCCGGTGACGTGAACGTTTTTTTGAAGGGAAATGTCCTGACCCTTGAAGGTGAAATCCCCCCGGAACACCACAGTTTTACTGCCGTCAAGGTGCACAGCCGGGAACGGCGGGAGAAAAAGTTCAGCCGCACCGTCAACCTGCCCGTCGCGGTGGATGCCGGGAACTCCCGGGCCACCTACCGGCACGGCATCCTTGAGATCAGGCTGCCGAAACTGACGGGGAGCTATGCCCAGACGGTAAGGATCGAATTTCTAAAGTAGAGTGTCAATGATACGCCCCTGGAGGCCGCCGCGCCGGGGGCTGTTCTGTTTTTTACCGGAAATTAACTGAACCTTAATTAAGAACAAGAATTTTTAATAAAACCCTAAAGCTTATTTAATACTTAATATGTATCATGAAACATGAACAAGCCTGAAAATATGAATCCAGGAGGTATCGAAATGACGGTCAAAACGAAGTGGTTGGGTGTGGTTGTGGCGCTCCTGCTTGTGATAGTAGCGGCAGCAGGTTGTGCGGGAAAAGGGCAGACAAAGACCGGGGAAGGTGAGCAGCCGGGCAGCTTAAGCGGGTCGATTAAGATTGCCGGCTCCACTTCCGTGCAGCCCCTTTCCGAGGAACTGGCCGATGCCTTTATGAACAAGAACCCGAACGTATCGGTTATGGTCGCCGGGGGTGGATCCAGCGCAGGGATCAAGGCGGCTCAGGACGGAGCGGCGCACATCGGCGCATCCTCCCGGGAGCTCAAGCCGGAGGAAAAAACCGGCCTGACGGAAACAGTAATTGCCAAAGACGGTATAGCCATTATTGTTAACCCCAAGAACGGTGTATCGGAATTGACCCTTGATCAGATTAAAAAGATCTTTGCCGGTGAGATCACCAACTGGAAGGATGTCGGTGGAAAGGACGCTCCCATCAACGTATTCACACGCGAGGAGGGGTCCGGGACCCGCGGGGCCTTTGAAGAAATCGTCATGGGCAAGGATAAGAAAATCACCGGTAAAGCAGGGGTCCAGAATGCCACCGGAGCGGTGCGCACAGCCGTGGAACGGGATGAGAACGCCATCGGCTACATCTCCTTGGGCAGCCTGAACGAAAAAGTAAAGGCCGTTACGGTGGACGGTGTGAAGCCGAGTGAGGAGACGGTACTGAACGGGACCTACAAGATCTCCCGCCCCTTCATCTACCTGACCAAGGGGGCTCCCACCGGTGTTGTGAAGGCGTACATCGACTTCGTGCTGAGCCCCGAAGGCCAGAAGATAGTCGGGGAGAAGTACGTACCTGTCAGGAAGTAAATTATTAATTCATCAGATGGTGGCATTGGGATCTGCCAGGGGGAGAAGTCTCGCTCCCCCGTTTTTTACTTCAGAGTCTGCATGATGTAAAGAACCGCCCATACCGCCAGAATGAGCCAGGCGGCGACGATAACCCCTGCTGTAAACCAGTTGGCGGGCTTGCCCTCGGACGATTTGCGCGCCCGAAGGGCACCCGCCTTGTTACGGTACTCTTCAAGGACCTCCGGTGGTATCATCCTTCTCGCCGCGAGGATGCCCAGCGGCAGCAGGACCAGGTCATCCAGGTAGCCGAGCAGGGGGACGAAGTCAGGGATCAGGTCGATGGGGCTGAAGGCGTATGCAACCAGGCAGGCAGCAAAAATCCTGGCATACCAGGGAGTCCGTGGGTCCCTGTAGGCCAGGTAGATGGCATAGATTTCGTTCTTCAATTTTCGAGCGTTTTGCTTCCACCTGTCAAGCGCTTTTTCCGAACTCATTTTACTCGATCTCGTTTCCCAAATAGGCCTCGATCACCCTGGGGTTTTGCCGGATCTCGGCAGGGGTGCCCCCGGCGATCTTTTCCCCGTAATTAAGCACGTCCACGTGATCCGAGAGGTTCATCACAAAGCTCATGTCGTGTTCCACCAGCATGATGGTGATGTTCATCTCCCGGATGCGCTGCACCATCTCCATCAGGGTCTGCTTTTCCTGGGGGTTCATCCCGGCGGCGGGCTCGTCCAGGAGCAGCAGCCTGGGGGATGCGGCGAGGGCTCGGGCAATCTCCAGCCTGCGCTGCTCCCCGTAAGGAAGGTTCTTTGCCAGTTCATCGCCCTTGGATGCCAGGCCGACTATCTCCAGGGCCCTTTGTGCCCTGGCGGTAATCTCACGCTCTTCCCGCTTCACCCATCCCAGGCGGGTGACGGCTCCGAAGAGCCCGGCGCGGCTGCTGCTGTGGCAGCCGATCTTCACGTTGTCCAGCACCGTGAGGTTTTTAAAAAGGCGGATATTCTGAAAGGTCCGGGCTATACCCCGGGCGGTGATCAGGTACGGTTTTTCCCTGGTGATGTCCTCCCCCTGAAAGATCACCCTGCCGTAGGTCGGCGTGTAGATGCCTGTGATCACGTTGAAAATGGTGCTCTTGCCGGCGCCGTTGGGGCCGATCAGCGAATTGATCTTCCCCTCTTCAACCCTGAGGCTGACCCGGTTGAGGGCGGTGAGGCCGCCGAAGGAGATCGTGATGTTGTCCAGTTCCAGTAAAGCAGGCATTTTTTCCACCTCGCTCCGTATTGCGTCCAGCCGTTATTGCGAGGCCATCTCTGTGGACCTGCGGCGGGTAAAGGCCCTGCGCAGGTCCTTGAGGTGAACTCCGCCCAGCAGGCCGTTGGGCCGGAAGATCATCATGATCACCATCAGGGCGCTGTAGATCAGCATCCGGTATTTATTGACGAAGCGCAGGAACTCAGGGGCCATGGTCAATACCGTCGTTCCCAGGATTGTCCCGGGTATGCTCCCCAGCCCGCCGAGGACCACGAAGTTGAGAAGGTCGAAGGACCTGGTCACGCCGAAGTCGAACGGGTTCAGGTACTGCATCAGGTGGGCGTAGAGCCCCCCGCTGACCCCTGCGAAGAAGGTGCCCACGGCAAAGGCCTTCACTTTATAGATCAGGGTATTGATCCCCATGGCCTCGGCGGCGATGTCGTCCTCCCGGATCGCCATCAGGGCGCGGCCGAACCGGGAATTCTGAATGCGGTACATGCACCAGACCGACAGAACCGCCACAACGATAACCAGCAGGAGGCTGGTTTCCTTGGGGATGCCTGCCAGCCCCTGTGTGCCCCCCGTTATTTTCATATTGATAAAGACAACCCTGACGATTTCTGCGAACCCCAGGGTGGTAATCCCCAGGTAGTCGCCTGTCAGCTTCAAAGAGGGAAAACCCAGCAGAATACCGGCAAATCCTGCCGCCAGGCCCCCCACCAGCAGGTTCAGGATCAGGGGTGTATGCAGGTGCAGTGTGAGCAGGGCCGCGGTGTAAGCGCCGATGCTCATGAACCCGGCATGGCCGAAGGAGAACTGGCCGGTGACGCCGGTGATCAGGTGCAGGCCCAGTGCGGCGATCAGGTAGATTCCCGTTAAGGTCAGCACCTGTATGTAATAGGGGTCCGTCAGAATGCGCATGATTCCGTCCATGTCCTACACCTTCCTCTGGATCGGCCGCCCCAGAAGCCCCGTCGGCCTCAGGAGCAGGACCAGGATCAGCAGGGCGAAGGCAATGGCGTCCCGGTAGGTGCCGAACCCGGCGGCCACCCCCATGACCTCGGCCACCCCGAGGAAGATCCCGCCCAGCATCGCCCCGGGTATGCTGCCGATGCCTCCCAGGACTGCGGCACAGAAGGATTTCAGGCCAACGACAACCCCCATCAGGGGATTCACGGAGTTAACGTACATGCCCACCAGCACCCCGCCGGCTCCCGCCAGGGCGGCTCCCAGGGCGAAGGTGAAGGAGATGATCCGGTTGACGTTGATTCCCATCAGGTTGGCGATTTCATAGCTCTCGGAGGTGGCCCGCATCGCCTTGCCCACCTTGGTGTACTTGACCGTCAAATGCAGCAAGATCATCAGGGCGCCGGCCACGATCAGGATGACCAGCTGCACCAGGGAGAACGTTACCGGGCCCAGGCGGTACACCGTGTCCCTGACCACTTCCGGAAAGCCCAGGGGGTTGGGGTCCCCTTTGATCAGGGTAACCAGGGTTTGCAGGAAAAGGGAGACGCCGAGGGCGGAAATCAAGGGGGCGAGGCGGGTCGAATTGCGCAGCGGTCGGTAGGCCACCCTCTCGATCAACACCGCCAGCGGCACGCACACCAGGATGGCGGCCAGCATGGCCAGGAAAAAGTTCACCTTGTAAACGGTGACCATGATCAGCCCCGTGAAGGCGCCGATCATGTAGACTTCGCCATGGGCAAAGTTGATTAACTGGATGATTCCGTAGACCATGGTGTAGCCCAGGGCGATCAGGGCGTAAGTCGCCCCGAGGGTTACGCCGTTCACGACTTGCTGCGGCAGCAGTTGCACAAATCCGTGTAAATGTTCCATTTCCTGTAAGCTCGCCTTCCGCTTAATTAAGATTGAAAAAATGAGGCGACAGCCATAAGGTAACCGGCATGGCCGCCGCCCTTATCTTTTTTATTTGGGAATGTCGATGACGGTCTTCACCGTAAACTGGTGGTTCTTGACCTCCAGGAGATAAACCGGGCTCTTGATCGGCTCACGTTTGGAGTCGAAGGTGATGTTCCCGGTGACGCCCTGCCAGTTCTTGGTCTGGGCGAGTTTTTCGCGGAACTTAGAGGGCTCCGCGCTGCCGGCAGCCTTGATGGCGTCCGCCACCAGCATCACGGCATCGTAGCCCTGGGCGGAGAACATGTCGGGCAGGGCGCCTTTATTTTTCGCCTTGTATTTCTCGATGAATTCCCTGGTCTTGCCCGAGGCCCTGTTCATGTCCACCGCAAAACCGGTATAGACCATGCTTCCTTCCACGGCGTTGCCGCCCAACTCGTAGAGTTCCTTGCCGAGCAGGCCGTCGCCGCCGGCCATCACCTGCTTAAGCCCCTGCTTCCGCATCTCCTTCATGAACAGGGCGCCTTCGGTGTAGTAGCCCGTAAAGATTACCCCGTCAAACTGCTTTCGCGACAGTGCTGTAACCTGGGCGCTGAAGTTGGTATCCTTTTCCTGGATGAACTGTTCATCCACAATTTTGATCCCGTACTTGGCCAGGGCCGGTTTGAAGATACTTGTCAGCCCCTCGCTGTAGGAAAGACCGGTCGTGGTGACCAGGGCCACCTTTTTCCACTTGAGTTCCTCGGCCAGGTACTTCGTTACGGCCGGGGCCGCCACAGAATCCAGCAGGCAGTCCCGGAAGATGTAATCACCGATCTCCACAACGCCGGGTCCCACCGCGCCTGCGGACATCATGACCACCTTGCTGTTCTGGCAGATGGGAGCGGTCAACTTGGTAATGCCCGTTGTCGGGTCGCCGATTACCGCCACTACTCCCTGGGTTATCAGCTTCTGGGTGACGCTGGCAGCCTCAGACGAGTTGCTGCCGTGATCGCCTTCGATGATCTCCAGCTTTTTTCCCAGGATGCCGCCGGCCTTGTTGATGTCCTCAACCGCCATCTGCATGCCCTTCAGGGTCTCGATCCCGTAGTGGGCGTGGTTGCCGGTCTTGCCCCCCAGGAACCCGATCTTGATGGTGTCCCCGCCGGCACCGGACGAAGTGCCCTGGGAACCGCCGCAGCCCGACGCCACCAGGGCCAATGCCAGCAATGGGACCACCAGGTATGCGAATAATTTCTTTTTCTTCAATTTATTTTATCCTCCTTCGATCTTGCGTTTTATGGTCGGATTTATATCTGGAGTGCCGGGCCTAATCACCCCCCGTTCTGACAGTAAGCAAAAATCCTGAAAAAATCCTGAAACAAATAAATTCAACAGAACTGATAAAATCTCCTGCAAGATCTGAAAAGTTGTTCTTTTGCTACGCATTTTCCTTGAGGAGAAAAACGGTAAGGCCGGAGATTACGGCAAGCCCCCCGAGCACCTGGATCATGCCCGGAATCTCCCTGAAGAACAGGATTCCCAGCAATGTTGCACCAACCGGTTCCCCCAGGATGCTCACCGATACCAGGGCGGCCTTGACGTAGCGCAAGGCCCAGTTGAAGACCGTGTGCCCGAAAATGGTAGGGACCACCGCCAGGGCGAAAAACCAGAGCCAGTCCCTTGGGGGGTAAGGGTAAAGCGGAGTTCCGGTCAGAAGGTTGAATAACAACAGGAAGAGAACCGCCGTACCGTAAACCACGAAAACATAAGGCAGGAGGGAGAGCCGGCTCCGCAGGCTGCGCCCGATCAGGACGTAGACGGCCACAAAGAAAGCCCCGGAAAAGGCCAGCAAGTCCCCCAGCAGGGCCTGGCCCCCGATCCGGAAGTCCCCGAAGCCGATTAGAATACTCCCCGCCAGGGCAATGGCCCCGCCCAATCCGCCGGCGGTGCTGATTTTCTCCTTGAGGAACAGGTAGCCCAGCGAGATCACGAAGATCGGCTGGAGCGTCACCAGTACGGTGGAACTGGCAATCGAGGTATATCTTAGGGAGGTGATCCAGACGGTGAAGTGAACTGCCAGAAACGCCCCGGAAAGGGAAGCCAGCGCCAGGTCGCGCCTGCTCATACTCTTCAACTCTCCAATTCCGGAAGAAAACAGCAAAAATGGGGTGAGCAGCAAAACTGTCATGAACAGCCGGTAAAAGGCGATGACGAGCGGCGGCGCCGTGGCGAGCCTGGTGAAGATCGAGGCAAAGGATGTGCATACGACCCCCAGAATCACGATCAGGTAAGGGTTGACCACAGGCTTTGAGTCTTGCAATGATGAAACCTCCCATGAGTGCGGAACCTTTTGCGGAAAAGGATGAACCGCGGTTTAAGTTGTTATTGGGTTGTTATTCTAGAATGGGTTGCTTTTTCCTGTTCGAACTGCCGGTTTAGTTCAAAAAACCTGAAGCGTCCGCCCTGAAAATATGTTCCGGTTTATCCTGCCCTGGAAATGTTCAGGTTTATCTTGCCTTGTAAATACATTCCGGTTATCCTTGCAGGCGCAGCGACCTACGGAGGTTGTTACTCGCCCTTGACGAAGGAGCAGCTAACGGCAGCCGAACTGAGGCATGGATGCCGAAGTAGCCGACTCCGCTGCAAGGATGCAGCGTA
>DULK01000044.1 GCA_012840385.1 Syntrophomonadaceae bacterium
GCCGACCGCCTCCTACGCTGCATCCATGCAGCGGAGTCGGCTACTTCGGCATCCATGCCTCAGTTCGGCTGCCGTTAGCTGCTCCTTCGTCAAGGGCGAGTAACAACCTCCGTAGGTCGCTCGCTTATTTAAATTTCACCTGCTACGGAGTTACGGTTTGTTGTCATGTGCGGACTGGGATCCGGAGCGGTGGTTCGACAGAAGCAATGGAACTGAATATACTTTCAGTTGGATGTACAGCGTGTAAACCTGTTTTTGAACGGCCAGGAGGGGAAGATGATGAAGGTTTTGGTTGTTGGCGGCGGGGGCCGTGAGCACGCACTGGTCTGGAAGTTGAAGCAGAGCCCCCGGGTTTCGAAGATTTACTGTGCGCCCGGAAATGCCGGCATTGCCGGGGATGCCGAGTGTGTCCCCTGCGCCGCCGAAGATCTTGAGGGCTTGCTTGAGTTTGCACGCAGCCGGCAAATCGATCTGACGGTGGTGGGCCCGGAAGCGCCGCTGGTGGCTGGTATTCGGGACCTTTTCGAAGCCTCTGGGATGAGGCTTTTCGGCCCTACCGCTGGGGGTGCCCTCCTGGAGGGAAGCAAGGTCTTTGCCAAGCAGTTGATGGTTAAGAGCGGAGTTCCTACTGCTCCTTTCGAAGTCTTTGAAGACCCCCAGGCCGCTCTTGCTCACGTCCGCAGGATAGGCGGGCCCTGCGTGGTAAAGGCGGACGGCCTGGCGGCAGGCAAAGGGGTGATCGTGGCGAAGGAGACCTCCGAGGCGGAGCATGCCGTGCGGTTAATCGGCGAAGAGAAGGCCTTCGGGAAGGCCGGAGAAAAAATAATTGTAGAAGAATACCTGGTTGGGGAAGAGGTCAGCGTACTGGCCTTTACAGACGGCAGGACCGTCCTTCCCATGGTGGCCTCCCAGGACCACAAACGGGTGTTCGACGGAGATCGCGGCCCCAACACCGGCGGGATGGGCGCATATTCCCCTCCACCCGTTTACACCTCAGAGATTCACCACCGGGTGTGCAGGGAGATCCTGGAACCGATCATCGGCGGCCTGGCCGGTGAGGGGATCAAGTACCAGGGGGTGCTTTATGCAGGCCTGATGATCACCTCCAAAGGCCCCTATGTCCTGGAATTCAACTGCCGTTTTGGGGACCCGGAGGCCCAGGCGGTGATTCCCCGCCTCAAGACCGATCTGGTGGATGTGATGGAAGCCGTCCTGGAGGGCAGGCTTGCCGGGTTTACCCTGGATTGGGACCCGCGCCCAGCCGCCTGCGTTGTGCTGGCCTCGGGAGGCTATCCCGGCAGATACGAGAAGGGGAAGGTGATCTCCGGATTGGAAGATGTGCCGGAGGATGTCCTGGTCTTTCATGCCGCTACCGCCCTCTCGGGGGGGCGCCTGGTAACCTCTGGGGGAAGGGTCCTTGGGGTTACCGGATTTGGCAGGACAATTCGGGAAGCGGTTCAGCGTGCCTATGAAGGCGTGGCTAAGATCTCCTTCGAAGGAATGCATTACCGCCGTGATATCGCCCACCACGCCCTGGCGCGGGAAAGGAGCAGGTAGGATGCTGAACCTTTGCGATATCCAGCACCACCCGGAAATCGAAACCCTGATGGATAAGGTCCACGAGTACCTGAAAACTATGGGGGCGATCAACCACGACGAGGAACACGCCCTGTATGTGGCACGCCTGAGTGCCCACATCCTCAATTCCCTCGGCTACCCGCAGCGGGAGGTCGAACTGGCTTCAATCGCCGGATACCTGCACGACATCGGGAATGTGGTGAACAGGTACCAGCACGGGATGACCGGGGCGCTCCTGGCCTTCCACCTGTTAAACCGCATGGGAATGCCTCCAGAAGAGATCGCCACGGTGATTGCCGCCATCGGCAACCACGAGGAGAAAACCGGCTATACGGTGAGCAACGTGGCCGCTGCCGTAATTCTGGCGGATAAATCCAACGTCCACCGCTCCCGGGTCCGCAAGGAGGACATGGCCACCTTCACCACTCGCGACCGGGTGAACTACGCCGCAACGACATCTTACCTCAATATCGATCCTGAAAACCGGGAGATTGTAATGCACCTGACCATTGATACGGAAATCGTCTCCGTCATGGATTACTTTGAGATCTTCCTGACCAAGATGCTCCTCTGTCGACGGGCGGCGAACTTCTTAAACTGCCGCTTCGGGCTGGTCATCAACGGCAACCGACTGCTTTAACCATTGGCCGGTATCGGTTATCCTTGGCTTGCTCCCGGACTCCGGTTCGAACCTCCCCAAAACTTGCCGACCGCTTCCTCCGCTGCATCCTTGCAGCGGAGTCGGCTGCCGTTAGCTGCTCCTTCGTCAAGGGTGTGATAACAACCCGGCACTCACTGCTGCTTCGTGAGCTGAAAAAGACAATAAACGGAATTGTAAAACAAAGGCTGATTATGCCACAGAGTTTCGGTGAGTGCCGGGTCGCTGCGACTGCAAGGATAACCAGAACGTATTTACAGAGCAGAGACACTCCCTTCAGTGGAGTGTTTTATTTTTTGGATTAAGACGGGGAGCATAATTCTGAGGGTTTCATTAAAAAATAAAAAAGGTTCACCTCTTCAAACGAGGGGCGGTGACTCTGGTGCTCCGGAAAGTGCGAAAGCCTCTGAAGCCTTCAGAACTGAAGATGCGTAAAATAAATGCCAGGTTACAAGAGCTCCAACCCAAAGAGGTATTGGAACGGCCGATCAGTCGCGATCTCGATTACAATATCAAGTTGATGAAAGATCTGTTCGGCAATTCCAGCGACCTGGTGGTGCGTGAATTCCACTTTGGTTCGGATAAAGAAATTCGGGTCGCCCTGGTCTTTATCGACGGGCTGGTCGACAAGATCTCTCTGAGCGAGGCAGTTCTCAAGCCGTTGCTCTACCGCACCATTGTGGATGAGGAGAGAAGGCTTTTACCCGGCAATGCCTTTGAGCTGATCCGGGATTGGCTGATAACCTTTGCTAGCACCAAAGAAGTAGATAAGGTAGGAGATCTATTGGATCTGGTGCTGGCAGGGTTCGCCGCATTTTTCGTGGACGGATTTGAATATGCCCTTGCCCCCGAGGTTAAGGGGTGGAAGGACAGATCCATTGAAGAGCCGAAAACCGAATCCTTCATCCGGGGACCGCGGGACGGCTTTACCGAAACCCTCCGGACAAACACCGCCCTGATCCGGCGCCGGATCAGAACGCCACGCCTCCGCTTCGAGATGTACCAGGTGGGCAGAGTTACCAAAACCGACATCTGCGTGGCTTATGTAGACGGGCTGGTCAATCCGGCCACTGTGGATGAAGTTAAAAGAAGGATTGAGTCTATTGATACGGATTCCATCCTGGAATCCGGATACCTTGAGGATTTCATTAAGGATAATGCGTGGACCCCTTTTACTCTTTTGGACCGCACCGAGAGGCCGGACAAGGTGGCCGCTGCTCTGGTGGAGGGACGTGTGGCAATTCTGGTGGACAACACACCGTTCGTCCTGATCGTCCCGGCCGTCTTCACTGAATTCCTGCAGTCCGCCGAGGACTATTATGAGTGGAGCGAGTCCGCACGTTCCTTGCGCTGGCTTGCCATCTTGATTACTCTTACACTTCCATCTTTATATGTTGCCTTAACAACCTTTCACCAGGAGATGATTCCCACAGGACTGGCTCTTAGCATGGCGGCCGGCCGTGAGGGGGTGCCCTTCCCTGCAGTTATGGAAGCTTTAATGATGGAAATAACCTTTGACCTTCTGCGGGAGGCGGGAACGCGCATGCCGCGTTCTGTCGGTCAGACCCTAGGAGTGGTGGGGGCGATTGTCCTGGGACAGGCTGCGGTGATGGCCGGTATTGTTAGCCCCTTTATCGTAATTGTGGTCGCCCTGACGGCGGTGACCTCTTTCCTCATTCCCAACTACTCGGCATCCCTGACCATTAGATTGCTGCGCTATCCCATGCTGCTGCTGGCCGGGATGTTCGGTCTTGTCGGGGTTTTCTTGGGTTTGATGGTCATCCTGCTGCACATGGCTTCCCTGCGTTCCTTTGGAGTTCCTTATCTCTATCCGATCACCCCGGCCGTTCCTGCGGAGTGGAAGGACGTGTTTTACAGGGCTCCCTGGTGGAAGATGGACCTGCGGCCGCTGCTTCTCAGGTCCCCGAACAGGCGGCGCCAGGCCCCCGGCCAGCGGCCGGAACCTCCTCCCGTGCGGCCCGAAAGGGAGACCGAAGCCGTCGTCGAAGGGGGAGGTCGGAAAGACGGTGCCGGCGGCAATCGGAATTATACCAGCGGGATGGAAAATAAGGTGAACACGGGAAAAGGGGATGACTGATGTTCTGGAACCTGCTTTTGGTTATTTTGTTGGGGGTTGGAATTGCCCTGTACGAGGTGCCTAAACTTCTAAAGCGGCAGATGCGGCGGGAGCTCATCGCATTCAGCGGTGTTCTTCTTTTGGCCGTCGCTCTTGCCGTCGCGCTGATACTTAGGCTGCCCGTTCCCAACCCAACACGGGGGTTAGAGATCCTCTTCGGCCCTCTCACCAGGCTGCTTTACCCTGCTTCTTAATTTACCGGATGTAGGAGGAATAGAATGGGGATCGAACAAGGGAAGATCTCCCGGCGCCAGGCCTTGTTTTTGGTTAGTAATGCCATCCTTGCAACCATGGTGCTTTACGTTCCCGCTTTGCTGGCCCAGGAAACCGGCCAGGACGCCTGGGTCACGGTTATTCTGGCAGGGGCGGGGGGAGTGTTATACGGGGCAATCGTTGTTTTTCTGGGGGCACGTTTTCCCGACAAAAATCTGGTGGAGTACAGCATTGAGCTCCTGGGTCCCTGGGCCGGCAGGGCCGTGGGGATGGTTTTCGGTCTTTTTTTTCTTTACCTGAACGGGGTTGTTATCAGGGAATTCAGTGAGCTCCTGGTCAGCCTGGTGATGCCCGAAACCCCCCTGGTTGTTTTCGACATTCTGATTGTCTCTCTGGCAGCCTACGGGGTTTACCTGGGGCTGGAGGTGTTCGCCCGCGTCAACGAGATCCTTTTCCCGACGGCGTTGTTCGTAGGTTTGGGATTCATAGCCCTGGCCATCCCCGAAATGGAATTTTACCATCTCAAACCCGCTCTCGTTCACTCTTTTCCTGCTTTGCTGCGGGGCTCGGTTCTGCTTTTATCCTTCTACCTGGAGGGGACGGCATTGCTGATGTTCTACCCGGCCCTGCGCAGGCCGGAGGAGGGTAAGCCCATCAGCTACCAGGTGGGGTTTATACTGGCCATTGCCATTCTGGTGGATATTCTGGGGGTGATCGCCATGTTCGGCCCCGAGGAAGCCGCCCGCCTCATTTTTCCCACTTTTGAACTGGCCAAAACCGTCCACCTGGGAGGGTTTGTGGAACGCATCGAGTCCCTGATCGTTGGGATCTGGATCACCATGGGGGGGCTGAAGGTTATGGTGTTCTATTACGTTTCGGTCCTGGCCTTTGCCGAGTCCTGGGGTCTCCGGGACTACCGGCCGCTGGTTCTGCCAACCGGGATGATCCTGGCGGCCCTTGCCGTCCTGGAGTTTGCGGATACTAACCAGATCCGGACTTTCTTCCGGTGCGTGCCTGCCTTTACCGTGACCGTACTGGGGGGTATTACCGTCTTTCTATACCTGATCACATTAATCCGGGCAAAGAGAACGGGGGGTAAGACCGATAAAGACGATTAAAATAAAAAGTAAGCATCATAGCTATACTATGAGGTTAATAAGCATAATGTTGTTAGGCGTCCTTGCCATATGCCTGCTGGGGGGCTGCTGGAGCAAGGTGGAGATCGAACAGATGGCCTTTATCTCGTTGGTGGGAGTCGACCGGGCGGATAAGGAGGACCTGCTGGTTTCCTTCCAGATCGTCAACCCCCGTGCCCTGGCCAGGGGCAGCGGAGGAGGGAGTGGGGGTGGTGGTGAACCGCCGGTTTTTGTGCTGAGCGTAACAGCAAGGACGGTTCCGGACGCCCTTGCCAAACTTGCGGAAGAATCCCCTCGCGTTGTGCGCTTCAAGCAGCTCAGCGCCATTGTGCTGGGGGAGGATCTGGCAAGATCCGGGGTGGGACAGGTCATGGACTTTTTCGCCAGGCACTGGGAGATGCGGCGCTCGATCTGGGTCCTTGTGGCAAAAAAAAGCGCCCAGGATGTTTTGCTGAAGGGGGCGCCTGTCAGTGAAAGGGTGCCGGGGATGGCGATCAAAATGGAAATGGAACGCAGGGCGATCCTGTCTCCCACGCGTTACCCCGTGGCACTGGGCGATTTCCTGACGGGGCTGGCCAGAGAAGGGGAGGATGCCATCGCCTCTTCTGTTGAGATTGGCCCGATGCAGGAGAAGAAACCCGGCGGCTCCGGTGGAAAAGAGGAGGGTGGAGATACGAAAGAAAAGGCGACCACCGGAATGAAGGAACTTGTCTTTAGCGGAGCCGGGGTTTTTAGAGGGGAGAAACTCGTAGCCTTCCTCGGCCCCCAGGAGACCCGTGGGGTACGCTGGTTTAAGGGCAAAGTTCCGGGTGGGGTACTTACTGTTCCGGTTAAAACTCAGGGCACATGGGCATCACTCACCACCGACCGGGAGATTACCCGGGTAAAGCCGGTAGTAACAAAAACCGGAATACGTTACGATGTGGAAATAATGGATGAGGGATTTATATGATGTGTCGAGAAAACGGGGCTTGCGGTCGGCAGGCAGGAGGTATTGAGGATGCTGGAAAAGGAGAAGGAAAAGGCGATTACCCGGGAGGTCATGGCCGCGGTTACCAGGTCAAAGGAACTGAAAAGCGACTTTCTTGCCCTCGGGGATATGCTCTACCGGCAATACCCCGAAGTTTGGGAGAAGATCAAGCATAACTGGAGAGACGAATGGCTGCCCAACGTTGAGGTCAGAGTCAGTGTTACCAGCAAAATGAGACGTTCCGGAGCAACGTCAGAACCCATCCACATTCATTCTCAATAAACTGACAACCAATTAAAAAGCTCCTGTCAGATCCGTCCAGGAGCTTTTCTGTTTTCCCTAATGCTTCACCGGAATGTTCTTCCCCTGCTGTTGCTGTATCTGCTCTTTCGGGATAGTTATCCTCAACAGCCCGTCCCGGCAGGAGGCTTCTGCCCGGTCCAGGTCGAGCTGGAGCGGAAGCGGGATCTGGCGGAAGAAAGTACCGGGGGTTCTTTCCCTGTAACGGGGGGGCATTTTACTCCCGATGGGTGTTTCTCCCCGGACGATCAGGATATTGTTGCCGACCTCAACATTGACCTGCTCCGGCTTAACCCCAGGAACCTCCACCACGATGAGAATGTTGTCATGATCCTCAAAAATGTCTATTCTCGGCTGCCAGGCAAACATTTGGAGTTGGTAGTTAAAGAAGCCGGGTGCGGCGCCCGGATAACTCGATGGTACCCCGCTTGGCGTTTGCTCCTGCCCTTGTTGATTGCCCCGATCCATATCGTATTCCCTGTAATCGTTTGTTTGAGAAGCTTCTTTGTGGCTCATGTCAGACCCTCCTTTAAACCAAGGTGTGGGGGTAAAATAGTTAGTAACTAGCTGGTGACTTGAATGCGCCGCCGGGCGGCCAGATCTGCCTTGGGCAGCCTTACTTCCAGGATTCCGTTGTTATAGGTGGCGGTGCAGTGCTCGGCCCGGACCGTCGTCGGTAGAGAGATGGTCCGGTATATGCTTGTTGCACCCATTCCTGCCATGCCGATTGCGCTTGCACTGATGGTGATCGAGTCATCGGTGACGGTCAGGTTCAGGTTATTCGGGTTGATGTTGGGAAGTTCTGCCGCTACAACTACGTCACTGCTGGTTTCAAAGAGATCGACCCGCGGTTGGGTAAGTCCCGGAGATGGCATGAAAGCCACGCTCTGCGGACTGACCGCCCAGTTGCTCACCATCGGGTTGATACCGACCTGCCAGTTAACGGCCGGATTGATGCCTCCCAGCAAAGCAGGGGCTGCAGTACCCTGCCATGCTCCGGTGGCTGCAACAGGCGAAAAGGTGTAGTTAATTGCGGCGGGGCCGGCCTGGGGAAACATTCCCATGGCAGGATTCAATGATTGAATATACATAGAAGTTTGTCACCCTCCTTGATTTTTACAACGGTTTAAAGAGCTATTTTACCCCCACAAGTTAAGTATTTGAGGGTATCTGGTTAATTATGCATAGGCCTTCATCTCACCCGGTGACACCGGCAGGGAATGAAAATACCGTGAACTCGATGTATTTTCAGGGCAGACCATCACGCCGCCTCCGGCGGCACCAAAGAGGAGCGAAAAAGCGGTTTATCCTTGCTGGCGCAGCGACCTACGGAGGTTGTTACTCGCCCTTGACGAAGGAGCAGCTAACGGCAGCCGAAGCGAAACAGGAGGTTGAGCTAGGCGACTCTGCGCCATGGATGGCGTCATAGGAGCCGGTCGGCTGCCGTCTGCGACGAGTTTTAGGGCGAGTTAAACCGAAGTCCGGGAGCAAGCGCAAGGATAAACCGAAACGTATTTTCAGGGCAGACGATCACGCCGCCTCCGGCGGCACCAACAGAGGATGAAAATACCCGCCGGGTCTACCGGCGAGCGACCTATGGAAGGCCGGGTAACAGGACAGGCGAAGCGAGGATGACAGGTCGGGATGCGAGTACAGAC
>DULK01000045.1 GCA_012840385.1 Syntrophomonadaceae bacterium
CAACCGAACAATGTGATTGCTGCTGATGACTTCCAGGATTAGGTAAAGTAGTGGCAAAATGCGCGCTTTTTAAAAAACTTTTTCAGGTTTCATGCGGGTTTGAGTAAGGTCATCTGATAAACTCAGGATACCGTTTTGAAAGGCAGCAATGCGAACCTGACTAATGTAACGGTCCTTTAGGGGGAACTGGTTTTAGTAAGCACAAATGTCTCTAATTGCTTTACAAAATCCCAATTCTTGGAGATAGCGTTTAAAGTCTTTTCCTCTACACTTTTATTGGGGTTATCGTCTATTGAAAAAACATTTGTTAAAACTCCAAAAATCGCCAAAGCTTTCGTATGTTTCAACCATTATAGACGGGGGAATTGTTATGCGCAGTCCCGTCAGGCGGATCCTGAGGGAGGTGGGGGTGATGTTGCAAGATACCGTCAGTTGCTTAGCGCTCAAGAGTGCATCTTGACGATAGGCTTCCTCGATCAGGCGGAGGATGCGGTGATTTTATTGTTGTTCTTAAATTTCTCTGGAACCTGCCACAAAGACATACTATGACTTAGGAATTTATTTCCCCCAGCTTTCTCCTCTCCACTCGTGTGGGGCAGTGCGCAACCCGGAGTTGTGCAGACAACCGGGTGTTTTGGGGGAGAGGATTTGCGATTTGTTTTAATCAATGCCTCCGTTTCCATGCACTAAACAAAGCTTTGACTAAATAAGCTGCCGTGCTTCCTAAAATGGCCGCTAGAGGGGCGACAACATACAGGAGGTTTCTGGTGTGAGGCAGGGGTGAAGTAAGAATGGTTGCCCAGATTGCAGGAAGTAGACCTAATACCGCTCCCACCAAAATCGGCCCGCCTATGTCCTGGAGTGAAGACCAGAGTGTTTCTCTAATGTTCTCATTCACTAGTGGAATTAGGCTTAACAAGCCGTAGATACCCCCTATTAAGAGCCACCATGCGGACTCTTTAACCGAGGGCCAGAAGTTTCCCATTTTGTGGTTTTCCCTCAATTTATGACACCTCTCGCCTACCTAAATAAAATCACCGATTGACAAAAATTGGATTCGCCCACACTTCCGCTAAGTTACTTCCATCTACATTTGTAAATTCAAATTTTGTGACGTAAAAACTATCACTTGAAGGTGCAGGAATAGAAAAAGTAGTTTCGGTTGTGGTTGGGTTGGTAATTGTTTTAATTGCTTTAGTTTCGGAGTTCTCATAAACCGTTATTCTGGTACATTTCCTGCCTGTTACTGGTTGCTGAATTAATTTGAAGTTAAGTGTTGTCGAACTCGTAGCGTTTATTACACTTCCCTGGGCGACGTTATTGATTGAAAATACCCCCAAGTCCTTGTTACCGCAGGCAGAAACGCGTCCTTGTTTAATTGCGGTCCAAACATAAGATCTGTTACTAGACGAATATGATGGAACGTATGCCCATGTAAACCCATCTTCTCCTGGAGCCATGAAGAAATGGCAGTCAGAGTTTGCAATCCCTACGACAAACCCTTGGCCGTTGATCGCTGAAGCCAAACCATTGTTTAACAGCGAGAACCATTTAGAAATTGTTTGTGAGGACGCCCGGGTTTGGTTGGACATAAGCTCAATAGCCCTGAAACCAGTGGCGGTCCAGTCTCCCCATACTTTTGAATGATAAGGGTGCGCAATTACTGTGTACGAGTAAGGGGAATTGTGATTGTTAATTTCGTCAATTAAGTCTTGCTGAGAATATTGTTGGTTAGATGGTACATTATTAGCAATCATACTTAGCCAATAACCAAGGGTATGCCCTTTATCGTTAAGCACTGCGATCTCTGCACCTGGAGCGACAATAATGCCTTCATTTGATTGTGCTGTATCACACTGCGCAACATAATTTGGCCACTCGTTCTCTATTCCATCTTCGTGGTCAGTGATAATAATCCATCCGAACCCGTTGTTAGCAGCATACGTTGCTCGCTCAGCTATTGTTTCTTCAATCATGTCCGGACTCCATGACGTATGAATGTGACCATCACCGCCGTACCAACCAGGACGGCTTGGGAGTGAAGCAATAGTTACCAATGTGCTTGCGGACATTTCCAACTTTTCCTCGCCATAATCAAAGACGGCTTTGATGGTGAAAAGTTGAGAGTCACCAGGTTTAAGGGACAGCTCGGTAAGGTCTACCGTGACTTCCGTATAGTAACCGGTCTCAAAAAGCTTTTCATATCTATTGTCTTTTGGAGCGTCGGCAAGCCTTATGGCAGCGTCAAGGCTTGGTGCAATGGAAGCGATGCTTTTCACCTCCACATTGGTATCCAGGCGGCCTCTTTCCTTGCCAAAAGCATCAAGCACAGTTATTGAACTCATTTTAGCCCCTTTTGTTCCTAAGGTAGCTGCAAATACTGGCAATTCTATCTTCGTAGGGTTATCATCGTAAAGAGTTATATCTTTTCGAGTAATTAAGACTGGCCCATCAGAAAAGGCTTTACCCGTAAGTACACCAACCTCAGCATTAGTTGGGATGGAATTTCCATCTATTTTTGTAGTAGTAGAAGTATAAGCAACGGAAATACCCGGCAGGATAATTGTTGTTAATATTATCGCCAGGACTTTGATAGTTCTCTGACGCATTCTTTTTCTCCTCCTCATAAAATGGTTTTCTGAAATGAAACGAAGTTTCATCTTTTCTTGATATTAAAGAAAACGACAACATTAAGGAGGATGCGCCATGAACATTATCTCACCTCCCTGACATTTGCCCTTTTACTAATGCCAGGGCAAGCTAGCAGCCCGTGTGAATAATACTGCATGTTCGAGGAAAAAGTCTGGAAGAACTCGCCAGACGTCAGATAGAAGCCTTGATTTCTCCTGACAAGATAAAGCACAGCCAGTGGCGAAACGCTTCCTCCCCCAGAGGAAGTACGATTTTAGCCTTAAGCTCGGCTGGATATTGTTTCCTAACACTCATTCTGACGCTTAGGACCCCCATTTTTCGTGTCTAGTTTTTTGGGGCCATTATAAAAATAAAAAAGGTAAATGGAATAAACTTACATGCGAAGTATTGATTAATCATTGTACAAGCGTTTTTCAATCTGATAGCCGCCATAGAAAAGAATAGACGCAATGATCGCGACAACTATAGATTTACTTAAGCTGCCGGTATTATTGAAGAAACCATTTTCGAAAATGCTTAGTGGGGAATCCAACACGGCCAACATAAAAATCGAACTATAAGCAAAATTTATTATCAGAGGGATAAAGGTATTTTGAAATAACAGGGAAAGAAAATATCCCAAGGCAATCAGAAACATACTCTGGATGATGACAGCGATAAACAAAAACCAAACAAAATCAAATAGAGAGGTGAAATAAATAAACACAATCACAACATGCAAGAGATAGAATACCCATAAGATTATCATTTTTGAAAAAAGGCTATCCCTGCCGGATTTATAGACAAAAAGCAATTCCCTTCCCGGTGAATTAAGGTACTCTTTTAAAATAAACAGCGGCCACCAGGCGGCAAAACTGGGGATAAACAATTGAGATATTGTGGCGCATTCCGGGAAATTGTTACCGCCTCCGCTTTTTATGGTAGCAAGAACTGTAAGAGGAACCAATATAAAAAGAACGACGGGGGGCACAAAAAAGTAAAACCGCTGATTCTTAAGTTCAAGATACAACCTCCGCATTAGACGATCCCCTTTACCAGACACATGTACCCATCCTCAAGGGTGGGCTTTTCGCTTTCATAAGCTTGTTTCTCCTTGGCCAGTATCCGGTGATAAATCTTGCCCTCCATTTCGCTGACCTTCAAGATAAATTTTTCACCGGTAATACGATCAGAATCAGCTTCATTGATGTTATATACTTTGTTTAGCGCAATATTTCTTAGCTCTTCACAAGATCCGTTAAACAAAACCCGGCCCTCGTCAATCACGATCACACTATTGCAACAGGCATCCACATCCTCCACAATGTGGGTGGAAATAAGGATCATTCTGTCTTGCTTGAGCTCACTCACCGTGTTTTTGAACCTGGCCCGCTCGCTGGGATCAAGTCCTGCTGTGGGCTCATCCAGTAGAATCACCTTGGGGTCCCCTAAGATCGCCTGGGCGATGCCGGCCCTTCTGACCATGCCTCCCGATAGTGTTTTAATCCTGTCCCCGGCCTTATCTTCTAGATTAACACTGGTAAGTGCTTTTGTTATCTCGCTTGTGCATTTACTCCTGGGGATGCCTTTTAAAGAACAGATGTATTCCATCATTTCATATAAGGTTAGCTCCCGGAACATGCCAAAGGCCTGGGGCAGGTAACCCAGGTCTTGATGAAAACTTTTGGATTTATGTATCGGTTCATTGTGATATAATACCTCGCCTTGCTGGGGTTCATATAGTCCCGCCATGCAGCGTATCAGTGTGGTTTTGCCCGCGCCGTTGGCGCCTAATAACCCATAAACCTTTGCGTCTAAGCGCAGGTTTACGGAATGCAGCACCTCTTTTCTACCAAAGCTCTTGCTCAGATTATTAACTGTGATCATGTTCCAGTTCCTCCCTCACGATTTTTTCCACCAATTCTAAATAGTCTTCATCACTTTCCGAAGTAAAAAAATCGAAAAAGATGCGTAAGTTTTCTTCTTTGCGGGGTGATTCATAGAATAGATATTTTGCCGCCTTATCATCTACTTTGACGTTTGTGTCAAGCATTCGATTTTGAGCAGCATTATATGCTTTTCTTTCCTGCTCATTCATATTCAGATATTTCTCTCGATCCATATCTGAATACTTTGCGGCAAGAAATTGCAATTCATCTATCTCTTGCAGTAGGATATTAAGGTCGACCGAGTTTTGAAATAGCGGGTCGGTCTCATCTTGCCGGTTAAAAAGATAGTCCAGATATTCCCACATAAACCGAATAGACGACTTGGGTTTAAGGATCGATTCCATGATAGACTTGGCTAATTCCGGCCCATTGTTACAAGAATCAGCCGTAATGTGGTCACTCATGACTACAACATGTTCAGTGTTTGAGTTAAGCGTAAAACTACGGGGTACTTGAAAGAATTTCTTGTCCGCGAAATGTAAGATCGCTTCCGGCCGCTCCAATCGATGAAATAGGTCGATTAATATTTCTTCCGCTTCACGTATGTATGCTCTTTGCGGTAAGTCCTCACGCACCGGCTCTGCATATATATTTTCAGCAACCTCATCATACATACCGGCCAACAACGACAACCCGTTTGACTTGCCGTGGAAGGAGTTATCACTGCCGGCGAGATTGCAGAATACCTCTAAATTAGACCGGATATGCACCGTGTAAATGCTTTCATTGGGTGAGGTATTGATGACATAGCCATACCGTTCCGGATCCCAGATATTCATTCTGCCGGGCTTGGGATAATAGGCAAAATACCCGGGTAAGGCTATCGCCTGCCGGTTGGCATAATACTTCGGCGATTTGCCGTAATACTTAAAAGTAAGCCTGTCCGCACCGTTTAAACTGCCGATACTGATGTAATCACCCTGGCGGGTAAATGGGAGCTCCCCATCTTCTGTACGCACACTCTTCAGGATGTACCCGTGATAAAGGGTGAATTCGTAGCGATCCAAATCAGGATTGTCGATGGTGACTTCCACTTCAGCGTGCAGTTCATTGCTGATCGTCAAATCCATCTTGTACTCTTCAATCATGAATCCGGCTTCATATCCACTGTAATCTTCTCTCGGTCTATCCTGATAATAAAAGGGATCGGCGAAGGGATAAGAATCAACTCTCATGTCCATTAACAAGACCGACCCCCTGACGGAAAACAAACCGGCACCCAGCAGCACAATCAGGCAACTGGTGGCCATTAGCGCTTTTTTAGTCTTCCGGTTAAAACACTCGGTCAAGATCAGTGTTAAGGGAAATAAAATCCAAAACCCGGCCAAAATCCACCGGACCGGCTCCATAGGAAATCCGTAGATTGGAACGACGGAAAAGTTATTCCCTAACTCATGGGGTACAACAGTAAGAAAATCCTTGAAGTAATAAAGCATTCTCTCCGTCCGGTAAGAGTTGAAAAGCAAATACGGTACTCTGAAAGGGACATCAGTGAAAGTGGTGTTTAACAACATAAAAATAACCGTCAGGCTGTATACTACCAACCTTTTGGTTTTCAGTTTGGCGGCCATTGCTGTTCCCAACATAATACCAGTTACGAATGATAACCCGAAATACAGCACAGACAGTTTCATCAGATGAATCAAAAAAGGGAGATATTGGACATCGATATAGCAATATATGAATAGGATAAAGACAAAAAACATGATGGAAGGTAGCGCAATGATTGTTAATAAACACACTATGATTGCCGCATAAGTTTTCCATAACCCGTGCTTGTACGTTGTCAGGTACTCCACCATGTTATGGTCGTACATTTTGATCGTAAGCTCGTAGCTGAGATAAATGAAAAAGACGATGAAGAAAATGCAGGGGCGCACCAACCAGATGAGAGTGGAAAATATCTCGCGATACTGTAAATAGTTATTGAAACAAAAGCCGAAGTACGCCAGGGTTAGAGCCAACAGAACAAAATATGGCATGCTCAGATTTTTACTGCGTAAGAATACTAATAGCGAAGCTTGATATAGTTTCTTCAAACCAAGCCCCCCTTGCAAATAAGGTAGATTATAGGGGTATTTAGTATACCCCTATAATCTGGCAATAAAAGTTTATCAGCGATTCGATACTGTACCCTTACCGTGGCAGTCCGAGTAAGCATATTGTGGATTCAATTGCACTCTCCACAATCGCGTGCCCGACAAAGTTGAATACCCACTAGCACTTGAGCCAATATCCATTAATGATACTCTCTCATCTACCCATCCAGAACCGGTGCTCCATTGCAAAGTAATATAAAGTTTATGCTCAGAATCAGAATAGTTCCAGCCATTATAATTTGCTCCATTGGTTGCCGAGATAGAAGCAGATTGAACAGGACCGTCACCTTTATTAATGTAAACAGTTTGCGAAGCTGCATAGGCGCTAGTCGCCAAAACACTGATTAACATTATCATCATGAGACTTATTAACATTTTTCTCGACAGCCTTTTATCCATTTTGCTTCCTCCTTATAAAATAAAGATAGGTTAGGGTAAAACCCGCCCGACGTTCTTTGAAAACTACAAAGCGACATTTATTAATCCTACACTAAAGATAAATTGTTAATCGCAGATTACCTTTGAACCTGTCCTATTTTTTAAAATGTAACACTCAAGAAATCCACCCCCTTGACCTCCCTTTACAAAGGTCGAGGGTCAGGCTAAAATAAAGTTGCCTGAACCTTTGCTCTGTAAAGGAAGGGTACTCGCCCCCGGTGAATGGTTGGTTGGCGGCCTGCTGGTTCACCGGGGGCTGTTTTTATGGCGATTTCTCCAATTGTTCAATCAATCACCTCCTCCTTCGTGTACTCCGTTGATAGCAGATTTCTAATTGACATAGATGTAGCCTGATGTTGAGACAGCCGGCTGGCCGGGATCATAGACTCCGTTTTTGTAGCATTGATGCTGACCCATGGTCCTGTAGTAATAGCCCGGCGTTACGGTCAGAGTCTGCTTTCCGGTGATGGAAACGGTATTGTATCCGGTGGATTTGTAGCCGCTAGAGATCGTGACCCACTGCGAGCCGTTCCAGCGTTGCAAGTAGAGTGTCACCCAGATTTTATTCACAGGGACATTGGCTTCGGAATACCCGGACAGCAGCACGGTGTTTGAGCTTTGCTGGCTGATAGAGCAACCCCACGAACTGAGGTATAAGGTGCTCAGCGGTGCCACCGCCCGGGTTTTATCGGGCGGCGGCGGTTGAGTTTTAGGGCTGTTGACACTAGCAAAGGACGGCAATGGCAAAGTATACACGGTGAGCAGCATGAAAGTCAAAACCGTTACTATTTGCTTTTTCAATTCAGAGGCCTCCTTGAGTTTTATTTGCTCAGCTCGTGAAGGGACGAGGCGACCCGCTGGATTTCCGACGGGCTGATGGCGCCTCCGACGCGATAATTGCGCTCTCCCTCGGCCCAGATGAGCTGGCTGTAGCCGCCGTTTTTCTGCCGGTAGTACAGTTTTCCGGGGTTGCCCCGCACGGTGACATCGCTGACCACCGTGTCATCGGTATCGTAGGAATATCCGACTGCCTGGTTCTCCGCATTCCATTGGGCAAAGATCAGCCATTTCTCACCCGATGAATAATTGAGTTCAACCTGGGCAAACCTCTTTTCTTCGGGATAGTATTTTACTTGGGTGAGCTTGAATCCCGGGGGCAGGTATTCCGGCACCAGCAGCTTGAAGGGACACTTGGCCGCTGCATCAGCGAGTGAATGATCTAATTCGGGCGATATGTTGCATGGCTGATGCGGGGGGTTGGGACCCAGATCATCCGTGTAGGACATCTGAAAGGTGCCGGTATGCCCCTGAAAGATGGCGCCAAAGCTGTACCAGAGCTTGTTTCCCAGCGCCCGTACCGGCACAGGGTTGAGAACTGCATAGAAGCCTGCGCAAAGAATTACTATTGAGGTAAGGACAAGTATCCTGGCGGCGTTTTTTCTGGCGCGCCTTTTCCGGGCTTTGCGGACGATGCCGGCCCAGATGCGATCCAGATCCGGTTCCGGGGCGGTAAGCATATGCGATTTAACAGCCTCGGCGATAATTTTTTCCAGCCTCTTTTCCTGCAGCACCGGTATCGTCGACCTCCCTTCCAAGATAATCAGCAACCAGTTCTAGGGCTCTCTTCAACCGTGCCCTAACGGTTCTTTCAGGAATTTCGAGGATTTCCGATATTTCATGACAGCCTCGCTCGCAGTAAAATTTGTGGTAAACGACCTCCCGGTTGACGGCGGGCAGCAGATGGAGGGCATCGAGGACTTCTCTCTTGAGTTCATCATCCAGCAGGTGATCCAGGGCGGTATCTCCCTCTAAAGAGGTTGCCGCCTCTTCTAATACTGCTATCCTGCGGTGTTTCCGGAGCGCCTCATAGGATTTGTTGATCGCCTTTCTTACCAGCCAGGCTTCGACTTTCGTTGGGTCACGCAGGGTATCCAGTTTGCTCATGGCTGTGAGAAAGGTTTCCTGGGCGATATCCTCGGCGAGGTACCGGTCGTTCAGTACGTAGTAGGCTGCATGATACACCTTCCTACCGTACCACCGGTAGAGGAGTTCGATGACGCCGGAATCGCTACGTTCGCTCTCGATAAAGATCCTTTTGAGGAGATCTCCCACGCCCATGAGGTGATTTCTCTCCCTTAAAATTGCTCTTTAATATATAGACGGTTGAGTTGGGTATTTCGGCAATGTACTGTAGTAATTTTTTCTTGAATTTTTATTTGTTGCCATCACTGCTTTGTTCTATCATCTATTCAATGAATTATAAATCAATGATCAAACGCCGAAGGGTATACCCGGCAGGGACAGGGATAATTGTACGGGAGATGGGATAGGGGTTTGCTTGTTTGTGGAATTAAACGGAGGGATTACGCAGGAATACAGCGACCGGGGTTTGCAACAACCGGGTTGTTATGCTACATTGCCATACCCGAATCAACCCCGACATTGCCGGAGTTTGCACAACTAAAATGTAGACCTGACCTAAGCCTTCCCCGCCTGTTACCGGAAAAGGAACAAAGTATATAAAGTATATATTGAAAGCAAGCCGCAATTAAGCGCCTTCCACAACCCGGGCCCGGGCGTAGGTCCGCAGGACCCGGGTGACTTCCACCCGGACGGTTTTACCCACCAGGCTCCGCCCCTCCTCCACATCGATGACAAAACCGTTTAAACGGGCTATGCCGTTGCGGGGATTGGTGGCGTGGGGCTCCTCCACCTTCAGCTCCAGGACCTGGCCTGGCTTAACAGGGGCCCCTAGATCGGCGATCTCTTCTTGATTATGTAAACTTTTAATCACCACATCCGAAAGGTGGGAACTGCCATTGCCCTTGACTATAATCCGTTTTCCGATTTCCTTTTCCAGTTCCCGGAGGTGAGCGCCACCTCCACCGATGAGGAAAGCGGCCACACTCGGGTGGACCTGTACAAGAATGGCGGGAGCGGTGGTCTGCTCCGCCAGCGCCCTGATGTCGTGGCAGGCCTTCATGCTCACCGTTTCTTCCGATGCCACCCTCCCCTTACCCTCACAGTACGGGCAGGGACGCTCCAGCAGGCTGCTCAGGCTCGGCCTCACCTTCTTCCTGGTCAATTCCACAAGCCCCAGCTGGGTCAGCCCCAGGACGTACGTTCTGGTCTTGTCCTTTTTCAGCTCCTCCTCGAGCCGCCTCAAAATCTCCCCCCGGTGCTCCGCCCGCTCCATGTCGATAAAGTCAATGATGATGATCCCCCCAAGGTTCCGGAGACGGATCTGCCGGACGATTTCCTGGGCCGCCTCAAGGTTGGTGCGGAAAACGGTCTCGGAAAAGTTTTTGCTCCCCACATACTTGCCGGTGTTGACGTCGATCACCGTCAATGCCTCCGCCTCATCGATCACCAGGTACCCGCCGCTGCGCAGCCAGACCTTGCGGCGGAGGGCGCGGTCGATCTCCTGATCAAGGCCGTATTCCTCCCAGACATCCGTCTCCGCCAGCCGCACCTTGCCTCGCAGGTGCGGCCCCAGTGCCATGAGAAGCTCCATGATCTTCTCATAGGTCTCGGGATCGTTGACGATAAGGCGATCCACGTCTTCCCCGAACAGGTCGCGCAGCACCCATGAAACAAGCTCCAGTTCCCGGTGGATCAGGGCCGGTGCGGAACTGCGAGCGGCTTTTTCCTGAATCCCTTTCCACAGCTCGTAGAGGGCCAGAACGTCCGCCTGCAGCTCCTCCTTGCTGACCCCCTCGGCGACGGTGCGCACGATCAATCCCCGGCCGGGTATGCGCACCTCCTCGGCCAGGCTTTTCAAGCGTTCCCGCTCCTTTTCCGAACCGATCCGCCTGGATACCCCGACGCAGTCATAATCGGGCAGGAAAACCACATACCGCCCCGGCAGGGTTAACTGGGTCGTCACCCGGGCACCCTTGGTGCCGAACGGCTCCTTCACCACCTGGACCAGGATCTCTTCACCTTCCCGGATCCGGTTCTGGATGGGTAGGGAAACTTCCCGCTTCACCGGGCCCCAGTCGGCCGGTTCCGGTGTGGTGTGAACGTCTTCCACGTAAAGGAAGGCGTTGCGCTCCAGTCCGATGTTAACGAATGCGGCCTGCATCCCCGGCAGAACGTTTTCGATCCTGCCCAGGTAGATATTGCCCGCCAGGCGTTTCTGGAAGGAACGCTCCAGGTATACTTCAACCAGCCTCCGGTCCTCAAGAACGGCTGCCTTGGTTTCCTCCCTTGTAACCCGTATCAGTATTTCTTTTAGCATCTGTATTTTTACCTCGCAATTCTATTCTTCCCACAGACCTCTCGTTTCCCCTAATGGGGTGACCAGCTGACCCCCCCGGAGCCGGTAGAGGCCGACCCGGGTTACCATGGCGGGAAGCGGGGGTTCGGCCCCCCCCAACTTCTCCCAGAGGGCCTCCAGGACGAGCCGCAGGGGGACTTCCCCCTCACCAACCTTCACCAGCAGATCGAGCACAGCGCCTTGCGGCCGCGGCACGATACGGCCATCCAGGATGCCCCGCTTCACATCAAAGACCTTCCCGTCTTTTTGGCGCTTTCTTAACCAGGGCTCGGCGCTTTCTCTCAAATCTTTCAACAGGCGCAGCCGGCCATCCGGCACTGCCTGCGGCGGCAGGGCCACCCGGTACCAGGCGCAGTCGATCACTCTGCTGAGGCCGGAAGCAAATGGGGGAAGGGCTGCCATCGCCTTTGCCACCAAACCCTGCGGAAACTGCCGGCCCACCCGGTCCAGGCTTTGCTTAAGGGGTACAGCCTGCTCCAGCTCCAGGTCGAAATACTCGTTCAGGCCCGCCACACCGACACCCAGCGAAGGGCCGAAAGAAACCTTCGGGTGAGGGTTAAAACCCTCCGTGTAAGCCAGGGGTAGGCCGGAGCGCCGCAGCGCCCGGTTCAAGGTCCGCAGGACCTCCAGGTGCGAAAGAAACCTGGCAAGATCGATTTTAGCATAGGCAATGCGGTACTTCGGCATCGCTTTTCATCCTCTCCACTGTATGGGGCTTCTCAGTCCCTCTCCCCGATAACCTTATATATGCACAACAATCCGGGGACCCGCATGCCGGTTACGGCTGCTCCTCCGTAAACTTTCGTTCCCCGCCTCCCACCAGGCGAGGGGACACACCCAGCCCCGGGCAGATCCCGCACCCTGCACAGCCGGCAAAGCGGCAGTCGGGAGTGGTCTCACCGGCCAGGGCTTTTCTGTGTTCCCTGATCAGGAACCTCCTGTCAACACCGCTGTCGATGACCTCCCAGGGAAGAACTTCATCGTAGCCCAGCCGGCGCCCGGCATAAAACCGTGGGTCAAGCCCTGCCGCCTTAAAGCTCTCCTCCCACAGTGAAAACTTAAAGTGCTCCGTCCAGCCGTCAAACCTGCAGCCCCGGCGCCACGCCTCCTCCAAAACCCCGGCCAGACGGCGGTCTCCCCGGGCGAAAACCGCCTCGATGAAGCTGATCTCTATGTTATGCCAGTGGTAGTCCGCTCCACTCCGCCTGACGAGATTGGCCGTGAACCTGTGCCTTGCCTCCAGGGTTTCCCGGGGCACCTGCCCCTCCCACTGGAAAGGGGTATGGGCCTTCGGCACAAAGGAAGCGGCGCTAACCGTCAGCCGCACCTTTTTCTTTCCTTTGAAAACATCCCTGCCGGCCTGCCTCACCTTGCGAACCAGGTCGGCGATTCCTTCCAGGTCGGCCTGCTCTTCCGTAGGAAGCCCAATCATGAAATAAAGCTTGAGTGCCGTCCAGCCTGCTTCAAAAGCGGCCCGTGCCGCCTCCAAAAGGTCGGCCTCGGTGACCCCCTTGTTGATCACGTCCCGCAGCCGCTGGGTTCCTGCCTCCGGCGCAAAGGTCAGGCTGGTCCTGTGCACCCCGGGCAGGTTCCCTGCCACTCTAACGCTGAAAGAGTCCACCCGGAGGGAGGGAAGGGAAATACCCGTCCTGGTAACGCTGCACCGGTCCCGCAGGGAGGGGAGCAGTTCATCCAGCCCCGCGTAATCGAGGCTGCTCAGGGATACCAGGGATACTTCGTCATAACCGGTGCTTTTCACGATTTCACCGGCCTGGTGCTGCAGGACTTGGGGATCCCGTTCCCGGACAGGCCGGTAGATGATCCCCGCCTGGCAGAAGCGGCAGCCGCGGGTGCAGCCCCGGAACACTTCCACCATTCCCCGCTCGTGCACCGCCTCCGCCAGGGGGACGATGGGAGCCTCCGGGAAATAGGCGCCGTTTAAGTCTTTTAAGAGGCGGCGCCGCACCCTCTCCGGGGCACCGGGCTTAACAGGAAAAACCCTCCTGACCCTGCCTTCCTCCGTGTACTCAACACCATACCAGCCGGGGATGTAAACCCCCGGGATCTCACCAAGCCTCTCAAGCAGGGCAGGGCGTTCAGGGCGCCCCTCTCTTTCCTTGACCTGCTTGATAGCCTGCAGGACTTCCAGCAGGCTTTCTTCCCCCTCCCCGATCACAAAGGCGTCGAAAAAGGGAGCAAGGGGTTCCGGGTTGTAAACCGCCGGCCCGCCACCGATCACCAGGGGGTGGGTATCCGCACGCTCGCGGGCCCGCAGGGGAATGCCGGCCAGATCAAGCATGTTCAAGATATTGGTGAAGGTCATCTCGTAGGGCAGGGTGAACCCCAGCACGTCAAAGTCGGCAAGAGGCCGGCGTGATTCCAGGCTGAACAGCGGAAGCCCGCGCCTCCGGAGTTCCGCCTCCATGTCCGCTGCAGGGGCAAAAACCCGCTCCATCAGGTAGTCGGCTTCCCTGTTGACCAGGCCGTACAGGATCTGCAGGCCGAGGTGGGACATCCCCACCTCGTACAGGTCGGGAAAGGCGAAGACCATTTTTACTGCAACCCTGTCCCAGTTCTTCTTTACCGAGTTCCACTCGGTACCCAGGTAGCGGGCGGGTTTTTGTACCCGGGACAGGATCTCTTCAAACAGCGCTTTTTCCAAGCCGCATGCCTCCCCTTTCACTACCGCTATTTTACCCCTTTTACTGGAAACTCAACAAGCCTGCCCAAAGAAAAAACCCCGCCCTTCCCGGCAGGGGTACTTCTTGTTTGTTATTCGGCTATCTTCTCCAGCTCGGCCACACGGGCAACCAGGTACCTGGTACCAGCTGCAATGCCCTCAACCTGTTTCTCCAAACGCTCCATTCTTTTTTCCAGTCTTTCGAACCGGTCGTTTTGAACCTCCCGGTCGTCGAACAGTCCCCGGATTTTCTCAATAACCTCGTTTTCGATACGGGCTTCCAGTTTCAGCTGGCCTTCCTCAACACCCTTCAGACGGGCTTCCAGGCGCTGCTGGCCTTTCTCAACTCCCGTGAGGCGCCCTTCAACACCCTTCAGGCGGGCTTCCAGAAGCTGCTGGCCTTTCTCAACACCCTTCAGGCGGGCATCCAGAAGCTGCTGGCCTTCCTCAACTCCCGTGAGCCGCCCTTCAACACCTTTCAGGCGGGTTTCCAGGCGCTCCTGGCCTTCCTCAACACCTTTCAGGCGGGCTTCCAGAAGCTGCTGGCCTTTCTCAACTCCCGTGAGCCGCCCTTCCAGACGCCCCTGCCCTTCAGACAGCCTTTGCAACTGTTCCAGCACTATCTTCTGGAACTCCTCGTTTTCCAGCTTCATCACCTCCCATAACATATAATGCTTTATGAACCCCTGGTTTTCAAGGTGGTTCTCAAGACATCCCACATCTCATCCGGCACCAGTCCGAGCCTCCAGAGGGCGATCCCCTGAAGGCCGTGGCGCTTGGCGATCCCGACCTTTGTTATGATGCTTTCGGTAGTCTCGCCGGGTACGGAAATTCCGAGCAGCAGTTTGCCAGAAGGAACGGCTGCCTTCGCCATTTCTACCGCCCGGTTCACCGGTTCCACCGGCTCCGGAAAAGCTCCGTAGTCGTAGGCCATAACCACGATCCGGTCCGCCGCCTTTCCCAGGGCCTCGTAGTCATACCCCCGGTATGCGCTGTTCAGCGGGTGCAGTGTCAGGGTCAGGGAACACCCTTCCCGGTGCAGCTGATCCGCTAAAAGCCGCACAAACCCCGTAAAACGCTCCCGGACGGCTTTAAGCTGCTCCCCCGTGTCATTCCATCCGAGGCCTTCGAAGTCGATGTTCACTCCCCGGTAGTGGGCCTTCGCCTCCCCTGCGATCTCCCGGACCGCCCTGTTTACCGCGGCTTCATCCGAGAGAAGCGCCGTGAGGGTGCCGTCCCCGTCGGTGGCGTTCACCACCATTTCGGTTTTCAGGCCGTACTTGCCTGCTGCATCGAGCACATCTTCCCAACCCTCGGGCCGCTGCCAGCCGGTCCTGCTCCTGGTGAGCAAGGCCCCTGCAGCGTCAACACTGTACCAACCCAGGGCGATTTCGCCCACCAGGTCGGTGCTGCCCGTGGAAGTATTCGGGTACGCCGCGCCGAAAAGGTCTGTCCAGCTGCTGGTCTTCTGGTCCCCCAGCGCATAGAAGCCGAGCACCGCCATTTCTTTTGGTGGAGATGTAATCCTGATTCCCGCAACGGGGCCCAGCCATTCCACCTTGCAGTTTAAGGCCTCCCCCAAAAACCGGAGGGGCACGAGGGTCCTCCCGTCGATTATCTGCGGCGGCACTTCGAGGATATACTGTCGATCGTCGATCCACGCAACCGGGCTGTCCACCTGCAGCAGAACTGTGATGCGGCCGTCGGTCGCTTTTACTGTACGGGTGGCCGCTTCCCAGCTCACCGGGACGTTCAACGCCTCCGCTATCGCCCGGAAGGGAACCAGGGTGCGCCCGTTCTGGATTACCGGTGGCACATCAAAGGCAACCGGAAGCCCGTCCAGCAGCACCGGGGTTTCCGGCCGGGCAAATGACGGCGGCGAGAAGCCGCCGGCCAGAATAAGCGTCAGCACAACCGTGAGAAGCAGCAACCGTTTCATGGCAATCCCCCCGTCCGGCATCGCGCCCTGATTGGGCGGCTCATGACTATTTCACCGGAAGGGTTGGAAAATCCTGCTTTAAGGGTCCGGAATTTTCGGCCCGGCATAAGTCAAACGCCGGTTTACCGGCGTTATATTTCACACCCTGGCGGCGCCACCGGAGAAGACATGGAGCCCGAACAGGAAAAAAGCCCGGCAACAACCGGGTATAGCCGCAGACCTGCAACTTCTCAGTTACTATCAATGCCCGGTACCCCAGGCTCCTGGCCCACCGCAGCAAATAGATGCCGCCGTGTGTCGTAGCACCCCATCTCATCCGCGGCCACTCCCATCCTTTTTCCTTTACAGGTTATATATGGCCTTTGCTGGAGAAATATGACAGCGGTGTTCCCCCCCAGGCACCTGATGCCCTGAGGTGGACTTTGTGCTCAATACGCTGAGAAGCAAGATCCTGCTGGTTTCCGGGATTACCTTTGCTGTGCTGCCGGGCATCATCCTCCTGCTACTGGTTCAGTTCAATCGGGTACAGACCGCGATCCAGCGGCAAACAGAGGAACAGGATCACGCCTGTATTTCACTTCACTTCATTGTAAATGCTGTGAAAACACAGCAGCCGCCTCACGGAAATGA
>DULK01000046.1 GCA_012840385.1 Syntrophomonadaceae bacterium
AGATTGTGACAATTTGATAACCCGGCTCTCGATGAACTGTTTTATTTTGAAAATTTACCTTATTTTTTCGAATTAACTGGCTGGTTTAGTTTGCAAAATAGTGGTAAGTTTATTTTGAAAAATCACACAATGTGGGAGGCATTTCAACATTTCCCATCGAATCAAATTGAAAGGAACATCCGTTGATTGTTAATTTTATTTGCGTTTAAACCGGTAGGACTTGCCAAAACCAGTAAGAACCATTTCGTCAGACTTTTCATCATAAAATGCAGTTACCTCTCCAAAGCCCATACTAATATGCAACAAACCATCCTTGAATGTCGCCGGGAACTTACCATCACCGCAATCCACTATAATCGCTTTCCCGTTCTTATAAATTTTCATCCATGCTGATGGGTCGTCCACTTGTACCCAATTACCCATGAACTTGCTGCTTCCTCCACCGCAACCCGTGATCATGGTCAACACTCCGAATAACACAACTAAAGTTAGTAACTTTATAGTGTCCTTTTTCAAGCCAATCCCTCCTTAAACCGCTTTTAAAAAAATGTGATAATCAGAGCTATTAGTCGCCCAAAATAGTCTGCCTAAATAGTAAGCGATTCCAAGAATTTAGAAAAAGACAACGTTTTTAGATATTAGACAGCTATGCAGAAGAATTAGTCACCTAGCTTGAAGGCACAGGGCGCGTGAAAAACCAAATTATAAACTTAATAATGGCATATATACCTCCAAATACGACTACAAGGGCTAGCGTCCCATAAATTAATCCTTCTAAACAACCCACTTCAGTATACTCCTGTTGCCTTTTTTTCTGGTCATCCTTCTCCATCTTTTGGTTCAATTCCCACAACTCGCGGCGTATGTTACGTAACTCCATAAGTTCTCTTTCTTTGTCATCGCTCACAGGGAATACCTCCTCCGTCAAACTAGTAAACTATACGGGACAGGAAAATGATTGGGTCAATTCGCTATCCTAAACATGCTCTTACCAAGACTCATACTGTCCGTCGTATACTTCCCACTAAGATCCATTAGACTTGAGAGAGTCGATCAGGATATACAGCATCTGGTCGTTCTCAGTCACCTTCTGAAAGGTCGCCTTTATCTTTTGAACCATCCAAACAGACTGGATCATGCCGTTCTTTGCCGTAACAGTTACCGCTATTGTTGTCCCATTACCGCCAAAATAGTCTATGGTAGCGAGAATGTGTTACCTATTCTGAATTCTGAAAGGCAAAGCTTGACCAGTTCCACAAGCGCTAATATGATAATCAGAACCGATGGTCCCAGGTAGCCTTTCAAGCCCTCTACCCACTTGATGACCCCCATTCTCCAGCACAGACAAGGATAATACCTTATCTCTCCACGTTGACTGGGCACTTTCATCATCTGAAACGATCAGGTCCACCCTTTGAGGTCGCCCGCCTAGATCCAGCCGAAAAACTCCGGCCAAGTAGTCTCCAAGTTGTTACCGAGTATAAAGCCCTAAAACTCCCGGCAATTGGTTGGTGTAAGCGGCAGCATCGTGACCGAGATGGCGATATCCAGCGCTTCTGTGACCACAACGCCCCTGCCAAGTTCGCCGGACTAGTGTAGAAACTGTATACCACCTAAAGTCTTGATGACATTACTACTATCTTCCTTAGGCAAATAATATGGCTGTTCCAATAAGTATCGTAGATAAACGCCAGATTCAACTACTGGTTCTTGGACCCAGACTAATCGCCAAGGGTATTTCCAATAGACCAATTGCAGCTTATCCCCAGCATACAATCTTGGGGTACAAATGAGCTCGCCATCAGTTGAATATGACAAATAGCCGATGTACGTATCATCTCTATGGGCTGGATCAATACTGAGTTGTAAATCCCAAGACCTGTCATTGGGTAATTGGAACTCCCGAATAAGACTTACATATCTCGCGGCACTCATAACAGTGTCAATGTCATCTCTGAAAGCTATAAAATAATGACTCGTACCAGCCCAAGTACGCCATAAAGACTCCCCCTTAAGGTCACCCAGCTTGATAATTGCTCGTAGTTGGTTTGAACTACTCTTTTGTATCTCTATCTCAACACTAGTTCTGGAAACTGAGTTGTTTAAGCCGTCAACCATTTGCATAGCAATATGCATCTTGTCTAATTGCATTTGCGATTTTTTAGAACTGGCCTCCTTAGGTTCTTCAGCATTCTGCATGAAACCAGATACAAAATCCCTTAGACTGAACGTTAACTTAGACAATGAGATTCGTTTAACAGTAGTCCACCCATCTTTCTGATAGTTAACATTAGAAGAATCAAAACCTTCACACAAAGGAACGTATATTGGAATGGCTACCCCTTTAGCTTGCGGTAAGTCATAAAGATACTTATCAGGAATAACTATTTTGCCGAAATCGGTTTTCGGTTTTACAACAGGACCTATAAAGGTTTGTCCGGACTTCAACATGGTATTTCTTGTTATCTCATTTTTCGCGTCGTTATTTTTGTTATCTCCACCGTCCTTGGAAGGTTTTGTAGGTATTAATTTCTGTTCACATGCCGTCTGATCTATGACGACGTTATTCGGGCCGTAGATAGTCGCACGGAAATAATAGCTGTTTCCCCTCTGAAGACCCAGATCGCCTAAACGATAGGAATGTGAGAAATACGTATCGCCTTTTGCAGGAATAGGGTACTCCGTCCACGTCTTGTTGTCAGCACTCACTCCCATGCATACTTTGAAGCTGGAGGGTAGTTTTTGGTTAGTTGGAACATTTACAACCAGGTAATCCGAGGTTGCTGAGGCTATAAATTGCTGGCCCCCTACGGGGATGCGCCACTTTGCTTCAGGCACCGTCAGAGTCTTCACATGTTCGGGATTCGGGTTGACCTTGGCATACCAGGGATCGTACCCATCAACCATGATGTTGAACCTGAGAGTCCTGGCCTGGCCCGAAGACCGCCTCAATTCTGTTGCCGGTATATACCTTTCAAAATGGTTATCCTTCACCTGATTCAAAGTGTAATAGCCGATCCTCTCATCCCCATCGAATACCGTTACGGCTATGATCGGGTACGTGCCGTTCTTCTTTATGCCTTCATCAACCTCTAGCGACACATAGACTTCGTCTCGCTCATCAAGATACCTGGGGCCGTCGATCCATTTTGTCGGGGACTTAACGGTTATAGTACAGCTACCAAGCATCTCCGGCTGCTTGCCTTCAGCACTCACCCAGAGATTGATTTTGTAATCTCCCGGCACGGCAAACCTGTCAAGGGCCGCGAACTGGTACTTCCTGAAGTCAAAAACGTTACCTTTGACATCCTGCCTGAAGGCATCATTGTCAATGCCGTTACCTCGAGGACCACTAATCTTCAGGTTGACTAAATACAACGGCGTTTCGGAATAAAGCATTCCCTGGAAACAGTAAGTTTCTCCCGTGAACAACTCTATTCTCTTGTTTAATGGGAAACCAAAAACCTTGTAACCATTTACGTTGTTATTAGGACCTAGGAGTTCGTTTTCAGGCCTGACATCAAGAATCATCTGTCCGATAGGCTCTGTAGGTTTGCCAAGATATTTTGTTGCAGCCCAGACCTCTACCAGGTAAATACCAGGTTTATCGGGCTTAAAAGTAAAGGTGTTTAAGGAATAGTTCTTGGTGTTCAGGTTGTCACGAGATTGTACGCTGCTAGCATCGCCCGCTATTTGGGCGGTGACTTTTGTCAAAGTGGATGTAGAGGTTATTATCCCCTTTAAGGTATATTCTTCACCAACAGTGATCCTTTTGTACTGTTCAAAATCCTTTATCGTCGGCGGAAGCACGCGCCTTACGTTGAGCACCATAGTGCCGAGGGGCGCTTCAGCCACATTGTTGGCAATTGACTTGGCATAGATGTCTATCGTATAGGCGCCGCTTGGCAAAGACCTGGTATCGATCTCAAACTTGCTTAAGTCAAATGCTTTTTGGTTTTCCTTCATTTCCTCCGTGAAGATTTTGGGAGCAAAGGTTCCGAGAGCGCCAGCATGATCCTTCGGTTTCATAATAGCTGTTACTTTTGTGAGATCGGATTGAGAAACAACTCTTCCCCGAATTTTATATGTTTCTCCCTTGAGTACATCCACACTGTTTGGGAGATTTTCTATCTGCGGAGCATCCCCAAGCTTGACTTCCAGCCACATGATAGCTAACGGAACTTCGGGGTTTTGGAAGCGCTCAGTTTTCGCCCATAGGCGTATTTCATATCTTTTAGCTGCAGAGAATTCGGGTAGTTTTGTATCGATCTTAAGTCTGTTAAGGTTATAGGTCTTGATGCTGCCCTGAAGCTCTTCCGCTATCTCCTTAATTCCAGAAAGGGTGTTTGCTCCAATAACGACAGCGTTTACTCTTGTTATGGGACAATCCGCGGTCAGATACCCTTCGAAGCTGTAGGTGTCGCCTAACGTAATGGTGCGTGTCTGGTTGGCTGGAAAGCCTTTCAGGGCCGGTGGAGAAGGCGCCTTGACGGTTAAGGTCATGGATTTCAAAGGCTCTGTCGGCTGCCAGTCCGCGGTCGCGGCCCAAACATTAACGGTGTAAGTTCCCGGATAAGCCAGGATTCCCTGTGACGTATCCACAGTGACGCTGCTGAGGTCAAAAGTATCCGTGGAGATCGGCCTCGACCATAAATCGCCGGACTGACCGCGGAGATTTATTGTCACTTTAGTCAGCTTGCTCTTACAGGTTATTCTACCCTTGAATGTGTATTTGTCGCCCGCAATTACCTGATCAGCAGCCGGAAAACCGGTGAGCACAGGCACCTCCGGCTTTGCTATGGTTACCCTGATCCCTTCATCATTCCAGTTTTCCGTTTTACCGTCAGCGGCGATTGCCCCTACCGCTATCTCGTAGGAATGACCTTCTTCCAGCTTTGCCGACGGAATTGTATAGCTGTTCTGCTTCCAGCCGTTTCCGATATCCACAATTTTCTCATCCGTGGTGATATCCAGTACACCGATCCCATAGCTGGCCGCCCCTGGTACGCTGTCCCAGCGTACTGTGAGGTCATCCTTCTTAAGTGTTTCGCCGTTCTTCGGGTATTTGATCACCGGCTTTGCCAGAAGCACTTTGGACTCACGTTTCGGCTCCCTTACAACCAGCGTCATCCGACCCAGTTCCCTCTGCGGGTTTGGGCAGCCTACCGAACTAGCCCAGACGATAAGCACGTACTCGCCCGGCTGCGAAAAGAGCCCGGATGAAGTGTTAATCACAAAGCTGCTCATGCTAAAGGTCTTGCTGTTGGGATATCTAGAGGCGTAGTCATCCTGGTAACCCCATACCCCGAGTGTTACCTTGGTAATGTTCGTGCTGGAAGTGATGGAGCCCGGGAGACTGACGCTCTGCCCCTGCTCAACCTCCACTGTCCGCAACCCGCTGATGCTCGGGGGAGCACTATCAATGATGGCTGCCTGGCGAATGGTGATATAGGTATCAGTGTTCCACTTTTCAACTCCATCACCAATGGCACCGACACCAATCTTGTACTGATGTCCTTCCACGAGCTGCCAGCCTCTCAGGATAAAACTTGTACTGCTCCCCACATTCTCATCGTCCACAATCTTTTGCTCGCTGGTCACATCACGGACCGCTACAACATAGTGAGTGGCACCAGAAACAGAAGTCCACCTTATAGCAATGTCGCCTTTGTCATAGGTAGTCCCATTCCTCGGGCTGATTATTACCGGTGGGGCTTGCGGCCCCGACAGCTGTGCCTCCCTCACAATCAGCGTCATTCGTCCAAGCTCGCTGGGTGGATTTGGGCAACCCACAGAACTAGCCCAGACGGTGAGCACGTACTCGCCCGGCTGCGAAAAGAGCCCGGACGATGTGTTGATCACGAAGCTGCTCATGCTAAAGGTCTTGCTGTTGGGGTATTTAGAGGCGTAGTCATCCCGGTAACCCCATACTCCCAGGGTCACTTTGGTGATTTCTGTGTCAGAGGTGATACTACCCGGCAAGCGGATACTTTGCCCCTGCTCGACCTCTAACCGTCCGGAAAACCCGCTTATTCTAGGTGGAGTAGTATCTTCACTGGCCTTTATACTGAACGTTGCCTCCGTCCACTTTTCCTCACGCTCATTCTGGGCACATACGGCGATCTTGTACTTGTGTCCGGGTTTAATGCGGTAGGAAGGTATGGTGTAGTTGGTGCTGGTGCCGATATCCTGGTCATTCACAAACTTATCTCCATCCGTAATGTCCATAACCGCGATCAGGTACTTCGTGGCACCGTCTACGCTACTCCACCTCACCGTTACGCTTCCCGGGTCGTCCAGGGTCTCACCATTGCGCGGGCTGTAAATCACCGGAGGCGTTAAGCTTTTTACTGCTATTTCTTTGATGCTAAACGTAGATTCGGTCCATTTTTCTTCAGAATCGTTTTTGGCGCAAAGTGCTATCTTATAGCTGTGGCCTGGCGTGATTAGACCCGTTGAAATAGTATAGCTTGTTCTGTTCCCAACATCCTGGTCATCAAGGTACTTCATCCCGGAAGTTAAATCCTTAAAGGCAAGCAAATACGTTGTTGCGCCGCTAACACCGGTCCATCTAATCGTGACACTGCCCGGTTCTACAAAAGCACCATTGGATGGATAAGTTATTATCGGAGCCGTAAGTGTCGGGTTTTTCACCCGGAAAGTAAGATTCTCAACCCACTTCTGAGTCCCATCGTCCGCAATGGCCCCCACCGAGTAACGGTAGCTGTGACCTGCTTTAATCAATAATGACGAGATTGTATAGCTTGTTCCGGTAATCCCAAAATCAACATTGACAATCTTTACGCCAATCGTATCGTCAACTACTCCAATCCCGTAGCTGGAGGCACCGGCCACAGGATTCCACCTGATGGTAACACTGCCTGGTTCTACATAAGCACCATTGGACGGGTAAGTAACACTCGGGCTCTCCGATATCGCTGCTTGCAAAGGCTCAACCGAAAAGCAAAAACTAGCAATGGCAAGGATACAAACAAGGGTTAGCAGAATTAAAGACGTTCTCCATGTCGACATAGGGCATAACCCCTCCCCCCCACGATTATGCTTCCATAAGAATACTAAAGTAATCTGGCCTCTCTATATCTCAAGCCTTTAATTACGGGCTTGCGGGGCCAAATCCCCCGTTGGTCGATTAATGATAAAAGGTTAACACCAAACTTACTTTACTGGTCCCGCAACCATCTGATTCCATATAACGTAACGCCTTGCTGACTAGTCATCTGGATAAAGCTTAGAAGAACTTAGTCGCTTTACTCATGGCAAGATCGGAACCACTGTCTGCTCGTTGACAGCTGAAATAATCAATATTGATATAGCAGGGATAAAAATACCCCTCTAGAGTACCCTTATTGGGATTGTACTTAAAGATCATCTTGTCACGTATATCGACTACTTGGCGCTGGCAACCGCTAAGGGGTAGCCCTTGATCAGCGCCTATTCTATTTGCATCTCTGCCAAGTCAATCGCAGTTAGGAGGAAAGTTTTATCAAAATTAAATTCAAAGTCTAAGCGAGTAACGCCTGTTACGTCTAAATCCAACTTTATGGGCAAATCACCTGGGTCTAGGTCATACCTTTTGATGAGCTTGCCGTCACCGTAAATTGAAACATGAGTACTACTAAAAGCATAATTATCATCAATTCCCATTAGACCTGTAATACGGCGATAATTGCCACCTAGATTAAAGGAGGCCTTTCCCTGTGCATTGAATCCGTTATTTAACATCCAGCCCTTATAATATTGCTTCCCACCCATGACCAATTTATAATCCCAAATACTTACCCCTCTAGTATAATAGGGCTTCATAATATCTGCCATGTATTGAATCTTAGTAGGTATTGGCTCTGAATTAGGTATATACGGCTGACTAGGTGTGCCGCCACCAATATAAATGCTTGATGTATTGCCGTCCCATTTAACACCCAATCCCAAGGATTCCGCCACAAAACGAAGGGGTACATAAGTGGTCCCGTTGTAAATAAAACCTTCCTTCCCAGCGGGAGGAAATTTCTGTACACCATTGAAATAGTACTTGAGGGGCAAGAAATCCACACTGATAGAAGAACTGGCAAGCGCAACGGAACCTGACAATAAGACCCCCATCAGGACAGCCATGAAATGGGTAAAAACAAGTCTCTTTCTCACATCGGACCCTCCTTGCAAAATTACTCACTTACCTGTAAACCGGGCTATCGCCCGAGTATTTGTGATGTAGTGCTTCGTAAAAGCAAATCCCTAACGCAAGAGAACTCTCCGCCCTTGGACCAGAGCAAAATACGACCGAAATGCCGCAAAATAAGCTCCCGGTCACTTCAGTAGGAGAACTCTCAAAACCTGCAGACGGTTTTGAAGAAGGCCATCCTGAAACGGGGAATCCCCAAGCGGATCTTTTGCGATAACGGGAAGGTTTACGACTCGCTGCAGCTCAGGCTGATCTGCACCTCTTTGGGGATATTTTTGACTCATGCCAGGCGTTTTCTCCGGCCTCAAAAGGGAAGGTGGAACGCTTGTTCCGGACAGTCAGGATGCAGTTCATTGAATCCCTGGACCTGAGGCATCGTCAAGAAAGGCCATCAGGTAATTGCGCTTTTTCTTACCGTCCAGAACCAGATAGGGACCTACCATTGTATCTATCTGCCAGCAGTCATTGGCAAACTCGAAGGCAAAGCGTTTCCGCTCGACTGAAGTGTCCACCTGTACGTCCAGCTTCCTGAGATACTTTCCCACTGTAGAACCGGAGATTGAGCGATGCAAGGTACGGGGCTGCACCGACGTACCCCAGGCGTGTCGACGGATCTTTGTGGTCCTACAGAACATAGAGTTGGTAGGGACACTTTTGGATGTTGCCCGGGATGTGGGTGCACAAGTGTTCTTCGGAGAACCGGACTCCCCGGACATTATCGCAGTGCCTTCAGACATCCAGGTCGTGGACCGTAACCTTTTGGGCGAAGAGGCTTGGAACGCGTACTGTTCCTATCTTGATGAAGTCAATGATGACGCGGCTTATCCCCTACTTGACGAGGCTGGGGAGGTGCTGATTAGAGAGCCACTCAGGGAAGACGTTCCAATAATCATTGTAGATTCTAACCTGCCGCAGTCGATCAACAAGTTCACCAAACCCAACAAACCGGAAGGGTGCGTCCACTACATCAGTCCCTGGCTGCCGGATCTAGTCGTGGAAAAGGTTCGCGAAGTACTAACAAGCCAAGACGGACAAGATGTAAAATCCAATATGTCGTTGAGATAATCTTCAAATGAGCGCTTCATACGTAGATTACCTCTTTCAGTATTCGCTTGCCGATACCCGGCTGAAGTGCAGACTTCATAACCAGATCGACATCTTTGCCGATAAGTTCGCCCAGTTGGTGCTTCAGGGCTACGAATTTTAGAAGTCCAACCAGTTCCTTGAAGCTAACCAGAATGTCAACATCGCTGTTGCTATTTTGCTCCCCACGAACGTAGGAGCCGAATATGCCGAGTTTTTCCGCCTGGTCGAACAGAAGCTCCACATCCATGTCCGGAAAAGCCACATCTACAAAGAGGTCTAAGCAAGTCTCTTCTTCAACCCCATCCAAATCCAGCAATGCTTCCGCTCTCTTAACGATTGCCCTGAGCGCCAGGCATTCTGCAGTACACGCAGGTATTATTTCTCCATCCCAGTTTGCCAGCTGATCGGCGACTCTAACCAAGCAGACCAGGAACTTTTTAAGGAACAGCACATTGTAGTGGTGCCGAAATTGGCTGGGAAGGTATTCATCAAAGATGATAGTCTCATCAATTGCCTTTCCTTTGATAACGTCCGCGAGATCATAGAAGGCCTCATCGAGAACAATCGTTGCGGCATCGATAAGGGCATTCCGCTGCGCTGGAGTGAGAATCTCCTCCTCTTGGTTGTCAGGCATTTTGATCGCTCCTTCTGCTTTCGATTTCGGTTTTCCCCGGCTGCCATGAAAGCGCCGCCCCGAGCCGCTCGGCCAGGCATCTCAGCGGTATCATTGCAGTTTCTTCGGTGAACAAAGCGCCGACGGGAAGCTCAACGGGGCCGTCTTTCCCCTCTACGGAAACAGCTTTCGCCAGCCTGTCCCAGGCGATTTCCAGGCCGAAGTTTTTCTCAAAGAATTCCGGGGGAACATATGTGACCCCGTTCAGCACAAACGGTTTTGCGCCCGGGAAGAGGACTTCCTGGCCGTCCAGAAATATGCGGAGGTTTGTGGTGACGGGAACTATGCTGTATAGCTGCACGTCTATGATGTCATCTTGGATGTCTGCCGCTACTTTGACCGAATACTGCGTGTTGTTAAGAAACCTGTAATCCCACACGCCCCAGTACACGGCAGCGTCGGACCCCGGCTCGGCGTACTCCACCGGGATGGAGTGGGAGTGTCTTTCGATGACCTTCAGCCCGGCTTTCAGCACCGCCTGGTGAACCGCCGTGCTCGTCCGGCAGACGCCTCCACCTATGTCCTGCCCCATTCGATACCCATGCCTGCTGTAGGTGACTACAGGGCCAAGCACAAAACCGTTTTCCGTCGTTCTTTCTCCGACAACCTTGTTAAACGAGAAGACAGCGCCGGGCAAGACAATCGTGCCGTTGATCTTCTCCGCCGCCAGGGCAGCGTTGTGCAGGCCCCCAGGGTCGTCGGGCACTTTCAAGTAAACTTCGGAAAGCAAAACGTCCTGCTGGGCAATGACCGGGGTGGGGTTGATTTCGTATACGTTTTGGTAAACCGAGTCGTATACGGCTTCAGGCACCGCCGACAGTGCCTGCGCCGCCGGATTCTCCACGGCAAAAACGCTTAGTGATAATGCCAGTGCAAACAGAATGCCGCTCAGTAGCTTTGCTGCACCTGTTTTCACACCTGCCTTCTGCCCTCCTTTCTAGCATTCTTTTCTTTTTCTTTTCTTTTGCTGTAAGGCAGGAATATCCTTCTTCGGAAGGAAAAGTGAGAACAAAATTGGCGGGCCTTGCCACAAGAGCTTCCGCATTCAGAAACCGGTAAAATTGTTTAAGTGCGCGCTTCGCTTTTCCCGTCTCTAACGTCAAAAGTTGACGTGTCAACCTCACACGACACTTAAAAGAAAAAGGCCGTAGGTTTTTCCTACAGCCCTGTTTTTAAAGGTTTGGTGCGGAAGGCGGGACTTGAACCCGCACGGTTGCCCACACGCCCCTCAAACGTGCGCGTCTGCCAATTCCGCCACTTCCGCATCTTGAGTCAGCTATTCAGCTATAAATTTTATAAGCCGAGTCTCATTATATGAAAAATTCGCCCTTTTGTCAATGACTCGAATGGTAAAACTGTTATCGTTCTGTGATATTGTCACCTTATAATAGTTCTGTGAAAATGTCCCCATGAGAGGGGAATATGTAGAGTTGAGTAAAGAAGAACTTAATAGGCTGCTTGTTATCCAAAAGCACATCGAAGG
>DULK01000007.1 GCA_012840385.1 Syntrophomonadaceae bacterium
GAGGTTGTTACTCGCCCTTGACGAAGGAGCAGCTAACGGCAGCCGAAGCGAAACAGGAGGTTGAGCTAGGCGACTATGCGCCATGGATGGCGTCATAGGAGCCGGTCGGCTGCCGTCTGCGACGAGTCCTAGGGCGAGTTCAACCGGAGTCCGGGAGCAAGCGCAAGGATAAACCGAAACGTATTTCCAGGGCAGACACCTGCTCCCGGAGCATGCCGCACCGCCCGGCCCGGTATCCCGGTGCACGGTCTTTATTCCGGCAGGGCACGGTAATGAAAAACCGCCAGGATGCCGCTTGCGACCCGGATGCGGGGGTTCGGCTCGGTGATGACGTTGGAAACCGCATACTGGCACCTTCCGTCCAGAACCGCCTGATGGAGGGGGTACCGGAACCCCTCCTCGGTTACCCCTGTCGCCCGGTCCCCCAGAACCAGTACGGATACGGTGTCCCCGACTCTGCCCGGCACGATCAGCCGGTCCCCGACCAGGTAGATGGTCAAGCCGGGCGCCTCGAAGCGGACCTCGATGCCGCCTTCAACGAGCTTCGCGGCGTTGAAGAGGTTGGAAAGGGTGTGATCCAGGCGGGAGCCGGTTCCTCCCCAGACCGCCACCTCCCGGGCGCCCTCTCTCCGGGCGAGATCCAGGGCCAGCTGGGTGTCGGTAAAATCCTTTTCCGCCGGATAGGTTTCAAACCTGACGCCCGCCCTTTCCATAAAGGCGCGGTCCTCCTCCCGGATGGAGTCCATGTCCCCCACGATCCAGTCCGGGACAATGCCCAGCCTGCGGGCGGCGGCCGTCCCCCCGTCGGCGCAGACAACCCGGTCGAACAACTCCCTACGGCCTTTATACCATGCCGGGTCGCCGTATTCCCCGTTGGCCATGATCAGGAATCTCATCCTCCGAACCCCCAGCTGTTCCAGGCTGTATTAAACAAGGAAGCAGGTGACTTACAGCGAGTTCTGCGCTGCATTCACAACCTCTCCACAGCCTCTATTATATCCCTGAAGCTATCGAAGGGCATCACCGGTATACCCTTTTCCCGGCAGTATCTGTACAGCGTCTCCTTTGCGAACACCAGGTCGGCATGGGCGGCGGGGCAGGTGTCGGAATAACCGTCGCCGATGTACACCACCTGCTCCCCGGGTTTTCTCAGCTCCTCCATCAACCTTTTCTTGCAGGTTCCGCAGTTCCCGCAGTCCGGGTTGCTGTAAGGGCACTTAATCCGAAACCCGCCGTCATACACCATCCGGTTGGCGTAGTACGGCACGTCGATCCCGTATTTTTTAAAGATAAGCTCGATGTTGAAGTCGTACCCGTCGCTCAGGACGTAGACCCGGCAGCCGCGCCCCCGGCAGAAGGCCAGGAAGTCCTTGAATGAGCCGTCTATTTCCACGGCCTCCACCAGTTTCTTGACATCCTCCAGGCCGGCGTTGAAGATCCGGAAGATCCTGTTGGCGCACTCCTCGGTGGAAAGCTCCTTTCTCTCCCACATCTCGTTGATCTCCTGCCAGCCGTCGGCGGCGAAGGCCTCCACCATCGCCACACAGGTGTCCGTCCTGGTGATGGTGCCGTCAAAGTCCGTGAAGAATACGCGTTTCATACCTGCCTCCAGGCTTTAACCAGCCCCCTGGCCGCCTCCTCGATGTCCCGGCTCCCCAGGATGGCGGAGATGACGGAGATCCCGTCAACCCCCGCTTCCTTCACCGCTGCGATATTATGTAAACCTATACCGCCGATCCCGACAACCGGTATGGAAACGGCCTCTTTGATCCTCCGCAGCCCGTCCACCCCGATGGGGGGAGCGGTCACCTCCTTGCTGCCCGTCGGATAGACGATCCCCGCCCCCAGGTAGTCGGCGCCGGCTCTTTCCGCCTGCACCGCCTCCTCCTCATTGGACACGGAACACCCCAGGATCTTTCCCGGGCCTAGAAGCCTCCTGGCGACATCCACCGGCAGGTCGTCCTGGCCCACGTGCAGGCCGTCGGCGTCCACCGCCAGGGCGATGTCCAGCCTGTCGTTGATGATCAGCGGGATGTGATGGGAAGCGGCGACCCTCTTCATCTGGAGGGCAAGTTCGTAGAACTCCCGGCCGGAGGCATCCTTTTCCCTGAGCTGGAGCAGGGTGACGCCCCCCCGGATAGCAGCCTCAACGGCTTCGAAGAGGTTCCTGCCGCCCAGGATCCCCCGGTCTGTAACCAGGTACAGTGTGTAATCTACACGAGCCGGATTCTGCACCTTTTTGCCGCCTCCTCTCCCGTCAGGCCGTAAACCGCATCAAAAAGCCGCACCCGGAAGGTTCCGGGGGCCCCGGCCCCGCTCAGTTCCGCCGCCTTCTCTCCCGCAATCCCCATTGCCGCCAGCGCCGCCGCGCTCGCCACAAACCCGTCACCCTCCACGGCGGCAGCAGCCGCTGCCAGGGCGCCGGCCATGCAGCCGGAACCGGTCACGAGGGTAAAGAGGGGTGTGCCGTTTTCCACCAGGCAGGTGCGCCTGCCGTCGCTCACCACATCGGTTTTGCCTGTAGCCACCACCACCGTGTTCAGGCGCTCCGCCAGGCTCCGGCAGGCATCCAAAATCCCTTCACCCTCATCCACCGAATCCACCCCTCTCATCTTTCCCGAGTACCCCGCCAGGGACTTGATCTCCCCGGTGTTTCCCTTGATCACCGCAATCCTGGAGCAGTCCAGCAGTTCCCGGACGACCTCCATCCTCCTCGAAATCGCCCCGCAGGCGACAGGGTCAAGCACGATGGGTTTCCCCAGTTCCGTCGCCCTGCGGGCGGCGGCGACGGCCGCTTCTTTCTGTTCCCCGGGCAGGGTGCCGAGGTTGATGTACAGCGCCGAGATTGCTTCCGCAAATTCCTCGACCTCACCCCGGACCTCCACCATTGCCGGAGAGGCGCCGAAGCAGAGGAGGATGTTGGCGACATCGTTAACGGTGACATAGTTCGTGATGCACTGGACAAGGGGTGTGCTTTCTCTCACCTTGTTCAAGACTTCTGCAATTTTGTTGACCATGTCTCCTTCTCCTTCCAAATAAAGTTGTGCTTTACAAAACGGAAGGCCAGATAGGCAACTGCCGTGGCCACCATGGAGGGTATGGTCGAGCCGACCACCAGGTCGTATCTGATCACCGCATAGTAGACGGCCACCCCGACGGCCGCCGCCAGCAAACCTTCGATATTGAAGAGATCGCCGGTTCTGTCCTCCTTGAACAGGAAGTAGTCCAGGATCACCACCGAGAACACCGGGGCGAAGAGGGACCCGATCATGTACAGGAAGTTCTGGTACTGCTCCATCGGGAAAAACAGGGCAAGCAGCGTTCCCAGCCCTGAAAAGATCAGGATCAGGTTTTTCCTCGACACTCTGGAGGTGAGGTTCAGGGTGGACATCACCGCGGAATAGACGTCGAGGAAGGTGGTGGTAACGGTCGACAGGACCACGATCAGCAGGGCGGAAAGCCCGAGATTGAGCTTCATGAGGACCGCAATGGGGTCGGGAGTACCGGCATAAATCGCCGACAGCAGCCCTGTGATGTACATGAACGAGCTGCCCAGGAAGTAACCCCAGAAACTCCCGAAGAAGCTGCCCCGGGCGCTGCGCCCGGACATGGTGTAGTCGGAGATCAGCGGCACCCAGGAGAGGGGCATCACCACGCTCATCTCCAGGGCGGCTCCGAAGGAGATGCTTCCGGCAACCCGGTGCGCCTCCCCTCCCGGCAGGACCGCCTTCAGCATGACAATGCTCAGAATCAGCAGGAGGATCACCGCCGCATCGTTCACCAGGTTTATCCCCCGCTCTATGTACAGCGCCCAGACGGCGACCAGGATACCGGTAACGATGGCCAGGACGGCAAAGTTCTGAAACCCGAAGAGCTTGCCGGTGATGGTCTGCAGCGACCGGGTGCACTGGATGAGCATGATCGCCGTCCAGCCCACCAGCTGGATGATGTTGAAGATGGAAATGATATATGAGCCGTACCTGCCGAGGGAGAGCCGGCTGGAAACCAGGGAGGGGCTTCTCCTCTGGAAACCGATAATACCGACCAGGGCCAGGATCAGGGTGCCGATCAGGTGCCCGGCCAGGATGGCTACGATCCCCTTTTTAACTCCCAGCGGAGCGAGCAGACTGCCGGTCATGATCTCCGCCAGGGAAACGGCGGCGCCGAACCAGAGGGTGAAAAAGCTGAAGCCGCCGGTTTTCTTCGTTTCATCCACGATAGCTCCCCTCCTTCCGGTAGAGATAAAAGTGGTTGGTGGGGCCGACTCCATGGCCGAGCCTGAAGGAGTGTTCAATCGCCCCGGTGATGTACTCCTTGGCGCGACTCACCGCTTCGGGCACCGGATAGCCGGTGGCCAGGTAGGCGGCTATGGCCGAGGAAAAGGTGCAGCCGGTGCCGTGGGTGTTTTTGGTGTCTATTCTCCTCCCGCGGAGGTGCCTGAAGCGCTCACCGTCATACAGCACGTCGACGGCATCCCCGGTGAGGTGCCCCCCCTTCACGACCACGTTTTTTGCCCCGAGCTCGTGGATCCTGGCGGCAGCCTCTTCCATCTGGTTGAGGTTTTCGATCTGCATCCCGGTGATCACCCCGGCCTCGAACAGGTTCGGGGTGACCACCTCTGCAATGGGGAACAGCACCTTCACCAGTTCTTCACGGGACTCCGGCCTGAGCAGGTGGCAGCCGCTTTTGGACACCATGACGGGGTCCACCACGATGTTCCGCGCCCGGTAGGCCCGCAGGCGCTCCCCAATGACATCGATTATTTCAATGCTGGAGACCATCCCGATCTTCACCGCATCGATCTCGATGTCTTCAAACAGGCAGTCGATCTGGTCCCGGATGATCTCCACATCCAGTTCCCTTACGCTCACGACCCCCGTGGTGTTCTGGGCGGTAACGGCGGTGATCACGCTCATGCCGTAGGTGCCCAGGGCGCCGAAGGTTTTCAGGTCGGCCTGGATTCCCGCTCCCCCGCAGGAGTCGGAGCCGGCAATTGTCAGCACAACTTTCATTTCGCTCATCCCGCTTCCCCTTCCCGGTATTTCTCTATTTTTTCCTCGATGGTGACTCCACCCGGCTTGCAGTCGATCTTCACCACAGAGACCACTCTCTTTGCCCCATGCTCCAGGCAGAGCTTCTGGGCCTTCTCCACGATTTCCAAGAGCTGGTGTAGATCCCCTTCCATCGTCGTCTCCATCGGGCCGACCAGGTACTTCACGCCTGACTCCCGGATCAGTTCGATCACCTTGTCGACCAGCGGGGAGATCCCCCCTTCGGAGACAAGGGGGATCACCTGCAGGCTGACGTTGCAGAGCATGGCATCACCTCCCGCCACGGCCGATCCCCCCCATCACCTGGTTCATGCTGCGCACGGCACACATTTTGCCGCACATGGTGCAGGTGTCCTCATCCTGCGGGCGGGACTCCTCCCGGTAACGCCTGGCCTTTTCCGGATCCAATGCCAGTTCGAACATCCTCTCCCAGTCAAGGCTGCGCCTGGCCTCGCTCATCTCGTCATCCCACCGGCGCGCCCCGGGCACCCCTTTGGCTATATCGGCGGCGTGAGCGGCGATGCGGGAGGCGATGATTCCCTCTTTCATATCCTCCAGGGTGGGGAGGCGCAGGTGTTCGGCCGGAGTGACATAACAGAGAAAATCCGCTCCGCTGGCGGCGGCAACCGCACCACCGATGGCGCTGGTGATGTGGTCGTAACCCGGGGCAATATCGGTCACCAGCGGCCCCAACACGTAAAAGGGTGCACCGTGGCACAGCTTTTTCTCCAGCAGCATGTTTGGTGCAATTTCATTGAGAGCCATATGGCCCGGCCCCTCGATCATCACCTGAACATCCTTTTCCCAGGCCCTCCTGGCCAGTTCCCCCAGGACGATCAACTCCTGAATCTGGGAGGCGTCGGTGGCGTCCTTAATGCTCCCCGGACGGCAGGCATCGCCGAGGCTGATGGTCACGTCGTATTTCCTGCAGATGTCCAGCAGTTCATCGTAATACTCGTAAAAAGGGTTCTCCCGATCGTTCATTTCCATCCAGGCAAAGAGCAGGGAGCCTCCCCTGGAGACAATGTTGGTCAGCCGCGCGTTTTTCTTGAACCTGGCGGCGGTCTCCCGGTTGATCCCGGCGTGAATGGTCATAAAGTCCACCCCGTCCCGGGCGTGCTTCTCCACCACCCCCAGAAACTCCGAGGCGGTGATTTCCCGCAGCTCCTTATCATAAAAGCCCACGGCATCGTAAACCGGCACGGTGCCGACGGCCGCCGGGGACATTTCCACCAGCCTGCGCCTGAATTCCTCGGTCTTGCCGTAGCAGCTCAGGTCCATGATGGCGTCCGTCCCCAGTTCGATGGCCAGCCGCGCCTTCTCCAGCTCCCCCTCAACGTTACAGCAGTCGTTGGATACTCCCAGGTTGACGTTGATCTTGGTGCGCAGCCCCTGCCCTATGCCGCACGGATCCAGGGATCTGTGGTTTTTGTTGGCCGGAATCACCACTTTGCCCTCGGCGACCAGCTTCCTCAACGCTTCGGCATCAACCCCCTCCTTCCGGGCGACGATCTCCATCTCCCGGGTAACAACCCCTTTACGGGCGGCATCCATCTGAGTTGCGTATTCCATATTCAGCCCTCCTGACTTTTGGTTATTGCCTTCATGGCCCTTCTCAGGGACTCCACCCTGGCCTTGATATCAGGAGCCCCCACTATCTCCGTCACCATGGCGATGCACCGGGCCCCCCGGCGGGCGACCTCGGCGATGTTGTGCTCCTTGATCCCGCCGATGGCCACAAAGGGAAGCCCGATGTTCCTGACGACGAAATCCAGGTACTCGAGCCCCACCGGGTCGCAAACGTCCTTTTTGGTCCTGGTGGGAAAGATCGGCCCCACCCCGATGTAGTCCACCGCCCCGCAGCTCTCGGCGGCCCGGGCCTGGGCCGGGGAGTGGGTGGAAAGCCCGATGATCATCCCGTCACCCACCAGCTTTCTCACCTCTTCCGGCGGCAGATCATCCTGCCCCAGGTGCACTCCATCCGCGCCCACCAGCAGGGCGAGATCCACATCGTCATCGACAATGAAGGTGACGCCGGCCTCCCTGGTCATCTCCCGGATCTTCAGGCACTCCAGGTATTTCTCCCGGTCCTTTTTATCCTTTTCCCGGTACTGGATCACCCTGATGCCGGCATCAATCATCCCGGCCACCACTTCGATGTTGCTCCGGCCCAGGGAGTACTCTTCGGCCGTGATCCCGTAGATGTCCGCCTCCAGCAGGGCGGACAGGCCGCGCCTGTTCACCATACCTCTCCCCTCCTTACCATCGCCTGTCAACGGCGCCGTTTAACGCCTTTACCTTCCCTGAATACGTTTTGGTTATCCTTGCAGGCGCAGCGACCTACGGAGGTTGTTACTCGCCCTTGACGAAGGAGCAGCTAACGGCAGCCGAACTGAGGCATGGATGCCGAAGTAGCCGACTCCGATGCATGGATGCAGCGTAGGAGGCGGTCGGCTGCCGTCTGCGACGAGTCCTAGGGCGAGTTAAACCGGAGTCCGGGAGCAAGCGCAAGGATAACCAGATTTCATCTTCTGTCGGTGCCGCCGGAGGCGGCGTGATCGTCTTCCCCCAAAAAGTAGCTCAACACCACATCGGCCTGTTTTGCCGCCGCAGTGCACACCCCCGGTGCCAGGGGAGGGAGATCTGGCCCCACCCCCGATACCAGGTCGCCCACCAGGTAAAAGTTATCCCGGATGCGGCGGATCCTGATGCCCTCACTTCTCCCCCAGCCGGCCAGGCCGGAGGCGGCCACCAGGAGCTTCGGAGTATCCAGATAGGCCTCCACGAGCAGCTTTTTGGCTTCAGGGCGGTCGAAGGCTTCCACCACGGCGTCGCAGCAGGCAAAGATCTCCTTTACATTCCCGGCATCGATCCTGGCGTGGACGGCCTCGATCTCCAGGCCGGGGTTGACCAGCAGCAGGTTTTCTTTCAGAGCGTCCACCTTCCTGCGCCCCACCTGGGCGGCAAAGTAAAACTGGCGGTTCAGGTTGCTGTAATCCACCGTGTCGCAGTCCACGATCCTCAATCTCTTAAAACCGCTCCGCACCAGAAAGAGGGCGCAGTTGGAACCCAAACCCCCGGCGCCGGCGATGCCGACCTTAACCTGCCGGATCCTGGCGAGCCTCTGCTCGCCGAGGACCCTGGAAAGAGCCTCCTCAAAACCGTTCCCGGCCGCCGCCATCAAACCATCTGCCAGTCCTTATAGACCGGCTGGTAACCCTGGGAATAGATCATTGCCGCCATCTCAGCCACACTGCGCCCGTCGGAGATTTCGAACTGTCCGACGGCTTCGGGGTGGGAACGGCCGCCTACCGCCGTATTGGACCCCGCGGACATCTTGGTTACTCCGAGCCTGACGAGATGGTCCCGCAGCTCCGCCCGCTCTCTGCTGGATATGGTCACTCCACCCCTGGGCATGAACAGCCTGAAGGCCAGGATGTACTGCACCAGGTTCCTGTCGGTGACCTTCACCGGAGGTTCAAAGCCCCCCAGCTCCGGCCGCATGCGGGGCGGGGAGATGCTGATCTCCACCTCCGGATAGGCCCTCTGGAGGTAGTCGGCATGCAGCCCTGTGAAAAAGGCCTCGGTCCTCCATTCATGCAGTCCCAGCAGCGCCCCGATGTTCACCGTCCTCATCCCCGCCCGGCAGGCCCGCTCGGGGGCCTCCAGGCGGTAGCGGTAATTCCGCTTCGGCCCTGCCGGGTGCAGCCTGGCGTAGACCTCCTCGTCATACACCTCCTGGTACATGCAGAACCCGTCCACTCCGGCTTCGACCAACTCCCGGTACTCTTCCTCCTCCAGGGGGTAGACCTCGATCCCGATGGAGGTAAAGTATTTTTTTAAGATCTCCACACACTCCCTGATGTAGGAGACCGGGGACTTGCTCCTGGACTCCCCTGTGAGGAGAAGGATGTGCTTCAAGCCGGTGGCGGCGATGATCCTGGCCTCTTCTTCCACCTCCGCCGGGGTGAGCTTCTTCCGCTCCAGCCTGTTGGTGGCCTTAAACCCGCAGTAGAGGCACTGGTTGGTGCAGTAGTTGGCGACATAGATGGGTGTGAAAAGCAGGATCACCCTCCCGAAATGCTGCACGGTGAGGCGGTGCGCCTTTTGGGCGATCTCCTCAAGGTGCACCTCGGCCCTGGGTGACAGCAGGGTCAGGTAGTCCAGCGGCGTAAGGCGGTCCCTGTTGATGGCCCTCCTGACATCGGCGTCGGTAACCTGCTCGAAGAAACCGTCAAAATCAAAATTCTCGTACTTTTTTCGTTCCTCGTAAAAGCTCATCACCTGTCCCTCCTGCTCAATCCCTCAGAAATCCGGTCAGGGGCGATGATGCCCTGGCGTACTCCACGCTTTCTCCAGGCCCCGCCAGATAGGCAAGCCTCCCGGCGGCAACGGCCAGGCTGAAGGCCCGGGCCATGGCCACCGGGTCCCCCGCCGTGGCGATGGCGGTATTCACCAGAACTGCCGCCGCCCCCATTTCCATGGCCTCCGCCGCCTCCGAGGGCCGCCCCAGCCCGGCATCCACGATTATGGGAAGGGGTATTTCGTCTATTAATATCCTCACCAGCTCCCTGGTTTTAAGCCCGCGGTTGCTTCCTATCGGGGCTCCCAGGGGCATCACCGCCGCCGCTCCGGCTTCCACCAGCTTTTTGGCCACCATCAGGTCCGGGCTCATATAGGGCAGGACCACAAAGCCCTCTCCCGCCAGTATTTCCGTGGCCTTGATGGTCTCATAGTTGTCGGGAAGGAGGTACCTGTTGTCCGAAATGACCTCGATTTTGACCCAGTTCCCGCAGCCCGCCGCCCTGGCCAGCCTGGCGATCCTCACCGCCTCCTGGGCGTTTCTGGCCCCGGAGGTGTTCGGCATCATGATACAGTCCTCGGGGATATAGGCCGCTATATTTTCCTGCTCAAACTCCATATCCACCCGCCTCAGGGCCACGGTCACCACCTGCACGCCTGCGGCCCTGACCGCCTCGGGAATCAGGCGGTTTGAAGAAAACTTGCCGGTTCCCAGAAAAAGGCGGTTGGTAATCTGCCTTCCACCAATCTCCAAAACATCCTCCACCCTTTTCAACCTCCCTCTACGAATCTCAGAATCTCGACCCGGTCGTTTTCCTTGAGCACTATCCCGTCCCAGTGCTCCTTCTTCACCAGGTTGTAGTTGTGCTCCACAATGATCGTTTCAGGATTGAGCCTCCTTTGGGCAACCAGCCCGGATATGGTAAGGCCGTCCGGGATATCGGTTGCCTTGCCGTTCAGGTAGATGTTCAAGCCAGTTCCCTCCATATACAAAGATGAAAGCCAAGCCTGCTCCCCACCATCCAGGGACAGGGCATTGAAAAAAGGCTTTTGCGTCCCTGTTTTCAACCGAAAGCGGCATGTAAAGGGACAAAAAAGCACCCCCAGCCGGGATGCTACTAAAACACCATGACTCGCACCTCCCTCCGCTGGCATTACCCAGATCAGGTTCCAAGGGTTGGCTTGAAACAAGCCTCTCAGCCTTTCGGCACCCCTGTGAATCTGCCGATATGGAGTTATCACCCGTCGCCCGGCCCCTGCCGGGGCCTGATACAGGCCGCCACCGGGCCTACTTCTTCTTTCCGCCCAGGCTTCCGGCCAGTGCGGCAATCGCCTTCTTTAAGGAGGCAAGGCCCTCCTCACGGCCGAGAGCGGGCCGGTACCCCAAATCCTGCGCTGCCTTCTCCCAACCGATCTCCCAGCTGTCGGAGAGAAACTTCGGCCCGTTCCACTCGTTCAGCGGTATGGTTTTCACACCGCCGGCAGAGCCGGTTATCTCCACGATCATTCCGGCGATCTCCTCCCAGGTGACATAAAAGCTGCCGATGTTATAGATCTTGCCGGCTGCCCTTTCGCAGTTTAAAGCAAGCTCAAAGGCCCGGAACAGGTCGTCCATGGTCACAAAGGTGCCACCCACCCCGCCGGGGACCTCCAGGGTTTTTCCCTTCAGGGCATCCTGGACCATGTTTCGCAGATGGCGGCCTCCGATCGTTTCTCCAAAGGCCCACCAGAACCTGAACACCACCACCGGGAGCCCCGCCTCTCGGTAGTAATAGGTGCACAGGTCCTCCGCCAGGCTTTTGGTTAAGGCGTAGAGCGGTTTTCTGGCTTCGAAAACGAGGCGGGGGTGCTCCTCCGTTACAGGAACCCGGACCGCCCTTCCGTAAACCGTAGCAGTGCTCGCATAGATAAACCTTTGAACACGATGTTTTACGGCTGCCTCCAGCAGGTTGATGTGCCCGGGGATGTCGCCGTTGAAAACCTCCCCGGGTTGATCCGAAAAGCTCCAGGCCAGGTGAATTACGAATTCCGCTCCGTCCACTGCCTTATCGACCAGCTCTTTATCTGCCACCGAACCGGTAAATCTGTTTTCCACCGCCACCGTTGATGAGGGAAAATCCGCTTCCCTCAGGTCGAGGGTTCTGACAACACACCCCTTTTCGGTAAAATCACGCACCAGGTGGCTTCCGACATCGCCTGAAGAACCCGTTATCAATACTTTCATTTATTTTCACAACCTCGCTTTTCTGCAGAATTAATCAAGGCCTTGCTCCCTGCATCATAGCAGAGAGTAAATACAAGCCTTCGCATAAAACGATGAAGCACCCCAGCAAAGTGGAGTGCTTGCAATAAACTTACAATCCTCACTTCCCTTCGCTGGCATTACCCAGATCAGGTTCTAAGGGTTGGCTTGAAACAAGCCTCTCAGCCTTTTCGGCACCCCTATGGAATTCACACCATATTTTTTATTTAAAGTGTACCGCCCCCAACCTTTTTTGTAAATTAATTAAGTACCAAAACGATCAGGTAATTTATTGCTCTTGCCGGTTATTTCATAACAGACCTCCACGCCGCCTCCGGCGGCACCAACAGAGGATGAAATCTGGTTATCCTTGCGCTTGCTCCCGGACTCCGGTTTAACTCGCCCTAAGACTCGTCGCAGACGGCAGCCGACCGCCTCCTACGCTGCATC
>DULK01000047.1 GCA_012840385.1 Syntrophomonadaceae bacterium
AGGAGGAAATCGAAAGCTGTTTCCAAATCAAGAAAAAGGAATCCTGGGGACAACTTTGCCTTTTTTCAAATTAAGAATGGCTTAAGATCAGGAGTTTTAGAACCCCAACTGTCAAAGTCGGGAAAAATAAGCACTAATTTTCTCAAGGCTGGGATGAAAATCGCCAGAACCATTTACGATGGCAGCGGTCGTTTGCTTTTGCCCGCCGGCATAACACTAACAGAGGATTTTATCAAGCGCTTATCCTCAATGGGTATCGCTTCACTGTATGTTGAGGAGGAGATACCGGTGAGGGAGGTTGATTTAAAATTTGTTGTATCCCAAAGAACCCGTACGGAATCGGCAAAACTTCTTAAGGAAACTTATAGCCTCTTCGAAAAAGAAAAGTATATAGACATGTTTTCGGTTCAAAAAACAGTTGATGAACTCATGGACGAAATGCTTGGAAGCTACGGAACGCTGATGAATTTCTATGAAATCAGAACCTATGATGCTTGCACTTTTGACCATTCGGTGAATGTTTGCATTTTGTCCCTCTTAACCGGCATTACTCTGGGATACGGCAGGCAGAAGCTGAGAGAACTGGGCATTAGCGCCCTCCTGCACGACATCGGGAAGATAAAAATCAGTAAAGAGTTACTGAACAAGCCGGGAGCTTTAACGCCCGATGAATTGCAGCAGATTTGCCGGCACCCCGAAGAAGGTTTCAATATTTTACGAAGGCATTATGAGATCCCCCTTCCCTCGGCTCACATCGCTCTGCAACACCAGGAGCGTCTGGATGGGAGCGGATACCCGCACCGCTTAACCGGTAACGAAATACATGAATATGCCCGCGTTGTAATGGTGGTAGACGTGTTTGAAGCCCTAACATCCGACAGACCATACCGCACGGCGTACACGGTTGCTCAGGCACATGATTTAATTAAATCCCTTGCAGGCAAATCGTTTGAGAGAGATTTCGTAGCTGCCCTCTTCTCCAACATCCCACCTTTTCCAACAGGCGTAATGATAATCTTAAGCAGCGGTGAGATCGGGCAGGTTGTGAAAACGAACAAAAGCGCTCCCGACAGACCGGTGGTAAAGATACTCTTTGACCGAAAGAAAAAACCTTTTCGCACCCCTTTTGAAATTGACCTCTCCTGCGAGCCGTCACTGTCGATTGCAAAAACCATTCCTGAGGAGGACATCTCCACATTGTTGAGCGGTACACCAAGAGAAGGCAGATCTGCACGCCAGGACCGGCAGCAGCCGGAATTACGCTTCCCCAGAGACGTGAGACGTAAAGACCGAACACCAAGGCCACCTCCTGTCAAGAGATTATAGAACTAAGCGGGAGCCGGTGATTTTTCGGGATAGCATATGCCTTTGAGCGTAAGCAAGGCGAAATAGCCAGCGTCGGGAATTCTATATTAATTTGCCGTTCGAAAGGAGTAAGGTGGATGGCGAGGAAGTTGGTAGTCTTTGAACTGGCAGGCGAACTTTACGGCGTGGACATATTTGACGTCCGGGAAATAGTTGGGGATACACCCGTTACCAGAATACCCAGGGCTCCTGACTTTTTGGAAGGAGTTGTGAACCTGAGAGGAAAGCTAATACCGGTCATTGATCTGAGAAAGCGCTTCGGTTTTGAAGAAGGGGAAAAGACAAGAGAGACCAGGATAATCATAGTAGACATATCAGGAAGGGAAGCAGGGTTAGTGGTAGACTCCGTTCGGGAAGTGGCAACAGTTGAAGAAAACTCCATTGAGCCTGCCCCTGCTGTGACAACGATAAACGCGGCTTTTATAGAAGGGCTGGCCAAGATGGACGATAAGCTCATCATCATAATCAAACTTGACCTGATCCTCGAAGCAGAAGAGAAAGAAATGCTTGGGCGTATGGACCGTAATGCAAAGCGATTGCCTGTTGAGGAATCCGGCTTTGCCGGGGCCTCATGTTAAGATTCAGCTTACTGAAAGAAAATTATAGTGCTGTTAAACTACATGAATCTGAGAAAGGGGGCAAAGGTTGTCCCGCGGATCTAAGTTCGCCAGGAGCGGG
>DULK01000048.1 GCA_012840385.1 Syntrophomonadaceae bacterium
AGGAGGAAATCGAAAGCTGTTTCCAAATCAAGAAAAAGGAATCCTGGGGACAACTTTGCCTTTTTTCAAATTAAGAATGGCTTAAGATCAGGAGTTTTAGAACCCCAACTGTCAAAGTCGGGAAAAAGTGGCAGCAGTCGTGATAAGGGAAGCATCCAGGTAGGAAACGGAGGTTGGTTTTACATGCGGACTCAAGTAATCCCCGTTGAAGAAGCAGTAGGAAAGGTTCTATCCCATGATATCACGAAAGTCGTTCCGGGCGAGTTTAAGGGCGTAGCTTTTAAGAAGGGACATATTATAAGTGAGGATGATATCCCTGAGTTGCTCAAGCTCGGCAAGGAAAGAGTTTATGTTTTGGAACTGGAGGCAGACGATGTACATGAAGATGAGGCCGGAATACGTTTAGGCCGGGCTGTGGCCGGTGAGGGGGTTAGGTGTTCCGAGCCGAAGGAAAGCCGGGTCAACCTTTATGCTACCAGGTCAGGGCTTTTGAAAATTAATGTTCTTGCTCTGGAGGCAATTAACGAACTTCGGGAAGTTATTTTGTCTACTTTACCCAATAATACTCCTGTCACAGAGGGGGATATGCTGGCCGGTACAAAAGTGATTCCACTCGCGGTCAAAGAAGAAGTGGTGAGAGCGGTAGAAATAATTTCCGCCGAACAGGGGAAGGTCGTAAGGGTAATTCCGTATCAATCTCTAGATGTGGGAATCATTGTCACCGGCGGTGAGGTTTTTGCCGGGCGAGTTAAAGATGCCTTTGGACCGGTCCTCCGGAAAAAAGTGGAGTCTCTCGGATCACATGTCCGGGATCTAAAGTATGCATCGGACGAACCCCAAATGATTGCTCGACTAATTGAGGAGATGATAGCAGCAGGGAATCGGCTGGTTCTGGTAAGCGGCGGTATGTCGGTTGATCCGGATGATGTCACACCCCAGGGGATAGCCATGAGCGGTGCATATATTGAAAAATACGGAGCACCCGTGCTGCCCGGAGCCATGTTTTTGCTTGCTTACAAAGATAGGATACCAGTCATTGGGGTACCTGCCTGTAGCATGTATTTCCGCACAACTATCTTGGACCTGGTTCTGCCTCGATTATTAGCCGGGGAAAGATTAACCCGGAAGGATATAGTTGCCCTGGCGCACGGTGGTCTTTGCCGCAGCTGCCCGGAGTGCCATTACCCGCGGTGTAGTTTCGGTTTGGCGAGCTCAGAAAGGTAAATGGTTTCCAAAATAAAGCAAGTACATACAGGAGGTGCCTTGATGGAAATAAGCTTACAGGATCTGTTATCTTGTGCCTTTTTTTCCTCTGCAAAAGTGTTAGCAGGTGAAAGAGGGCTTTCCAACATGGTTACCTCTGTAACAGTTTTAGATTCGCCGGACGCACCAAGATACATGAAAGGTGGAGAATTAGTAATTACTACAGCATACAGCCTGTTAAATGATGAAAGCGGTCAAAAAGAAGTAATAAAAAATCTGGCCAGGAGTAGAGTAACAGGCTTAGGTATGAAATTAAGATTTTTCAATAATCAATTACCGAAAATTATGAAAATAACAGCTGATGAATTGAATTTCCCATTGATAAGTATACCGGACGAATATGCCTATACTGATATATATGAATTTATAACCTCGAATTTAATCTCAAGAACTACTAAAGAAGTAAAACGCGAGGATGAAGTTTATAAAGAAATTAATGAAAGCATCTATGAAGAGGGGTTAATGGGTGTTGCTAAATCACTTTATAAGTGGACGGGGTTAGGTGTAGTAATTATATTCAATGAGCAGTTTTTGGCCTACCCTTGTGACATGATCCCTGAAGATTTTCCTGTAACGACACCAAAGTGGCGCAAGAGGTTCAACAATAATAAACTTTCGCTTAATGTAGACAGTTTTTATTATGAGAGAAACGGTAAGGTTTTTGAGTGGCTTGCAGCAGATATAATCGAAAAAGGAAAAACTCAGGGGAAAATACTTCTGTTGAAAGGGGGTAGGGAATATGTTAAGGAAGATTATATCCTGCTAGATTGCGCTGCTTCAGCATGCGCTATGGAACTTAAAAGGATAAATTCCATTATCCATGTTCAACGTAAATATAGAAAGACTTTTTTGGAATGTTTTTTAAATGGCCAGTATACCTGGGAAGAGGCTGTTTTTCAAGCAGGTGAATTGGATTTTGAACTTCCGGAAGAAGGTATTGTAGTTTATATCAATTTTAACCCTAAAGTTGTCAATGTTTTTGATAATAAACATGTTGAAGTTATTGATAGCGCGGTGACAAACATATTAGGAAAAAAAAGTATAGTATTCGGTCCGTTGGATAATAGCAATATTGCACTGTTTATTCCTAACGATCAGCAGAAGTATCTGCCATTAATTGAAAAGCTTTACTGGCAACTAATGAGGGACTTAAGATGCCCTGACATAATTGTTGGGATAGGAAGACCTGCTACCTTTTCGGACGTCAAGAAAAGTTTTGAGGAGGCGAAGAACGCTATTAAAATTGGTTCCTGCCTTGACTTAAAACCCAAGATCTACTTATTCAGCAGGCTCGGATTTTACAGGCTCTTAAAATTGCCGGATGTAAGTCAAGAAATGAAGAGATACTATGAGGATTACCTGAAACCTTTAGAACAGAAAGATAACAGTTCTGAGTTAATAGATACATTAATCTGTTTTATTGAAAGCGGCTACAACTATAGAGAGACTGCACAAAAAATGTATCTCCATCCTAACGCTGTAAGATATAGGATTTCGGTTATTGAGAAGATTTGCAGGGTTAATTTAAAGTACTCCTATGACCGCTTAAATATAGAAATAGCCCTTAAAATCTTGCCGCTAATAAATTCCGAAAACAGGTAGAGTTACACCAATCTAAACACGTATACTCTGAAACCCTTGGTCTATGCGGGCTTATGTTTCTTTGTTTGAAATAGATGTGTTAGTAACTATAAAACTAAAAGGGGATGTTAAAATGTCTAAACAGCTATTAATTAAAAACGCTAGGGCAATTGTTACCTGCGATGAAGAAGACAGAGTCCTTACAGGGCAGAGCATTTTAATCGACGGCGCGAAAATATTTGCAATTGGGAAAGACCTTGCCGTGGATAATGCTGAGGTCATTAACGCCCAAGATATGTTTGTTTACCCTGGTTTAGTTAACAGCCATCACCATTTGCTGCAGGCTTTTAGCCGTAACATACCGCAAATTCAGACGTTTGAACTCTTCGACTGGTTGCTGTTTCTTTATAACGTATGGACAAATGTCACTCCTGATTACCTTTACTATAGTTCAATGGTGGCCATGGGAGAATTTATTAAGTACGGTGGTACGACAATGTTTGACCACCATTTTGCTTTTCCGCGAGGGAAGGGCAGAAATATGATTGATCGGCAGTTTGAGGCGGCCGAAGCCCTCGGTCTTCGTTTCCACGCAGGTAGAAGCTGTTTCACCAGAGGTAAAAAAGAAGGCGGTTTGCCCCCCGATGAACTGGTAGAAACCTTAGATGAAGTTTTGGAAGACAGCTTAAGGATTGTTGAACGATATCACGACCCGGGAGAATTCTCCATGAGACAGGTTGTTTTAGCACCCTGTTCTCCTTTTTCGGTGGATTCAGATGTTATGATTGAATCGGCCAGGTTGGCAAGGGACAAAAAGGTCAGACTGCATACCCATCTGGCGGAAACTCTAGATGAGGAAAAATATTGCCTGGAGACCTACGGTAAAAGACCGTTGGCCTGGGCGGAGGATTGCGGTTGGGTGGGTAGCGATGTTTGGTACGCGCATGGTATTCACTTTACTGATGAAGAGATTGACATTCTGAGCCAAACACAGACCGGCGTGGCCCATTGCCCTGTGTCAAACATGAAGATATCCTCCGGGATTGCCAAGATACCACAGATGTTGGAGAAAAATGTTCCGGTTGGTCTTGCTGTGGACGGTTGTGGAAGCAACGATGCTTCGAACTTAATGGCAGATATTAGAATTGCATATCTTTTGCACCGGTTAAATTCAAGTAATAAGGCACCTACAGGGTATCAAATTCTAAAGCTCGCCACCGTAGGCAGCGCTAATTTACTCGGCAGAAACGACATTGGATCAATTTCTGTGGGAAAGGCCGCCGACCTGTTTATGATTAATGTAAACAAGCTTGAACTGGTGGGGGCATTGTTGGATCCTGCCGCATTTCTTGCTACTGTTGGTTATAGTCGGCCTGTAGATTTTACTATTATTAACGGCAAAATTGTTTGCAGAGATGGCAAATTAACAGGGGTAGACGAAGAGAAAATTAAAGAACAGGCTGCCAAAGAAGTAGCCAGGGTTTATAACAGGCTTTAGTAATGATGATTATTAGATGATAAAGTGGATATCTGGAAACACGTGACTCCGGTGCGGCTTTTCACTCTCAAATCAACCGCATATTAATAGTTTAAAAACGGGGGGTGAGGTCTATGAAGCTTAAGTGGGTCGGAAAGCCAGTTGTAAGAGAAGATGCATGGGAAAAGGCAACGGGTAGAACTAAATACATGACAGATTTGACCTTTCCAGATATGGTATGGGGAAAAATTGTGCGGGCTGGGGTACCCCATGCCAGAATTTTAGAAATAGATACAACAGAGGCTGAGAGGTTATCTGGCGTTATTGCGGTTGTAACATATAAAGACGTTCCTGGTTTAAACGGGTATGGGATAGCCATTCCAGACCAACCTGTTTTCTGTGAGGATAGGGTTAGATACGAAGGAGATCCTATAGCAGGCGTTATAGCTGAAACGAGGGAGATTGCTGAACAAGCGGCGGCAAGAATCAGGATAAGGTATGAAGGGCTTCCCGGGGTATTTGATCCTCGAGAAGCACTTAAAGCTGAAGCTCCCGCAATACACGATAAAGGAAATGTGCTCTTGCAGGCTCATGTGAAAAATGGTGATGTGGATGCGGCATTTAAAGAAGCGTATTTGATTGTTGAAAGAGACTATTATGTACCTGTTCAGTTTCCAGTATATTTGGAGGTGGAGGGCGGTGTTGCCGAGTATAAAGAAGGACATTTAACTATATGGTGCGGGTCCCAGTATCCCTCCCAGGACCAAAGGCAGCTTAGCGCTATTCTGGGAATCCCCCAAGAAAAAATCAGGATTATCTCCAATCCGGTTGGCGGGGCATTCGGAGGGAAGGACGATCTTACTATCCAACCTCAGCTTGCAGTAATGGCACTAAAAGCCGGAAGGCCAGTAAAAGTAGTCAATACAAGGGAAGAATCAAATAGGATTAGCTGGAAACGGCATCCCATGTTTATAACCATGAAGACGGCGGTAAGGAAAGACGGTACCTTGCTGGCAAATAGGGTGGAAGTCATAACAGATACCGGTGCCTATGCAGGATTGGGAGGGCCGGTCTTAACCAATGTTATAGGACATGCATGTGGTGCTTACCGAGTTCCTAATTTAGAAGTTACGGGGTATTGTGTTTATACAAACAACAGCCCATGTTCCGCAATGAGAGGTTTTGGAGTTCCTCAAATAACTTTTGCCATGGAAAGCCAAATGGATATAATTGCCGAAGAATTGGGGTTAGATCCGTTAGAAATAAGATTAAAAAACGGCTTGGTTACAGGAGATAAAGGTCCGCTTGGTAATACAATATCAACGGCCATGGGAGTAATACCGACTTTGCTTAAGGCGAAGGAAACCGATTTATGGCGGAGGCGTGAAGTGCTAAAGAAACAGGTCACAAAGCCTTGGAAGAAACGCGGAGTCGGTATTGCTACTTCAATTAAGGGTGTTGGGCTAGGCCGGGGAATTCCGGATTACAGTGCCGCAGATATCATCCTGACAGAGGCGGGTGACTACCTCGTTTTCATCGGTTGCCCGGAGATAGGGCAAGGTAATCATGTAGCCTTTGCTCAGATGGCTGCTGAGTCATTGCATTGTCCAATTAGCAGGGTCAAAGTGATAATGGGCGATTCATCGTGTACCCCGGATTCCGGAATTACAGCAGCTTCAAGAACTATTTATGCAGGCGGCAACGCTATCCTGCTGGCAGCCGAAGAAATAAAACAAAAGATAATACAGTTTGTCTCAAAATACTGGGAAGTTCCGGCGACCGAGGTTTATTTTGATGAGTATAAGGTCTGCAGTAGGAAAGGGCAGATATCTATTTCAGAGTTGGCCCTATTAGCGGGAAAGCAAAGAATAACAATAAAAGGTTCGGCCTATTTTGATATGCCAACGGCGGATAAAGATGTAGAAGGTCTGAAGGGTCTTCCATGCTTTGTTTTTGGAACCGTCACTCAAATAGCTTTAGTAGAGGTAGACACCTGTACAGGGTATGTGGAAGTTCTGGAATCTGTTTGCATACCCGATGCAGGGAGAGTTATTAATAACCAAGGGTTGGAAGGGCAGGCCGAAGGAGGCACTGTCATGGGAATGGGTTATGCCATTATGGAAAAAGGAGTGATAAAGGACGGGCATATTCTGACGGATAACTATGATACCTATATAATTCCCACTTCACTGGATTGCCCGGATATAGCAGTGTATCCCGTGGAGGAACTCGAAAAGACGGGTCCTTTTGGGGCCAAAGGTATAGCTGAGGCTTTATCTACTGCTATAACTCCTGCAGTTATCAATGCAATATACGACGCCGTGGGAGTCAGAATCAGGCATCTGCCGGCAACAGCGGAGAAGTTATTTGCTGGCATACAACAGCAAGGTAATAAGAACTAAATGGGCTTGTGCAATGCCTCGATTCACATCGGAATGCTTCGTGGATATTAAATTGAAATATTTAGGGGTTATGGAGAATGAACGAGCTTATTTTAGAAATGCGTGAGATAACCAAATCCTTTTTTGGCGTGCTGGCCAATGATCACGTGAATCTCATGGTCAACAGAGGAGAAATTCATGCTTTACTCGGAGAAAATGGTGCCGGTAAGACTACCCTAATGAATATTCTAACAGGTCTATATAAACCTGATTCCGGAGAAATAGTTATTAAAGGCAAAAAGGTAACCTTTGCATCTCCAAGGGATGCGATTAAATGCGGTATAGGGATGGTTCACCAGAACTTCCGATTGGTTGATTCTTTAACTGTATCTGAAAATGTAATTCTTGGATTGAACGATATTCCTAGGTTTCTTAATATCGAAGAAATTCATGAAGCAATAGGCGATTTTTCAAAAAAATACGGACTGAACGTAGATCCTAAGGCTGAAATATGGCAACTCTCTGTTGGGGAAAGGCAGAGGGTAGAAATCTTGAAAATGCTTTATCGAAATGTAGGGATATTGATTCTTGATGAACCAACTGCCGTTTTAACACCACAGGAGGTTGTAGATTTATTTTCATCATTGCGAAACATGGCTCAAGAGGGCAAAACGGTTATTATTATTACCCATAAGCTGAATGAGGTAATGGAGATTGCCGACCGGATCACTGTTCTCAGAGGTGGAAAATCGGTGGCGACAATGTTAAAAAAGGACACAACCCGGCAGGAACTAGCCAGGATTATGGTGGGTAGAGAAATCCCGGAAGTGTCAAGCCGGCGCTGTGTGATGTCTGAAGAAAAGGTCCTGGAATTAAAGGACATTAAAGCATTAAACGACAGAGGTATGGAGGCTTTATCAGGTCTTTCAGTTTGTGTCCGGAAAGGGGAGATCTTAGGAATAGCCGGAGTTGCTGGTAACGGCCAGAAAGAGCTTGTTGAAGTTATAGCGGGATTAAGACCAGTTCTTGCGGGAAGCATGAAGATTAATGGTAAGAATTTAACCAACAGTAAACCAGGAGATATTATCAATGCGGGAGTTGCAATAGTGCCGGAAGACCGCACGAGTATGGGCCTTGCTCAAAACTTTAATGTTATAGAAAACTTGATAGTTAAAACGTATAGGGGCAGCGAAAACAGTAGAAGAGGATTTCTTAGCTGGAAACATTTAAGAGAGAATGCAGAAAAGATTGTAAGGGATTTTGATATTAAAACGGCAGGCGTGTTCAGTCCGGTCAAATTGATGTCAGGTGGGAATCAACAAAAGCTTTTGTTTGCGAGAGAGACTTCCAAAAAACCGAGTTTACTTGTGGCGGCCTATCCCTGTCGAGGTCTAGATCTGGGAGCTACCCATGCTGTACACCAAATCTTATTAAGTCAGAAAGAACAGGGAACAGGAATACTGTTAATTTCCGAGGATCTAGATGAGCTACTCAATCTCTCCGATAGGATTGCGGTAATTTACGAGGGGAAAATTACTGGTGTAGTTGTACCGGGTAAGGCTACTATTGAGCAAATAGGTTTAATGATGTGTGGTGGAGGGAAAGAATGTATCTTTCAGACAAATTAAACCTGGGCAAAAGCATAAAGCTTGAGAAAAGACTGTCTGTACCACCGGTTTTGTATTTAATAGTTCCGGTTGTTTCCGTGATACTGGTGTTGCTACTCGGTGGTCTCTTTTTAGCGGTGCTAGGGTACAATCCAATCGAAGTATACGAAATCCTCCTTAATGGGGCTTTTGGAAATACTTATAATTTTACTGAGACGATTGTACATGCGATCCCCTTGATGTTAACAGGATTAGGAGTTAGTTTGGCCTTTAAAATGGGGTTATGGAATATCGGCGCCGAAGGCCAGCTTTACTTCGGTGCTTTTATGGCTAGCGGTGTGGCATTATTTTTCCATGACCTGCCTACCCCCTTAATGTTAACACTGGTTTTGATCGCTGGGTTCTTGGGTGGTGCCTTATGGGGGTTTGTTCCCGCTGCTCTAAAGGTTTTCCTTGGTGTAAATGAGACCCTTACAACTCTTCTCCTGAATTATGTGGCAATTCTCTGGGTCGATTATTTTATATTTGGTCCATGGAAAGATCCTAAGGGATTTTTACCGTATTCCAAAGTTTTTCCCCAATCAGCCATGCTACCGGTTTTCCCGGGGACAAGGATTCATGCCGGTCTTGTTCTCGCTATACTCGCTGCGATAATTTTATGGATAATTATCTGGAAGACGACCTGGGGATATGAAATAAGACTTATTGGCGAAAACACACAGGTTGCCCGTGCTGCAGGTATCAACATTGCAAGGAACATGCTGCTGGTTATGATCATCAGCGGAGGATTGGCAGGATTGGCGGGTATGGGAGAGGTTTGTGGTATCATAGGCAGGCTTCAGCATAATATTTCACCCGGCTACGGTTATACTGCTATAATTATCGCTTGGCTGAGCAGGTTGAACCCGTTGGTTATCCTTTTAGTAGCAGTTATATTTGGAGGATTAAACAATGGGGGCTACGCCTTACAGATGGTAGGTTTGCCTGAGTCCACTGTGACCATGTTACAAGGGGCAATTCTCTTATTCGTGCTTGGGGGAGATATATTGACACAGTACAGAGTCAAAATCCACAGAAGGGGATGCGGGGCCTGATGGAGATGGTGACACTGTTGACGGCTACTTTGCATGCAGCAATTATATCAGCCACACCAATTCTGTACGCAGCGTTAGGGGAAATCTTTGCTGAAAGGTCCGGTGTCTTAAACCTTGGTGTGGAAGGCATCATGCTTGTCGGTGCAGCAACAGGCTTTTACACGGTGGTCAATTCGCAAAGCCTGTTACTGGGGGTTCTTGCGACAGTAGCTGTGTCGCTGTTATTTGGTCTGATCTTTTCGTTTATTACAATTACTCTCCGGGCGAGCCAGGTAGTGACAGGTCTTGTCCTGACAATTTTCGGGACCGGTTTAAGCGCTTTTTTAGGAAAGTCGATGATTGGGCAGGCCTCGCCTGTTATATTTCATAAGATACCTGTACCGGTATTATCAAAGATTCCTATCTTGGGTCATGTACTATTTAATCACGACATGCTGGTTTATGTTCTCTACCTGTTAGTGCCTTTGTCCTGGTTTTTTATTTACCGGACACGGGAAGGCCTGAATTTGCGAGCTGTAGGTGAGAACCCCGCTGCTGCAGACGCACTGGGTATAAATGTATTTGCAGTACGCTACTTTTATGTATGTTTGGGAAGTATATTCGCCGGATTAGCGGGTGCATACCTTTCCCTTGCTTATGCACCCTCCTGGTTAGAGAATATGTCGGGTGGAAGAGGGTGGATCGCAATCGTTTTAGTTATATTCGCCACCTGGAACCCGGTACGTGCCGCTTTAGGTGCCCTTATTTTTGGTGGAGTCGACGTTTTAGGGTTTAAATTTCAGGCCAGAGGCATAGGTATTTCTCCATACTTCATGAGAATGTTGCCCTATTTAATAACAATAATTGTCCTCATTATCATAACAGCAAGGTCACAGATGGCAAAAAATTTGATGCCAAAGGCTTTAACTATTCCATACGACCGTGAAGAAAGATAACAATTCTAAAGGGGGGGATTACTCAAGACAAGCATATAAATAATTTATCCTCTGTATTGGCGAAACACGCAGGAAGGGGGATGGATAAAACTACATAATTCTGGTAGTCTGAGCGTTAAAAGTGGGTTTTGGGGTATCAAAAATCACACTAGGGGGAATTTGTATGAAAACCAAGAGAGTATTTGTAGTGATAGCTTTTTTGTTAATAGCTATCACATTGTTTGCGGCAGGTTGCGGTTCTAAACAGACCTCTGCACCTGGGAATCAAAATCAAGGAAAAGATAAGTTAAAAGTTGGTTTTGTGTTTATCGGACCTGTTACTGACGGAGGCTGGAATACATCTCATAATAATGGTAGACTATATTTGGAAAAACAATTACCCTATGTTGAAACCATATTTGTTCAAAACGTCCCGGCAGGTAGTGATTCTGAAAGAGTAATGCGCCAACTCATACAACAAGGAGCAAAAGTGATTGTAGCAACTAGTTTTAACTATGGGGACACTGTGAAAAAACTGGCCAAGGAATTTCCTGACGTATACTTCTTGCATGCAACCGGTTTAGAAGTTGCTCCTAATGTTTCAACTTATGATATCCGGGAATATGAAGGAACTTATCTGACTGGAATGGTTGCAGGGAAAATGACCAAGACCAATATCATTGGTTATGTTGCGGCCAACCCCATTCCTTGCGTTGTGAGGGCAATTAATGGTTTTGCCATGGGTGTTAAAGCAGTAAATCCAAACGCTAAAGTGAAACTTCTCTGGACAAGTACCTGGTATGACCCGGCAAAAGAAAAAGAGGCGGCTTTAAGCCTGGCAGATGAGAAGGCCGACGTTCTGGCCCAATACCAGGACAGTCCGGCAGTACAGCAGGCGGCCCAGGAACGAGGTATATACAGTATAGGGTACCATGCAGATATGAGACATTTTGCGCCACAGGCCAACCTGACTTCGTTTACATGGAATTGGGGACCCATCTATGTACAAGAGGTCAAGGCATATCACGATGGGAACTGGAAGGGAAAAGCTATTTGGGCCAGCGCGCAGGAAGGAGCAGCAACCATTGCTCCGCTGAATGACAAGTTGGTACCGGCCGATATTAAGAAATTAGTAGAGGAAACCAAGGACAAGTTATCCAAAGGCGAATTGACCGTTTTTAAAGGCCCGATTAAAGACAATAAAGGTAAAACAATAGTCGGCGAAGGACAGAAGATTAGCGATGCAGAACTGGTCAAATGTAACTGGTTACTGGACAACATAGAAGGCAAGCTGTAGGTGTCGTTGTTAATATACATTTTCGTGGTCACAGCATTTTGAGTGCTGTGACCACTATTTTGGTGCGCCAGGCATGCACGGTAGGAATCTGCAGTTAAAGAGGCAGTTGCTTTTCAATAACTATCTTGTATAAATGTACAAAAACGATAATGATAAACATATTTTTTCGGTAATTTTTTTGTAGAGATAATTAAAGGTATAGTTTTCAAATAATTGAATTAACTTCTTAGAACTATGAACTATCAACGATCGACCAAAAAATTATTCTAAGTATGACTAAAAAAGGCAACGGATTTGATTTAACAAAAGGGGAGTCGCGCATCACAATGACGAAATGGATGGTTGTTTATCAATAAAAGAGAATTGGTAGAACGAATTCAATATAAGGAGGAGTAAATTTGTATGAAAGAACAAATTCTAGAACGTTTATGCAATGCCATTGTCGAGTGCGACGTCGAACAAGCGGCCAAAGTGGCGCAGGAAGCGCTGGATGCAAGTATCCCGGCCATAGAAGCTATCCAAAATGGAGCGGCTAAAGGTCTGGATATCATTGGGTCAAAGTTCAACTCCGGCGAAGCGTATTTACCGGAATTAATCCTGGCCGGTGATGCGATGAAAGCGGTCTTTGACGTGCTTTCAAAAGCTCTGAAGGAGGAAAATGCGGATAGTAGTGCTCAACTTGGTAAGGTTGTGATCGGTACAGTATCGGGGGACCTGCATGATATTGGTAAAAACATCGTTGCAGCACTATTAGCTGTCAATGGTTTTGAAGTTTACGATCTCGGCATTAACGTTGAGCCGAAGACTTTTGTTCAAAAAGCTGAGGAAATAGGTGCAACGATTATAGCCGCGTCAACATTATTGACTACATCGATGCCTTATCAGCAAGATATAGTTCAGTACTTAATTGATTCAGGTCTTAGGGGCAAGTATTACTACGTGGTGGGCGGTGGTCCGGTAACCGCTGACTGGACAATAAAAATCAAGGCCGACGGGCACGGGTATACCGCAACAGATGCAGTGGAGGTATGCAAGAGATTGGTTAGATCCGGACAAACTCCGGGAACTTTTGAACCGGTCATTCTTGAATATTATCAAGGTTAGGAGTGAACTCGATGTCATTGAGAACTGAGAAGATATTGAGGAGTCTTGACCGGGCCTATAACGGACCCATCTGTTCGGTTAAGGATTGGGATACCAAGGTTATACCGCAAACAATCAGAGCCATACTGAAGAAATACGGGCTTGAAAAAACCTGCGATCTGGAAAACCCGATCAACTGCGATGACGATCTGGCCGATCAGTTTTTTAGAGCCGGTTGGGAACTGGCGTTGGAACTGGGGATGCTCAACGTTGAGACAGAGAGAATCATCAAGATTACAGAGGAGGAATTGATCGACACATTAAAGCATAAGCCGAAGGAAATCATTTTGGGAAGCGGAAGCGACCAGGTTATACTCAAGGCGAGGAAACCCGAGGATCCGACTCCTCCATTACTGGCTGCATCTCTGGGAATTGTTGTATCAGAGGAATTATATGTACCAATCGTTGAAGGTATCGTTAAATATAAAAAATTGGTTGACGTTCTTCACGGGCCTTCCCTTGCAACGGTTTATGGCAGGAAAATCCGTTCCGGGACCCCCTACGAGACGCTGATGGGCGGTTATGAGGCAGAGTTGAGGTGCGAGGCTCTCTGGCGAGCCGGCCGGCCTGGTATGGCCCATACCGGTATTGCAGGAGCGGTCACTGAATATGGCCATTTAGGGGGTGCCGCCGCCATAGGAGGACCCGGTAATGTGACGATGGCCCTTTGCCCCGTAGAACTGAAAACCAATTTCGCGGTCTTTCACCGGATTATGATGGCCATCAATAATAATATGCGCATCCGGGCAGGCGGATTCTCTTACATCGGCGGTTACGCGGGACCGCCGGAAGGCGCAGCATTGGCCAACATTGCCGTCGACTTGCTCATTGCTACCATCCTTGATAGCGATTACACAAGCTCCTACGTTTATGATATCCAGTTGCTCGGGAACTGTGGTCGCAAGGCTCTCTGGGCCAACAGTATCGCTATTCAAGCTGTTAGTAGAAACACCAACCTGATCCGCAACAAGATTGTGAACGAGACTGGCGGCCCATGTACTGACATGTTCATGTATGAGGCGGCAATTGGTTTAATGAACCATTGTGTATCAGGCGCATCAAAGACCACGCAGCCGAGATCTGCAGGCGGCAAGTTAACGGATTATCTGACGCCGATGGAAGCTTGGTGGTGCGGTGAGGTATTTAAGTCTTGTGCAGGTATGACCCGTAAGCAGGCCAATGAAATTGCCAAGAAGGTTCTTCCCAAGTACGAAGAGCGCTTGAGTAACCCGCCGAAAGGCAAGAGTGTTCTGGAATGCTTTGATCTGAAGGAAATGAGACCTTCACCGGAGTACCAGAAGCTTTATCTGGACATCAGGAAAGAACTCATTGACTTAGGAATGCCTCTGGACAAGGTATACGAAGAGTTCTAAAAATTGTCGGCAGTGTTAGACGATATATAAGCTATGTGAACAACTTCCTATCCCCCTAGTTGTTCACATGGTATAAAAAAATGGCTCGGTAATATCAATATGATATACAATATATCATATTGATAAACACTCAAGGCTATCTGGATAAATGCTTAGGGAATGTGTATTGATTCCGGGAAGCTGCCCGTCGGGCAGCTATTTTTATTGGACTTTTTGCCGTAATTAATAATGAAGAAAATCTATAATAGCACAACAAGGTACGTTTCAAAGAGTTATCATATTGATAAGTTTTTCGAAGGACAAGTCGCTAGAGATCGTATAAATCACTTGTTTTAAAGCTTGGCATAAATCTTGCTGTTAGATTACATGGGAGTGAATTGTCGATGTTTACCACTTCAACCGGTTTCTTGGAGAACTTCTCTATTTCGTGAAAAATACTTACGTATTATAGATTATAGGGGGGTTCTCCAAGAAAGTTGATAATTAGTAATTAGCTTAATGCAACAAAAACTCATGATGATCAACATAGAACCCTTTTATTCTTAACATCTCTCCTCAACAGGATGTGTGGCGGGAGTGGATTGATTTGCACTGCCGGGTGTTTGTTTAAAGGAGTCGGGACTATTGTTAAGTTTAAGAAGTAGACAGTAGTGAGTGGCTCAAAGAGATGAGATACTATTAAGTATACCTGTATACATACCTCAAAGGGTTTGCATAATTAGGTGCAGGGGCTTATAATAGTAGGCAAAAACATAAAGTAACTTTAGACCATAACGAATGTATCCAGCGAGGCAATGAAGCCCCTGTTTGAGTGCTGTATCTCAAATGTGGGGCTTATTTGTTTGAGAAACATACTGGTAGGCATGTTTTTTAAAGATATCCAATGAATAGAGAGCCATTTTTTATCTTTGACCTGGCAACATTGATGCTTAAGGCGCAACATTTCCTCTGAAATGTTTTCGATGCTGAATCGGGGAGGACAGTAGGAAGAAATGGAACAGGCAACTGTTGAGATGAGGAATATTACAAAGCGGTTTCCAGGGGTTTTAGCCAATGAAAGGGTAAACTTTAAGGTAACTGCTGGTGAAGTGCATGCCTTGCTCGGTGAAAACGGGGCGGGTAAAACCACCTTAATGAGCATTCTTTGCGGTTTATATAGGGCTGATGAAGGAGAAATTTTTATTAAGGGAAAAAAGGTGTCCTTTAGTTCTCCGAGAGATGCAATCAATATGGGAATTGGTATGGTTCACCAGCATTTTCGGTTGGTACGTCCTTTTACTGTAGCTGAAAATATACTGTTGGGTTCAAACGATGCCGGTTTTATACTAGACATGGACAGAGTGGAAAAAAAAATCGAAAATCTTTCAAAAAAGTACGGACTGAAAGTAGATACCAAGGCCAAAGTGTGGCAGCTTTCCATTGGTGAGCAACAAAGGGTGGAAATTATAAAAACCCTCTATCAGGGTGCGGATATTCTCATACTCGATGAGCCGACGGCTGTACTTACTCCCCAGGAAGCCGAGGAATTGTTTAAGGTACTACAGCAGATTGCTCAGGACGGAAAAGCCGTTATTCTTATTACCCATAAATTAAATGAAGTCATGAGTGTAGCTGATAGAATTACGGTATTGCGAAATGGTAAATTTGTAGCTACTGTGGAAAAAAAGAAGACGAACATTCATGAACTGACAAAATTAATGGTAGGGCGAGAGATGCCGGAAGTAAAGAAAGCGGAGGATTTTTCTCCTGGAGGGGTAGTCTTGGAGTTAAAAAATGTTAATGCTCTTAACGATAAAGGTTACCCCGCCTTGAGGAATTTTTCACTCTCTGTTCATGAAAGGGAAATTGTAGGGATAGCTGGGGTTGCCGGTAATGGGCAGCGTGAATTGACTGAAGTGATTAATGGTCTTAGGCTTGCGGAATCCGGGGAAATCTTCATTTTGGGCAAAAATATGACTAATCGTCCAGCGCAGGAAATAATTGACGCCGGTGTGGCTTTTATTCCTGAAGACAGGTTGGGGATGGGGCTTGTACCCAATTTAAATATTTTAGATAACATCATTTTAAAAAGCTACCGGAAAGGTTTGTTTTTGAAGGGACCTTTTCTCGACTGGTCATCGATAAGGGAAAAAGCGGAATCTCTAGTTAAAGAATTTGACATCAAAACCCCAGGTCTAAACCATCCCGTAAAAACAATGTCAGGGGGTCACTTGCAAAGATTGCTGCTTTCGAGAGAAGTTCATTCCTCCCCTAAACTGATCGTTGCGGTCTATCCCACGCGGGGACTTGATGTCAGCGCTGTAGAGTTTATTCACCATGTTCTTTTAGCGCAAAGAGCGAAAGGCGCGGCAATTTTAATGATTTCCGAGGACCTGGATGAAATTTTTAAACTTGCCGATAGAATTGCAGTCTTATATGAGGGTAAAGTCATGGGAACCATGCCTGTAAAAGAGGCAGATTTAAGGGAGATCGGCTTGCTGATGGCCGGGGTAGACCGGGGAGGGGAAATGGCATGCTAAGTGTATTTGAGAAGAAAAAAAGGATTTTGAGATTTGAAAGGAAATTAACCATTTCACCCCTTTCCTATTTAATTGTGCTAGTAATTTCAATCCTTCTTGCTTTAGCGGTTGGCGCCATTTTCATCCGGATTAACAGTTTTAATCCTTTAGAAGTCTACCAATTTATGTTTGAGAGTTCCTTTGGTTCGGCTTATGGTATTTCAGAGACAGTCGTGAAGGCAATTCCCTTGATGCTGGCGGGATTAGGGGTGGCTTTGGCTTTTCGTATGTTGCTCTGGAATATCGGCGCAGAAGGCCAGATTTACATGGGAGCCTTTGCTGCGACTGCGATAGCATTATATTTACCCCGTTTACCTGCCGGTATCATGATTACGGCTATGTTGTTAGCCGGTTTTGCGGGAGGAGCTATATGGAGTCTTATTCCGGGAATAATGCGTGCACGGGCCGGGGTTAATGAGATTATTACAACCTTGATGTTTAATTATATTGCGATTTTATGGGTTAATTACCTTGTATTCGGGCCTTGGAGCGATCCCGCCAGCTTCAACCAACCAATAACCCCAAAGTTTCCCGTTTCGGCTATGCTACCCACCCTACCAGGGTCCCGGATTCATCTGGGAATATTTTTTGGCTTAGTGGCTGCTATAGTTTTGTACCTGGTATTAACACACACCCGCTGGGGATACGAGGTAAGAGTTACAGGTGAAAGTGAAAGTGCGGCCAAGTACGCTGGGATTAACATTACACGCAACATTATGCTTGTCATGCTTATCAGCGGGGGGTTAGCCGGTCTTGCCGGGATGGCAGAGGTGGCAGGCGTTTTAGGACGGCTGCAACAAAATATTTCCCCGGGCTACGGATACACGGCTATTTTGGTTGCTATTCTTGCAAAGTTAAACCCTTTGGCAGTAGTCATTGTCTCTTTTCTTTTCAGCAGCTTGTTGGTAGGCGGATATGCCGCTCAGACCATCGGTGTCCCGGCAGCGATAGTTTCCACATTGCAGGGCGCCATTTTGTTTTTTGTTCTAGCAGGAGAGTTTATGGCTAGATTCAGACTAAGGTATGTGCGAAGGGGGGATTAGCCCATGGATCTGTATTCCATCCTGACGGCAATCTTATCAGCAACGATTATTGCGGGAACCCCAATACTCTTTGCCAGTCTAGGAGAACTATTGACTGAAAAAGCAGGTGTGTTGAATCTCGGTGTAGAGGGCATGATGATGATCGGCGCTGTTGCGGGATTCCTGGTTTCTTTTAAAACCATGAATCCGTGGCTTGGTATTATCGCAGCTATGCTTGCAGGGGGCTGTTTAAGTTTGGTACATGCTTTGATGTCTGTTTCCTTGCGAGTCAATCAAGTCGTTAGCGGGCTTGCCTTGACCATTCTAGGTACCGGCCTTAGCGCTTTTTTGGGCAAGTCTATGATCGGTATTCAAGCACCGGTTACTTTCAACAAAATGTCAATCCCGGTTTTAAGCAAGATCCCCTTCATCGGCCCTATTCTTTTTCAAAATGATATTCTGGTTTATTTGAGCATCATCCTGGTTTTAGCCTTTTGGTTTTTGATCTATAAAACAAAGCATGGCTTAAGGTTGCGTGCCGTTGGAGAAAACCCCGCTGCTGCCGATGCTATGGGCGTTAATGTATTTGCATTTCGTTATTTATATGTAGTCATAGGGGGGATGCTGGCAGGTTTAGGAGGAGCTTACCTTTCTTTGGTTTACACCTCTACGTGGCTTGAAAATATGACGGCGGGGAGGGGGTGGATTGCGGTTGCCCTCGTGATTTTCGCTACGTGGAACCCTCTGCGTGCTTTATTGGGAGCCTACATTTTTGGTGGTGTAGAAGCTTCGGTATTCCGGTTGCAGGCTTTAAACATTCTCAGGATATCGTCATTCTTTTTGAAAATGCTGCCTTACATTTTAACAGTGATTGTGCTCTATTGGGCTACCCGTGAAACAGTGCGAAAACGAATTGGAGCCCCGAGTGCTTTAGGACTTCCCTATGAGCGCGAAGAGCGGTAACCCTGCGGCAGGGTACATGAATTTCAAGTGTTGTGCGGTATGTGTTTCTTTAGTTAGATAAATTACATTGGGGGAGGGAAAAGTTATGAAGTGGAGATTTCGGTCGATCATCTTTGTAACACTGCTGATTTTATGTCTAGGACTTTTGGCAGCCGGTTGTGGCAGCAAACAGACTAATTCCGGACAGGGAGAAAAGAAGGATAAACTCAAAGTAGCCTTTGTCTATCCTGGCGCAAAGGACGATTTTGGATGGGCCACAACTCAAGAAAATGCCAGGAAAAAGCTCATGAAAGAATTTCCGGATGTTCAGTTCACCGCAGTAGAAAATATTCCGGAAGGTAGTGACTCCGCACGCACCTTTACGCAACTATGTGAGCAGGGCTATAAATTAATCATAGCTTCAAGTTTTGGGTACCAGGATGCCGTCCACGAGGTTGCGAAGAAATACCCCGATGTCAAATTTCTTCACTGTGTCGGGACCAAAACTGCGCCCAATGTATCCACCTATTTCGGAAAAATGTACCAGTTAAGGTACCTCTCCGGTATTTTAGCAGGAAAGATCACCAAGTCCAACATTATCGGTTACACAGCAGCATATCCTGTTCCGGCATGTATAAGCGGTATAAATGCTTTCACACTGGGGGTTAAGTCTGTAAATCCCAATGCTAAAGTAAAGGTCGTCTGGACTAATACCTGGTATGACCCGGCTGTAGAAAAAGAGGCGGCTAAGAGCCTCCTGGATGCGGGGGCCGATATCATTTCCATGCACCAGGATACCCCCCAGGGGCTCATTGCTGCGGCGGAACGAGGTAAATACGGCTTTGGTTATGATAATGACATGACTTCCTTTGCTCCTAAAGCGGCTATCACATCCCTGTACTGGGACTGGACCAAGATTTTTGCACCGGAAGTCCAGGCCGTTTTGGATGGTACCTGGAAAAGCCAGCGAATATTTAAGGGTCTGGAAGTCCCCGGCTTCTTAAATCTGGCTCCTTATGGGCCCATGGTTCCGGAAGATGCCAAGAAGTTGGTTGAGGAGAAAAAGGCCCTGATGGAATCACAAAAATGGGATGTCTTTACAGGGCCAATTAAGGACCAGAATGGTCAGATACGTGTGAAAGAGGGAGAAAGGCTCTCAGATGACGATATCTGGGGCATGAACTGGCTTGTTGAAGGCGTGGAAGGGAAGCTTCCCCAATGAGGTAAATAAAAAGACAGCTAAAAAAGTTTTTAAGGGGATGGTTCTGATTTTTGCAGAACTGTCCCCTAAGTAAAATTTTTTCCCAAAATTTTAATGTTGTAGAGTAGTTTTCGGAAACAGTTAGAAAGACCCAGGGAAATAATAGCAGAAGCATCATATACAACAAGGGCAGGAAAATAGAAGTAAGCCAAAAACAATCAAAGAGGAGAATAAAAGCAAAATCAACTTAAAGTTTTAAAAATCACCTAAAAAAGGCAGCAAAAGACCAAGCCTTTTAGAAAAAGGTAATAACTGGCAGTATATTTAATAAGGAACAGAAAAACTTAAGCGCCTTAATCGGGGTGCCCAGCACCTCAGACCAGACATCGAAGCCCATATTTTAGATTGCTCCACCCAAGCGTCAAAATGTTGATTCATGGCAGCGAAATGGGCTCGCCAGTACCAGGCCCCTTAAGGCTTCTCACCTGGCAGCGTTCCAGCTCGTAATCTTTCTTTTTACGGCTGAAGGAACGTTCCGAGCCGGACCGAAGCTTGAAAACGTTCCTCCAGGCCTTGGAGTTACGAGGGGTAGGGGTAAAGAAGCGCAGATTATCATAGGGTTTGGTGTACACCGTACGGCCATAGGCAGACGGCGAACACGGCGATTCACAAAGAACCTGACATTTAGAGCGCTTGCTGCCGGCAACAGCAGGGCAGCGCCATTTTAAGCGATTACGTTTTTTCTGAAAGCCCCAAAAAACCATATCAAAGCCCTTGGGGCACGAAGGGATACCGTAATCATTAAAGGCAACGGGTGGAGCATAAGGAAAATGCCCTTTGTTTTTGGGGGTTAAATCGATAAAAGGTTCAACCGACTAATAGTTTAAGAGTTCATAAAAAGAGTAGACATCATGATCCGAATCATCCAAGAACCTGCCCAACTTTAGCTGGGGATATACCTGCATAAACTCAGACAAAGACACAACAGCCATTACCGAATCATGGCGCTGGGCCTGGGCAAAACGAAGATAAACCGGCAAGCTATGGGAGCTACCGACAGCATTCAGCTCATAAAGCATATAGCAGTAGAAATACTCCTGGCGGTAACTGTCCCAGCCCTAGCGGGCCTGGGGGTCGGAGAAACGTAGTGGACAATCGCAGTTAAGAACACCGTTCTTGCGGCAATCACAGACCCTGGCACCGTAATGGCTGGCGCCGGTACGAACAGAAGTGCCGTCACCGGCGAGGACTAGATCAAGAGGGTGTGGTATCAAGCCCAACTGCAGCGAGCGGTAGACAACGCAGCGGGCGAAAACCAGATGGATCAACCTTTTGGCGCGAAGGGGGAAAGGGTCCCTACCCTTGACGGCATAAGCGACAAGCTTCTCCACGATTCCAGGGTGCTTAACCGGCAGTTTTTCACCTGGCTTGAGCCTCTTTGACGGTTTTCTAGAAGGTTTTACCAAGCGTTTGCGGCGTTGGGTCTGAACATCATCATCCTCAAGCCAGAAACGGTTAAGGAAATCGTAAAAAGTACCGACATCGGGAGTATTGTTGGGTTCGAAACCGGACAGCACAGCCAGGATACTATCACAACGCGGCATACTGACCCACCGGGTAATGCCGAACACCTTCTGGTCCGACATCAAAATTAATGAACACAAAAGATCGATGGGATCGAACTCAACAGGTCTTCCGAAGACCGGGAAATGAGGCATTAAAAGAGGGATTGCGGGGTCCAAATCAAGCAGCCAGAGTTTAGACAGGGGTTAAGCAAACGACTCTATTCTGTGAGGGTCACCGTTCCATAGCACTGGGACCCAAGAGCGGAGAGTCTCATAAACGGTTAATTTTCGACATCAAGCAGCTTCTATGCAAAATATTTATTGTTTTAAGCGTTATCGAATATTATCGCCTATCATCAAAATGGAGGTGAAAAAAGATAAGTCCTCCTCCGAGGGCTTGGAAGCAGTAAGTTAGGACTTTCCGAAAACATTCTTGTAATGAAGGAGGGATTACATGCTGCTGATCGGGAATGGCCCGCTATTATCCCTGGTCCCAGGCTCGCCGTATCAACAAGATGGCGCAGTAGCCGTGGAAGGTGATCTCATTGTTGATGTCGGGCCAATTCAAGAACTAAAGGCGCGTTATCCTGAGGCGGAATGGCTCGATGCCAGGGGTATGTTGATCATGCCCGGTATGACCAACACCCACATGCACCTTTACAGCACTTTCGCCAGAGGGATGGCTTTGAAGGATCCACCGCCCGGCAATTTTATTGAAATATTGCAGAGGCTCTGGTGGCGTCTGGATAAGGCTTTAACCCTTGAAGATGTATATTACAGCGCCCTCATTCCTCTGGTAGATTGTATCAAAAGTGGTACGACAACTATCGTAGACCACCATGCCAGTCCCCACGCTGTACAGGGCAGCCTGGAGATCATCGCAAGGGCAGCCGAAGAAACTGGTGTGCGAACCTGCCTGGCCTACGAGGTTTCCGACCGTGACGGCGAGGAAATAATGCGTCAGGGTATTGAAGAAAATATCATGGCTATAAAAAAGTACCGAGGAAAGGAAGGCCTTTTGTCAGCCACCTTTGGCCTGCATGCTTCCTTAACCCTATCCGACGCAGCCCTCGCGGCCTGTAGGGAGGCCGAAGCGGATGTGGATAGCGGCTTTCATATTCATGTTGCCGAAGGAATCGAGGATGTGGAAAACGCCCTTGAACGTTCCGGCAAGCGTGTGGTGGAACGCCTGGCGGACCATGGTATCTTAGGTCCAAAAACCATAGCTGCCCACTGTGTTCATATAACAGAAAAAGAGATTTCCATTCTAAAGGAAACCGGAGCCATGGTCGTCCACAACCCAGAGTCCAATATGAGCAATGCGGTGGGTTGTTCTCCGGTTGGTGATTTGCTGGAGGCAGGAGTACCGGTCGGGCTTGGGACAGATGGTTATACCAGCGACATGTTTGAATCGCTAAAAGTGGCAAACTTGTTGCGCAAACACGCTTCGGGGAACCCCAGTAGCGGCTGGGCGGAAGTACCTGCAATGGCCTTTGCCAATAACCGCTTTATCCTGTCCAGGTTTTTCCCCCATCCCGTGGGCCGGTTGGAACCGGGGGCCTACGCCGATATCATCCTTGTAAACTATAAGAGTCCGACCCCCCTAAATGCAGATAACTGGTTTGGCCACCTGCTTTTTGGCTTCAACGGAGCCCTGGTGGATACGACAATTGTAGGCGGAAAAGTTCTCATGAGGGGACGAGAGCTGCTTTATCTGGATGAAGAGGCAATTGCTGCCAAGGCCCGGGAATTGGCAGCCCGGATGTGGGAACGGTTCTAAAGTAGACACATCGTGGATTGGGGAAGGTTTAATTTTTATTATTGTTAAGCAACAATGTATCATAATATGAAACAATTACCTGTTTTAAATATTAAAAAAGGGAGTGAAGATGCATGGGAGATATTTTTAACAGGATTTCAGAAGCAGTCAGGTATGGGCAAAGGGATGAGATCGAAAAGCTTGCCGATGAAGTTATCGCCAATAAAATCAACCCTATCGATGCCATTCAGAAAGGGGGAGTGGATGGATTAAAAAAATTAGGGGATGCTTTTGAAAACCTCGAAGCTTTTCTGCCGGAGCTTATGGCCGGCGGCGAAGCCATGAAACTTTTGATAAATAAATTGACTCCTTATTTGGAGAGCGATAAAAGCGCACTTGAAGGTACAGTGGTTATTGGAACGGTCAAAGGTGACCTTCATGATATTGGAAAGAATTTAGTTGCAACGCAGCTTGCCGTAAACGGATTCAATGTCATTGACCTGGGTGTTGACGTTAGCAACAATAAATTTATCGAAGAGGCTGAAGCAAATAAGGCAGATATAATAGCTCTTTCATCCCTGCTTACGACTTCTGCTTATTACATTCAAGAGTTTATAGAAAGATTAGAAAAGGATGGCTTGAGGTCAAAGTACAAGATTATTGTCGGTGGAGGGCCGATTGAGCCTGAGTGGGCAAGAGAAATTGGCGCGGATGGATATTCTAGAACTGCTGTTGGCGCAGTGAAAGTGTGCAAAGAATTAATGAAGCAAGATAAAATTACCGAGATCATAATTGGTGACTAAAGGGAGGGATCAGGGTTGAGTTCAGCAGTTAGAGTTTTAAAAACATTGGAAAAGGCCAGAACAGGCGAAAGATGTACAGTGAAGGAATGGGACTATGAAATTGTTCCGAAGACCCTGAATGAAATTTTGAAGAAATATAATTTGGAGAAAACATGTGATATCAACAAACCAGTCAATGAAGATATGGAGCTTGCTGACAGATTCTATCAGGCTGGGCTGGAAGCAGCCTTACGGCTTGGTTTTCTCTGCGTGGATACAGAAACTATCGTAAAGGTCAAAGAGGAAGAACTACTGAGGAGTTTACAACAGGTACCGTCTAGTTTTACTATCGGTGAGGGAAGCGAGCAGGTAACCGTCAAGGCAAGAAGACCGAGCGACGGGCAACCCCCGGTATATTTTGGACCATTGTCAATCCAAATGAACGAAGAGTACTATGTTCCCGTAGCACAGGGGATCTTGATGAGCCGCCTGGTGGATGGCCAAGAGGGTCCTTCGCTTGATACGGTTATGGACTGCCCCTTATTGGCGAATAGCCCTTATGAAAGCTTTGCTGGTATTTACGAGGCACGTCTGAGGAAAGAGGCTCAGTGGAGAGCAGGCCGTGTAGGTATCGGCAATGCTATAGTGGCCAGCAGCAGCACTGAATATGGCTTTTTAGCCGGTTTTGCATTATATAAACCACCCCAGATCGTTTTGTGTTTGAACCCGGCTTCAATGAAAATAAACTATGTCAACTTGCATAAAACTATTGTTGCCCATGAATACGGGCATTATGTAAGGACCGAATCACCTACTATGATCGGGGGATATACGGGTGGCCCCGAAGGAAGCGCATTGGCTTCCATTGCAACTGACTTATTGCAGTATCATTTCCATGGTACCCATCTGGCAGGTTCTCCGACCTATGATCTCCGCTATGCTGGAAACTGTGGGCGTCATGCATTGTGGGCACAAACCATTGCCAGTCAAGCGATCTCCAGGAACACCAATATTCTTATGAACAAGACAATCAACCAGGTTTCCGGACCGTGCACCGAAATGTTCTTCCTTGAAACTATAGCCGGATTTGTAGCAGCAGGGGTTTCTGGCCTTGAATTTACCATCAGTCCAAGATCGGGTGGTGGAAGGCACAAGAACCACCTCACGCCCTTCGAAGCCTGGTACAGTTCGGCGGTATTCAAGGGTTCTGCCGGGCTCAGTGCTGAGAAAGCCAACGAAATTCTCAATGAGGTATTACCGAAATACGAGAAAGAACTGAGAAACCCACCTAAGGGAAAGAGTTTCCCGGAATGCTTTAATGTAAAGACATTACAACCTACCGAGGAATACCTGAAAATGTATCTTAGAATGAGAGAATATGCTATTAGTCTGGGTATTCCTATGCCTCCTGATGGCGTAGTGTCCTAAGGTTCAATGCCGGTCTAGACAATTTCTACTACCTGTGTTTAATTAACTGGGAGTAAAATAAGAGTCGGGCTGCTTGGTAAAAGCCGGCAGCCCGAGCAAGAAATTTTGGTTGTTGACAATGAAATGGTGTTAAACAAATTTAAGGAGGTAACCGCATGGAAAAGGTTACGGTTAATTTTACCTTAAATGGTGAACGTCAAAGTATCACCGTCAATCCCAATCTAACACTTCTTGAAGTGATTAGAGATATTTTTGAGTTAACCGGAACCAAAGAAGGTTGCGGGCATGGTGAATGTGGGGCATGTACGGTTCTTCTGAATGGTAAAGCAGTTAATTCTTGCCTGGTATTGATCTCCCAGGTGGAGGGGAAAGAGGTAACTACTATCGAGGGTTTAAGTAAAGACGGCTCGGTGGATCCGCTGCAAGCCAGCTTTATAGAAGCCGGAGCCATTCAGTGCGGATACTGCACGCCGGGCATGATCATGTCCGCCAAGAGTCTGTTATTAGAAAACAGCAATCCATCAGTCGAAGAAATTAAGACAGCCATATCTGGAAACCTTTGCCGCTGTACTGGTTATGCCAAGATAATAAAGGCCATTCAGCTTGCAGCCAGGAATGTTAAAGCAGGGGAGGCAGGAGGTGAGGTATAGTGTCTGAGTTCAAGTGGGTCGGAAAGGCATATCCCCGTGTTGATGGTTACGACAAGGCAACGGGCATGGCGAAGTATGTAACAGATCGCTTTTTTCCAAACATGCTTTGGGGGGCCGTCTTAAGAAGCCGGTATCCTCATGCTTTGATCAAGGGGATTGATACGAGCAGAGCCGAAGCCTCTAAAGGGGTTGTAGCTGTTCTCACACACAAAGATGTTCCTGGTTTAAATGCTTTCGGAATTATCAACCAGGATCAGCCGGTCTTGTGTAAAGACAAGGTTAGATATCTCGGGGATTCAATAGCTCTTGTCCTTGCAGAGAGCAAAGAATGTGCATATAGTGCTCTTGACCTTATTGAAGTGGACTACGAGCCACTCCCGGTGGTTTCCGATATGGAAGATGCCCTTAAGACTAATATCAAGATCCATGAAAAAGGGAACATTATTGAGCATGTAAGGATCACCAAAGGTGATGTCGAAAAAGGTTTTAGAGAAGCCGACCTGATAGTTGAAGAAACCTACTACACCCCCAGGCAAATGCATACGTTCCTTGAAACCGAGGGTGGGGTAGCAACCATCGACCAAGATGGAAACATCACCCTGTTTGTAGGCTCCCAATACCCGAACCGGGATATAATTCAGATTGCCCGTTCCTTGAATTACCCTATGGAAAAGATCCGTGTCATTGCTCACTACCTGGGTGGAGGATTTGGAGGTAAGGACGAAATTACAGCACAGATCCTGCTTGCCCTGGGGACATTAAAGACTGGCCGCCCGGTGAAGATTGTTTGGAACCGCGAAGAGTCCCTAATTGCCGGCCAAAAAAGACTGCCGATGAAAATTACTCTAAAGACAGGTGTAACCAAGGACGGGAAATTGCTGGCGAATAAGGCAAGAATCATCGCCGATAATGGGCCCTATACGTGCCTGGGATCCGCTATTATGAAACTTGCTGTGGAACATGTTAGCGGTCCCTATTACGTCCCACATACAGATTTGGAAGGATTTAGTGTATATACTAACAATTGTATAGGTTCAGCTTTTAGAGGCTTCGGTGCTACCCAGGCTACTTTCGCCATCGAGTGTCAGTTGGATCTGATCAGCAAAAAGATCGGGATTGATCCTCTGGAACTCAGGTTGAAGAATGCATTGCGAGATTACCAGAGTGCCAACCTGGGCCACATACCCTCTCCCAGTGTAGGGATAGCGGATACTCTGGAAACCTTGAAAAACCATGATCTCTGGAAAAATAAGGGATATTATCTTAAAACCGATAAGCCTTATCTGAAGAGGGGAATAGGCCTTGCATGTTCCCACCAGGGATGTGGCCTCGGCTCCTTCTTCCCGGATTATGGAGCGGCCACGATTATTCTACTGCCTGGCGGTAGATTTGCTCTGAAGATAGGCTGCCCGGACCTAGGGCAGGGAAACGGCACAGCCTTTGTTATGATTGCTTCCGAGGTTTTATGTTGCAACCCCGAAGATATCGATCTAGAGATTGGAGATACCAGAAGCACCCCGGACTCAGGAAGCACGAGCGCTTCCCGTACTACCTATACTGGAGGGAGAGCTATTATCCAGGCTGGCAATAAGATGAAAGCAAATCTTTTTGCAGAAGCCTCAAGGATGCTGGGAGTGTCCCCGGATTCTTTGGAACTAAGACCGCATTGTGTCGCTGTTAAAGATTCTGATTTAAAGGTTACCTATGCTGAAATTGCCGAAAGATTGAGCAAAGAAAACCGTTCCCTGGAGTGCTACGCCAGGTTTGACTGGCCTACTGCCGACCTGGAGTTTAAAGAGGCTCTTGGCCTGCCGCATTTTATCTACAGCTATATATCTGAAATGGCACTGGTGGAAGTAAATGTTCTAACGGGTGAGGTCAGAGTATTAAAGGCGGTAGTCAGCCCTGATGCTGGTCGCATTATCAACAGGCAGGGTTTGGAAGGACAGGCGGAGGGAGGTACAGTTATGGGAATGGGGTATGCCCTGATGGAAGAAATCCGACAAGTCGATGGACACTATATGAACAAGGATCTTTCAACCTATATCATTCCGACTGCCAAGGATGCCCCTGAGATTGAGACTGTTCCGGTGGAAAAATTGGAAGCGTCAGGTCCTTTCGGAGCTAAAGGTATCGGCGAAGCGGTATGCAACCCGATCACTCCTGCCATTATCAATGCTATCAGAAACGCCTTGGGGATTAACATTACTAAAATTCCTGCGACTCCTGAGGATATTTATTTCATGGCTAAGAACAAATTCGATCTTCTGCGCTCTTAGTAAGGGAGGTGTTAGCATGTTAAAGGCTTTTGAACTAATAAGGCCCGGTGATCTTGCCGAAGCCGTGGCGGCTGTTGCCGATGGAGCCATCCCTTTAGCTGGTGGTACCGACCTACTGGTCAGAATGAAAAAGGGGATAATTGCACCAAAGAAGATTGTAGATCTTTCAGGTCTCAAGGAGTTACGCGAAATAAAAGAAGATGAGGAAAACATTATTCTGGGATCGCTTGTTACCCATGGAGATGTTGTGAATTCAGAGCTGACTAACAAGTATTTATCTCTTCTTGTGCAGGGATGCAGGACAGTGGGCTCACCACAAATAAGAAATACGGGAACTTTAGGTGGTAATATTATAAACGCATCTCCCGCGGCCGACTCTGTTCCTCCCTTGGTTGCCCTTGGGGCGAAGGTTGTTCTGAGTTCAGTTAATGGCGAGAGAGAGATGAAAATAGAAGAATTTCTTGTTGGCCCGGGGAAGACTCTGAAAAGGCCTGATGAGCTTTTGACCGGTATTGTAGTCAAGAAAATGAAGCCTGAAGAGAGGTGCCTGTATAGAAAGCTAGGGCAGCGAAAGGCGCTAGCAATATCCATAGCCAGTGTAGCTGTAAAGTTTGGGTTTGACCCTGTAACAAAGAGATGCACTAACCCGGCGATCGCTTTCGGGGCTGTGGGGCCGGTAGTAAAAAGAGCTGTTGAGCTGGAAAGGCTGCTCGAGCAGAGAATATTAGACCAGCAAACAATTAAAGAGATTTCGTTAAAAGCCAGGGAGTTCTGCGATCCCATATCGGACATTAGGGCCTCGGCGGAGTACCGCAGGGAAATGTGCTGTTCTCTTCTATATGAGGCTTTATATGAATTAACATGTTAGAGTTATTACCTACTAAAAATTTGTACCGGTGAGGCTACTATTGACACTGACACACATGGTTTTTAAAATGGTCCTACCTTGGTAAGTATAAAAGCGGATATTCCGAATGAGCTGAATAAATGAACTGAATATTCATTTAGGGAAGGTGAGATTATATGTCGCTTCTAATAGTTGGTGAATTAATTAACACAAGCCGTAAACCCATTAAAGAGGCAGTAGCTACCCGAGATGCGGAAACCATTAAAAAAATTGCTAGGGATCAGGTACAGGCCGGTGCCCATTACATTGATATTAACTGCGGCAACTTTGTTACAGAAGAAGAACAGATTATGGAATGGCTCGTAAATATTGTACAGGAAGTGATTGAAGATACACCTTTATGTATAGACAGTCCTAACCCAAAAGCACTCGAGGTAGGGCTAAAACTGCACAAAAAATCAATTAAGCCGATGATTAACTCGATTACGGCTGAAAAAGAAAGATTTAGCCGGGTTCTTCCTCTTGTTTTGGAATATAACGCAAAAGTTATTGCATTGTTGATGGATGATTCTGGTATTCCCGACACTGCCGAAAAAAGAATTGCCATTGTTGATAAGTTACTCCCACAACTTCTCGATAATGGTGTACCTGCACAGGATATATATTTTGATCCTCTTGTTAAACCTATTAGCGTCAGCAATCAGGCCGGTCAAGAGGTCCTCCAGACCATTCAATATATAAAAGATAATTATCCGGATGTACATACCATTTGTGGCTTAAGCAACATCTCCTACGGGCTGCCCAACCGCAGGTTGCTCAATCAAACCTTTACTGTTCTGACTATGGGTAGAGGAATGGATTCCTATATTCTAGATCCTACCGATAAACAGATGATGAGCTTAATTTATGCTTCTCAGGCCTTGCTCGGGTTGGATCAGTTCATGATGAACTATCTGAAAGCTTACCGTAAGGGCATTTTCGGCAAATGATTTGTGCCGATACCATTAAACCGGCCAGTTAGCTGTAAATGTGTGCGAGGTAGCCCTGTCATCTTCTCGTTCCAAGTTAACCTAGAAGAGAAGACTCGATCACCGAGATTCAGTGAAAGATTCGTGCCTTATAGATATGTTCGAATATACGTGTAATATGACAGGGTTATCCTCTGCACTGTAATCTGTCCGGAAAACGAAAAAGCAATGTCTTGGCTGATTTTTTATTCCACCGTTATACTAGTATAAGCATAACGGACCCGAGAGATTTGATAGTTCGAATATGGATGAGAAAGGAGGATCTACATGTTTAAATGGTCAAGGTTCTGTATTGTCCTGTTGGCGATAGTTCTGTTGACTGCGGGCTGTGGTTCGCAACTGAACGTCGCAAACAAACCAGGAACTACAGGAGGTGACGGTAAGAAGAATGTTAAGGGTAAAAGCATACTTGTTTACAGTGGCGCTGGCTTGCGTAAGCCCCTGGAGGAGCTAAGTAAAAAGTTCCAGGCAGAAACTGGCATTACAGTTGAATTGACCTACGGCGGCAGTTCCCAGTGCACGGCCCAGATTCTGACGACAGAAAAGGGGGACGTATTTTTGCCAGGTGATGTGGCGGAATTGCAGCCTCTTACGGAAAAAGGAAAAATAGAATTGCAGAAGCCGGTGGTATTACACATTCCCGTACTGGCCGTACCTAAAGGCAACCCGGCTAAGATTAAATCGTTGCAGGATATGGCAAAACAGGGAGTTAAAGTGGCTCTCGGGGACCCGCAATCCTGCCCGATTGGAAAGGTGGCCGACAAGATATTAAAGGATCAGGGACTTTTAGAAAAGGTGGAGCCGAACATCGTCGTCCGGACTGCTAATGTGAGTGAACTTTTCACCTACCTTGCCTTACAGCAAGCGGACGCGGCCATCATTTGGGAAGACAACCTGTTAGGAAATGACAAGATTGAGGCGGTCTCTGTACCAGAAATGACACGATATATAAAGACCGTTCCGGTCGCTTCACTGAAATGCTCCCGGCAGCCGGAAGCTGCAGCCCAATTCATTGATTTCGTTACCTCAGAGAAGGCCATGACGGTATGGGAAAAACGGGGGTTCAAACCAGCGCGGAGGTCAATTAGCTAGTGCAAAAAGAATGTACTTTCGACAGTTTTCAAATCATCACAGCGATCATTACATATCTGACGGCAGCTTTTATCCTGGCCACCCTGATGATGGTACTTGCGAAAGGTCTGCCACACATCGGGAAGTCTCTGGTATCCGCAGAAATACAGTTCGCAATTAGGCTTAGCTTATATACTTCTATTATTTCGACTATGCTTTGCCTTATTATTGCCATCCCCGTAGCTTACTCCCTGGCCAGGGTAGAGTTTCCCTTGAAAGGGATCTTATGTACGTTACTTGAAATTCCCCTTGCGCTGCCTCACATTGTGTCAGGCTTCTGCCTGTTGCTTCTCTTTGGTTCTACTGCTTTCGGTGGCTGGCTTGAGAAACTAGGTTTGTCTTTTGTCTTCACGACGAAGGGGATTATTACTGTTCAATTGTTTGTAAACTTGCCTTTCATGATCCGGGTTCTGCACTCTACTATTTTATCGGTAGACCGTCGCCTGGAATTTGTGGCAAGGACTCTGGGATGCACTCCGTTCGCGGCGTTTTTAAAAGTAACCCTTCCCCTCTCAAGGAACGGGCTTATCGCTGGAACGGTAATCACCTGGACCAGGGCACTAGGAGAGTTCGGAGGTGCTCTCATGATCGCGGGAGCGACACGGTTTCGTACAGAAACCCTTCCCGTGTCCCTTTTCTTGAATCTTTCTACGGGGGATTTGGATACTGCTATGGCAGTCGCCAACCTCTTGATCATCATCTCTGTGGTTTCGCTTTATATTTTCAACAAATTGGGAGGGAAACATATTGGCAGTACCGAGAGTTTTTAGGGCATTGGAGCCTGCAATCCAGAAGATGCTGGATGACCCGGAGCTTGCTGCTAGCTGCATTCAGATATCCTGCAAGGTGCTCACGGCCCGGGACGCTATAGGGGACCCCGACAGGAACGACTTTCCGCTTCAAAAGGGGAAAGAGAGCCTGATGCATGCGATGATAAAAGGGTATGCAGGACAGGCTTATACCGATCTCCCGGGCAGCTTTGAGGGAACACTGAAAGAGGTCTTTGCCCTGCTACCTACCGACAATTACCGTCGTGGGGCTATTATTGCAGCCCTGAATGCTGTTCTTCGAATGAGAGGTGCCATAACTAATACCATTCACTGTAAGGATAAGGGGCCTGGAATATGCAGTACCAAGCTTGTTGAAAAGATAGCATCCGAGTATGGAAAGCCACGTATTGCTGTAATCGGATTGCAACCCGCCATGGTAGACCAGCTTGCTCGCAATTACCAGATCAGGGTCTTTGACCTCGACCCCAATAATATCGGGAAAGAGATCAACGGGGTTTGCATTGAAAATGGTGGAGAATGCGACCTGGATGAGGTCGATGCTTGGTGTGATCTAATCCTGGCTACAGGGAGCACAGTGGTAAATGGAAGCATCGATTCCCTCTTGCAGATGAAGAAACCGAAACTCTTTTACGGGACTACTATTGCCGGACCCGCAAAAATTATGGGGCTGAACAGGTTTTGCCCCGTTTCTACTTAAGCTGTTGCGGGGCGAGTACTTGATAATCCTTGAATCGGGAGGCTCTTGCTGTGATTAAACTGATCAATGTCTCAATAAGACTTGGGGAGTTTTCACTGGAAAATGTCAATCTGGATATTCGACAAGGGGAATTTTTTTCGATCCTTGGCCCCACAGGCACAGGTAAATCTGTCATTTTGGAAATGATAGCAGGGTTCTACAAGCCCGATTCAGGTAAAATTTTTCTTGCCGGTAGAGATGCTGCTCACATTCCCCCAGAAAAGAGGAATTTAGGTTTTGTTTACCAGGATTACGCCCTTTTCCCTCACCTGAACGTGTACAAGAATATTGCATTCGGGCTCTATCTGAAGAGGATTCCTTCGTTGACTATAAAGGCAAGGGTTAAGGAAGTGGCGGAAATGCTCGGCATCGTTAAGCTCCTAAACAGGTATCCGACAACACTGAGTGGAGGTGAGCAACAGAGAATCGCCCTTGCCAGGGCGCTGGTTCTTCGTCCTCCGGTTCTGCTTATGGACGAGCCCTTTAGCGCCCTGGACCCGAATACCAGGAAAAAGGTGTACAGCGATCTGAAGAGATTGCATGCAAAGTATAAATTTACCGCTGTCCACGTGACCCATGATTTTGCTGAAGCTGCCCTGCTTGCGGATCGGATAGGTATTATCCTGAATGGGACGGTTAGAAAGGTTGGAGTGCCCGGCAGTATCTTCAGCAATCCCGGGGATCCGGAAATAGCCGCTTTTCTTAACATAAACCAGGAGTCGTCAGATGCAGATATTGAGGGCTTGACTGGTATGAATTTTCAGCAGCATAATGTCTGCGGGGCTGGTTAAACATTGTTCTGAAAACTGCTCAGATCACTGGATTAAATTGTGATAGGGAGGTTGACAACGTGGAGGCAAATAAGAGATTGATCTTGAAATATAAAATTTGGCTGGAGACAACAGGAAAGGCATTCGGGGATGGTCCCTGCGAGATTCTATGCGGTGTAGACCGGCTTGGTTCTCTGAGGGCAGCTGCCGAGGGGATGAACATGTCCTATAGCCATGCCTGGAACTTGATAAGAAGGCTGGAGCAACGGTTGGGGTTTAAACTGCTGCATTTCCAGGTTGGGGGGAGATCAGGCGGTGGTGCTTCCCTGACACCTGAAGCCAGAAACCTGCTTAACAGATATCAGGGGTTAAAGCAGGAAGCCGAAAGTGCCCTTGCTGCCCTTTTTAGGCGGTATTTTGGTGAAAGCTTGTAGGGTTTCCTGCGCCCCTTATACTTAAAAAGAATCCAACCTTTTAACTCTTTCCAACTGCAACGCGGGCTGGTAATACCGATTGCAAAAGATGCGTTGTGATGTGCGAAACACTATAATCTATACCCCAACTGCCATGAAATTTTCGCACAGGTTTCCTTGAGATTTACTGCAACCTGCTGAAGGTGTGGCGGAGTGGCCCTGTCCTTTGGCAGGGGTACGCCGACCGCCCCTACCACTTGGTTATCAAATCCAAAAATTGGGCTGCCGATGGCTATGACGCCCGGATCGACTTCTTCTTTACTTATTGCATAGCCCGATTTCCTTATTTCTTCGAATTCTTTTCTTAACTTTTCTTTGTCTAAATTCCCAGTTGGGGGGGAGGATGCAAATTTATCTAAAATCTTTTCCTGTTCTTCAAAAGGAAGGTGGGCTGTGAAAGCCTTGGCGGCACTACCCATATAAAGCGGTACCTTGGCGCCTATTTGAGCGTGTACTCTCAAAGCATGGTTGCTGTCAATTTTATCGATGTACGTTCCATAGAAGACTCCTTCCCTAATCAAAAGGCAAACGGTTTCATTAATTTTGTGACTCAACTGTTGCAAGTACGGTCTCGCAACTTGTACAAGGTTTAAATTGCTTAAGTAGCAATAGCCAATTCTGATCGTCTCCGGCCCCAATTGATATTTCTTTGTGACGGAATCCTTGCAAACAAATTTTTTCTTTTCCAGAGTACTTAAAAGTCTAAACGCTGTTGCTGCATTTACCTCTAGAAGTCTTGCTAGTTCCCTAATACCCACTTCTTTGTTTTCAGCCAGGTAGAGTAGAATATCCAATGCGCGATTCACCGATTTAATCAAATTTAGGCCCTCCAGATAAAAATATAAGATATAAGGAATGTCTCTACCGATTTTCCGCATCAAGACAAATCTTATTTAACCTCGATGAAGAGGATTTTTTAAAAAAGTTTAGGTTCAAGAGGATTGGATTTAGCTTCAACCAGTATCCATGCCATCCAGCTCCATTGGTTTGACTTTCAAGGCATCCAGTATCTCATGCATAAACGGCTTGATATTACCGATCTGCTAAACTACCTGACCATTGACGGTCAGGGTGACGATGGCCGGCATGCGGAACATAAAAAGCGCCTGTTTGGCCGATTTAGCGAGCCCTTCCTGCTGGCAGACATATTCGATCAGGGCATAGACTATAAGGGCGATGATATTGACCAGAACCAGTGACCTGATCCGGTCGTCCGACTGTAGGAACACCGGTCTGATCTTGAGGGTGCTCTTCGTCGCCCGGAATCTGGCTTCGACTTGGTGGCGGGACTTATACCCCTCCAACACCTGGTTTGCATCATAGGTCGATCTCGCCAGGTTGGTGGCCAGGATGTACTTCCCCAGGAGGCGGTGCTGCTGCTCCAGCATCTCCGGGTTGTAGCTCCAGCTAAGTTCGAGACCGAGCCTCTTAGCTATTTTATCGAGCTATTTATCAAGGGTTTTGCGCTGCTGCTTGTAGAGATCATCGCTCTTTACGACCACCGCCCTGCAGGTGTAATGCCTGCCATCGTGGGTGAAGTTGTAGGATGTATCGATCCCGGAGTAGTCGCCCTTGCTCTTGGCCGAGGTGTAGGCCAGGGGCTGGAATTCTTCCTCGGGGAAGCTGAGGAGGAATTCCCTGTCCTTGCAGGCAAGCGGCCCCAGGAACTTCATTTTTTTCTGATCAGTGCGGCCAGATTGGGCTTGGTCATCATCGCCCGGTCGTCGATGATCAAAAAGTCCTTGGTTTTGAGCCGCTTCTTCAGCGTCTCCAGGTTCTTAAAGGCCTATTTCTGGTCAGAGGCGTTGCCGGGAAGGAGGCGGTGGCACAGGGGGATACCCTCCTTGGCTGTTACGTTCAGTTCCACCACCGCTTGCTTCTTGTCCTTCTTCTGGTCACGGCTGTAGCCTAGTCTGATCAGTTCGCTTTCGTCGTAGTCTCCTTCGAAGTAGGAGGTGAGGTCCCAGATTATCTGGTCTGTATCGATTTTGCCGAAGCGGGAAAGAACGCAGAGCACGATGGCCTCTTCGATATCGTTGTCGTAGGGAGCAATTGCATCCAACGCCCTTCCCACCCGGTCGTCGTTCAGCTTATCAGGCGGTATCCCGTAGAGCTCCAGAATGCCTCTTGCCTCGGCCCATTCTTCGATGTACAGGAGCGGGCAGGGATCGTTGAGATGGTTTAGAACCAGTTGCTCATCACCTGGCCGTGGGTCAGCCATCCTTCGACATTACGTTCCATGGGTACGATCCTGTCCACGATCTCCCGGATGCCCAGGGCCTGGAGGAACGGACCCAGCAGGTAGAGGGAGCCGATCGTCTTCATGGCATCGATATTGATGTTAATCCCTGGTATGCCCTGAAAACGGCTGGCGGGCTTTCCCTGAAACATGCCGGAGTAATTTCTCCTCTTGTAAGACACAAGGAGCATCTTCCTTTAAAAATGCCGGTTTTATAGGAAATTCGCGCCTTATCAAAGATTTCCTCCTTTCTTGAGAAAAATTTTTAAAAATATTTTTGCGTCTGATTAAAGATTGCTTAGTACGGAAGATGGGTCTCAACATTTAAAGTATTTGGTGTATGATTCGCTGTTTTAGTTAGATTCCGCTGAAAAAGTCAGCCAACAAGTTCCTTGACAATGCATATAAATCAAGGGATTCCGGCTCCTATGGCGAATTGTTTAAGTAGAGGAAAACAAAACAAAAGCCCAGGAGGAAATCCCTATGATGATCATGGTTCGACGCGAAAACTCTTTTTCCTGCGGGGGTGAAAAATAATGTTGCGGCTCCGGCAGGAAGAGAGCAGACAAATATCAAGGGTGGATTTACTACTCCCGCCCGAGGTGCTTGAGCTTCCAGAAGATCTGGCCAAACTGGACGCCTGGCTGGATGATGAGCGTTTCTTCACACCGTTTCGGAACAAATACCATCGGTGTTTGGGGCGGCCCTCCGTGCCGGCGGAAAGCTATTTGCGCATGGTCGCCCTTAAGCACCAGTACGGGCTCAGCGACCGGCACCTTTGCGCTTTGGTCAATGACCGGATCAGCTGGCGTCAAATCTAGGGATTCCCCCATGCACAAGCCGGTGCCCCATCCCAGCAGTCTGTCCAAGATCCGGCAGCAGCTGGGTGCCGGCGGCAGTGACCACATGGCCGAGTTAAATACTCACCTGGTCCGCAAAGCACAGGAAGAAAGGCTCTTAAAGAACAGAAACAAAGTGCGGGTGGACACCACCGTGGTCGAGGCGGACATCCACCATCCCACCGATTCCGGGTTGATTGCGGACACAGTGCGGGTGGTGACACGCCTGGTGAAACAGGCCCGGGCTGCCGTTGGTGAGGCGAGAACAGCTGTCCGGGACCGCACGCGCAGCATCAAAAAACGGGTGCTGGCGATCACCAAGGTACTGAAGCGGCGCACACAAGAGGCGGTAGAGGAAGTGCGGCGGATCACCGGCGAAATGGCCGACATCGCAGAAAAAACCCTTAAGGCCGCCCGGGGAGTGGTGGAACACCTTCGCCGGGAAGCCCAAAACCTGGCCCGTACGGTACAGGCAAGGCAACAGCGTCTTGAGGTACAGCTGGAAAGAGCCCTTGCCCTGGGAGAACAGATAATCAAACAGGCTCGGCAGGTGAATGCCGGCCAGCTAATCCTGCCGGACCGCGTGGTGAGTATTTTTGACCCGGAGGCCAGGCCCATCAAACGCGGCAAGGCACACCGGGAAACCGAGTTCGGCTACAAAATACGGCTGACGGAAAATGCAGAGCGGTTGGTGACCGAGTACGCGACGTGATGATAGGCAACCCTTCGGATAAAGAACTACTTGTCCCCGGAGTCAAGGAACACATTCACCGCACCGTGCGAGTGCCCCAATCCGTTGCTACTGACCGGGGATTCTGGGCTCCGGCCAACGAACGCACTTTAAAGAAAATGGGTGTGCAAAAAGTCAGCCTGCCCTTTAAAGGCAAACGCAGCCGCCGGCGCACCGAACACGAGCGCCAATCCTGGTTCCGTCGGCTTCAGCGTTGGCGGGCCGGTCAAGAAGGAACAAAAAGACGGCTGAAAAGGCGCTACGGGCTCGACCGGACCCTTTACCGGGGATTGAACGGCTGCCGGCGCTGGGTGGGCGGAGCCATTTGGGGACTGATCTAAGCCAGGCGGCAGTGTCAAACCTTGATAAACCATGATCAAGTTATCAAGGAGCAACCTACAGACCTATAGAAGAGTAATCAGGAAATTGCTTTTTTCAGCAGAATCGGAAAAATGGCAGAAACCATTGCCCTTAAGCTCAAGGAACGGGAATTCTTGAATGGCCTGGTTTCCTCGAACCGCTATCTCAACTCTATTATCGACTGTTTGGAAGAAGGGCTGCTGACCGTTGATGTTTCCGGGACGTTCCAGGTCTGAAGTCTCTGGTGCTTCTTCTGTTCGGCTCAGGAAGTAGTTCGCTGCATTCCGGAATTCCACGGCGCTGTACAGCTTTAACTCGAGGCAGTAATTAATGGCCTGTTCGACGATTGTAGGTGGATACTTCCTGGCCACATCTGCCAATAGTTTAAACTTGTCTCGCACATAGCGGGATTTTTCACGGCGAATGGCTTTAAGAAAGGCTTCTGCCCGGTTTGTGCTGCCCAGCATTTTCAGGACCTTTTCCTGGAGATCGTTTATCTTCTGGCAGTTGTCCCGCAGGTGGTTGTTGTTCCGGATCAATATCCCCTTTTCCGGGCTGATTTTGTGGCCGGCCACAATGGCGCCTGTGGTCATCTCATACAGGATCAGGTAACCGTCATCCTCCCGCACTTCAAGCCTCAGGCCAGGCTTTTAGGTGCCGAAGGGAACCGTGTACCTGTTACCCTTGTACAAAACAGTGTTGTCCTTTCGCACTTCCCTTGTTACAATGTCAACAGGTATTGGTTTTATGTAGGGTACCGGCCGCAAGTATTGCTGTTCGACGAGGAATACTTCCGCCGGTACTTTTTTTGTGGTCCCGTGCGGTTAGCGATTGGCTGTTCTGTCCAGCCAGTCTTCGAAATAACTGTTCCAGGTCTTAATGTCTATAAAGAAACGGTTTGATGCGAAGTTCTTTTTCATGTATTTGGCTACTGTTTCGATCTTGCCCTTGCTTTCGGGATCATTTTTCCGGCACAGCCTGACCTTGAACCCCATATTGCCTGCTTGAACTTCTCAAACTCGTAAGTGTAAATGATATCCGCTGGTTCTCGCTGGCAGTAAGCAGTTTGTCCTGATCAAAAACGAGTTCTTCAGGTACCCCGCCCAGGTAGTCGAAACAGCGGCCAAGCATCTGGATGAGGCTTGTTGTGGTCAGGGGCTTTTCAGACCATTTTGATCTCCACTCCCTTCAGTTAACCAGATAAGTATACCAGTCAACTGGAGGATCGTGGGAAAGATCATCCATTTTTATTGGCCGAAATTCATTCCTTTTAATTTACCGCTTACAGAGGTGAGCATTAAAATGTCGGCATTGCAGATCAAGTGCATTCTGCTGGGTTTGTTGATCAGCGGCGGCATGCTAATCCCCGGGAATATCCCCAATATTATCACTGCCAGCAAGCTGAAGATCGGTAGCAGAGAGTGGGCCAGACTGGGGATTCCCTTGGGTCTGTCGAGCATGGCTATTTATTTTGTAATCCTCAACATATAATACCGAACTCCAACTCTAGATCGATACCCTCTGTGTGTAGGGGGGTGAGATCAGGTTATCAACGCTGGCCGGCTGCCTCGTGGCATGGATCATGTGAAAGAAAGGGTTTATAGAATATTTGTCGAAATATAGACACAGAAAACCGTTTTTGAAAGATTATTTAATGACCGAATTTATTGTTTGGTAGGGCTTGCAACGCTTTTATTTTAAGAAATAAAATTGTAATAGGGACCAAACCGTTATGCGGAATCTGGAGGGAGAACTCCGAAAATGACTCCTAATCCTAATGCAACATATAGTGGGGAAAATGGCAGGGAAAATTTTCAGGAAGATTTGATATGGCGCCATTTTGTCGAAAAAGGAGTTCTTATCGAGCCTAGAGTTCGCCCTATAATTGCAAGATCATGGCAGCGTTCAACAAAAATAGACCCATTCCGCAATCAGAGAAGCGTCTTGCCGAAGCATCAACTGGATTTACGAAGAACACGCAATCAAGATCTTATTGCAATTGCCTGGCCTGTAATGCAGGAAATATCCTCGCTGGATGGAAAGATTTTTGTGCTGCTATGTGATAACGAAGGTTATGTTATAGAGAAAGTGAGTAATGTAGATTGCCCTATTCCATTAGGAGCGAAGTGCAGGGAAGAGGATATAGGAACCAATGCAATCGGGACGGCACTGATTGAAAGAGGGCCTGTAGAGATCAAAGGTTATGAGCATTATGTTTCAAGGTTGCACGGTTATCATTGTGCGGCCGTACCCATCCGTGATGTGAGTGGAAGCATTATCGGGGTGATAGATGTCACTAACCCTCATGGAGATCTGCCTGCAGGCATTATGCAGTTATTAAAGTTTGCAGTGCAACTGATTGAGCATCAATTGTGCTCCAGACAGAAATATCATTGCAGTGAAGAGATGATAAAAAATCTTAAAAAATTAATAGATCTGATAGATAATTGCGTTGTTATTATTGACTCGGAAGGAAAAATTGCTTATGTAAACAAAAAATTCTGCGATATCCTTGAAATAGAAAATAAAGAAAAAATTATAGGGCTTCACTATTTGGATTTTCTGAAGTTTAAAGATAAGGCAGTTTTTTTGCAGAACTGTTCTCCGGGAAGCCTCGTGAAATTAGAAAAAGATAGAGAAAGCCTAATCTGTAAAGTTATTGATGTAAAACAAATACCGTCTTGTAAAGAAACCGATACTCTCCTTTTTCTTGAATTTCCAAAGAAAATTACTTCTACCTCTGCCGACGGTTCTGATTACAGGTTTCATGATATCATAGGTAGAGCGAGATCTTGGAGCGAAATTATCTGGAGGGCAAAAAAGGCTGCCCAGGTTTCATCAAATGTGCTTATTGAAGGGGAAAGCGGAACCGGCAAAGAGTTAATTGCCCAGGCTATCCATTATGAGAGCGGGAGAAAGGGGCCTTTCGTCCCGATAAACTGTGGAGCCATACCAAAAGAATTAATCGAGAGCGAATTATTTGGCTATGAAGATGGGGCTTTTACAGGTGCAAAAAGAGGCGGGAAGATGGGCAAGTTTGAGGTGGCAGATGGGGGAACGCTTTTCCTCGATGAGATAGGTGAGATGCCCCTGGAAATGCAGGTGCACTTGCTCCGGGTACTCCAGGAAAAGAAGATCATTCGTATTGGTGGAAGCAAGCCAAGGCCGGTTGACGTCCGGATTATAGCTGCAACGAATCGTGATCTTCGCGAAGAGATTAAAGCCGGTAGATTTAGAGAAGACCTTTACTTCCGTTTGAATGTAATCAATATTAATTTACCTCCTTTAAGAGAGAGAAAAAAAGACATTCCGCTTCTGGTAGAGCACTTTTTGGAAAGGTATTGTCGTCAATTTCACAAGAACATTACGGCAGTTGATAAGGAAGTGATGGATATTCTCTGCTGCTACGAGTGGCCTGGTAATGTTAGAGAACTGAGCAATGTGATTGAAAATGCAGTGGTTTTTACAGAGGGGAATATCATATTGCCCGAGGTCATCCCTTCTTTTATAAAAGAATATACGCCTGTTCGTTATTCCAGAGGGGGCAGCCTGAGGGAGCACGAAGAAAGATTGATATTTGAAACACTTAAAAGGTACAATGGAAATATATCCAAAACGGCTAAAGCTTTGGGTATAACCCGTAATACCGTTTATCGGAAAATAAACAAGCAGCGTCTGAATTAATCCTTGAAAAAAAACAAGAACCGCGGGTTATCATTTCCCGCGGTTCTTAATATTTTTGGCATGGGGATCATTTCACTTTTTCTGGAACGGTGCCCCAAAGGACTTCGTCACAGGACTCATATTCATCCTATCAACTTCGACATTAATGATAGCCGGTTTCCCGGATTCCGCTCCTTTCTTGATGGCGGATATTATGTCCTCCGGCTTGGTTACTAATTCACCATAACCATCCCACATTGCGACCATTTTATCATAGCGGCGCAGGTATGCTAATTCAGTTGCAACGTGCCCTTTCTTGACCTCTTCCGGATGGATAAATGTTTCTGAAAGCTTAATCATTCCCCACGACGAATCGTTGGAGATTACGCAAACAACGGGGATACCCTGCTTGAGGAAGGTATCGAACTCCATTGGATAAAAACCGAAGCTGCCATCACCTGTGTAATAAAGAATGGGTTTACCGTTAGCAGCCCATGCTCCTAAAGAGAATCCTGCTCCCGTTCCGATGGTCCCGAGCGGTCCAAAGTTGATGACTTGCCCGGGGCGTCGTGCTGTAACAGCAGTCTTTATCCACTGTGCTGCATCGCCACCATCGCATACTACTGTCCAATCTTTACCTTCTGTATTTAAGAATTTAGCAACCTCGTATGCACAACGGCCGGGGTGGATAGGAATTGCATCAGAAGTAAAACCTTCCATCCAGGGTGTGGCAGCAGCTTGTGCCATCTCTTTTGCTTTATTAACCCAGGTCAGATCTTCTCTTTTTGGGATCCTGGCTTTGACTGCTTCAAGAATTTGTTTTGCTACAGGTCCCGCACCACCCACGATACCAATTTCTGCAGGTGCATTATAGCCGATCATTGTTATGTCGGGATGCACCTGGATTAGTTTTGCTTCTTTATTGAAAAGGGGAGGACGTGCTTTTCCTATCCTGTAGTTATTTTCCACGCAGAGCATCAGAACGACATCCGCAGCAGGCAGTGCGGCTGTACCGATTTTAAACAGCATATTTGTTTCTTCGTTTGCAAATAAACCGCGACACATTGTCTGAACTGAGACAGGGATTTTCAAGTAATCAGCCAGTTCGGCGATCGCTTCACCATGTTTTGCGCTAAATCTGGCAGTATCACCGATAACCATTACGGGGCTTTTTGCTGAAACCAAGAGATCCGCTGCTTTTTCTATCAATTCTGGATCTCCAAAAGGTATGGCGTCAGTCCGATACTTTTCGGGGTAATTGACCTTTTCTTCCTCAACAAAATTCGTTACCAGGACATCCATCGGGCATTCCAGATAGACGGGTCCTGGTGTGTCGTCGAGTGCATGTCTGAACGCCATAGAGACATATTCCGGTATCCGTTCGGTATGATAGATCTTGCGCGCCCACTTGGTGGCTGTTGCCATCATTTCTAAGGTGTTCAGATCCTGAAGCGGTCCTGTATCGTTTTCACGTACATTGGACGCACCTCCGATATGAATGATTGGAACTCCCTGAAGTTTTGCTTCTGCCATTGCTGTGAGGGTATCGGTGACACCAGGTCCAGCGGTGGTCACAATAACACCCGGTTTCCCCGTGACGCGTGCATAAGCATCGGCGGCGTATGCTCCAGCACATTCGTGGCGCACGTCAATCACTTTAATACCTTCCTCCCGGCAGCCGTAAAAAATCGGCATAATATGCCCACCGGCGAGGCAGAAGATGCATTCTACCCCTTCCTTTTTGAGAGCTTTTGCGAACAACCTACCACCATCAACCTTACCCATTCTAAGACCTCCTTGTAAACTTTAACTTGTTAAATAAAACTAATAGTGGTTGACAGCCAAGTATTAGCTGTCTGTAGACTATCCTCCAGCAAAAGGAACAACAAACCAGATCTCACTTAAACCGCTAATATCAGTGTTAAGGTCATCCAAGCGTTTACCCGATACATCTCCTACCCTAACTAGTTTGTGATTGAGGAGCCCTTCATTGCTCTTGTAGTCTTCGTTGATATCGTTGCCGTATATTCTGACGATGTCTTTTTCAAGATCACCAAGGGTATAAAGTGAATCTACTTCAAACTCCTGAACGAAGAAATCCCCCTTTATTAGCCCATAAAAATGGACTTTTATTTTAGACATACAGATCACCGATGACAAAATCTAAGCCTAATTCGCGCAGCTTTTCTTTTGAAGGCTTTCCGTCTTCTTCCCAGCCGCGCAGTTGATAGTATTCTTTTAATTGCTCTTCAAGATTTGGAACATATCCCTCATTAGGACCGCCTTCCGTTGATGTTAAAACTCTTTTTGGCAATGTGTCGTCCTTTCGAGTAATTCCTAAACGGTTATTAAATGCCCTCTGGAGATTGAAAATTCTCTCCCCTATCTTGAGAACGGTTTGGGCATCATAATGTATTCCCGTCGCCACGGAAAGCGCTTTAGCCAGATCGCCTGGGCCAACACCGTAGGTCATGAAATAGCAAACTATGGAAGATTGTACGACACTGTCGTAATCTTGTACTATCTTGGCGAGAAAACCTTTGCCAGTTAAGGCGTGAGCATCCTGCGGCTCGATTAGTCCTGCTTCTGGCATCACACCTCTTCCGTCGTAGCCTCCCACATAACCGTGGAGGTGGCATGCCCCGCGGGGAGAGGTGGCATAGGTAGGAGCGTAACCAAAAAATGCCCGTGGATCGTGCATTGGCAATTCTAATCCTTTAACGTGTACGGCGAATTCTTCAGATCCACGCCCAAGGACTTCGGCAGCTTTTCGTACTCCCTGACCCAATAAATCGCCAATACCTTCCTGTTTAGCGATTTTCTTGACGAGAGCTACAATAGCCTCTGTGTTGCCCCATGTCAATTGAATTCCGTCTGTATCCTTATGAGTTATGATGCCTTTTTCAAAAGCTTCCATTGCGAATGCAATTGCTGCACCTGTCGATATGCTATCCAGGCCATATTCATTGCACAGCATGTTGGCATAAGCTATGGATTCCAGGTTGTCGTTTAGACACATTGAACCAAACGATCCAAGAGCTTCATATTCGGGACCCTCGCCTTTCATTGCATAAGGTCCTTCGTCAATTTCTACATAGCGGGCGCAATGAATTGGGCATGCGTGGCATGGAGAAGAATGCTTTCTCAGGATAGTTTGAGCCATCGTAATTCCGCTGATTTTCGAGTAACCATCCCAGGTCCCAAGTTTCCAGTTCTTTGTTGGCGCATCTCCGGTCTGTGATGCTGCGGCCATTGCCACACCGGTTCCGTAAGCCTTTAATGATTTTGTGACGGGTTGTTCGTTAATCTTTTTCGTTATTTCTTTGATTACTTCTTTCCACTTTTCCTCATCGGAGACTGCAGGTTCCTTATCTCCATAAACAAAGATGGCTTTCAGCTTTTTTGATCCCATGAGAGCGCCAGCGCCACCGCGCCCTGCTGCTCGTGTTGTATCCCCCATAATGTTGGCAAGTTTCACAAGTTTTTCTCCCGCAGGCCCTATTGCGCAGCAACTTCCGCGGGTATGACCGCATTCGTCGAATATATTTAGGACAGTTTCAGAAACAACCTTGCCCCATATTTTTGATGCATCTTTTAGTTGTATATCATCGTTATTGATGTAGAGATAAACAGGCTGGGGGGATTTTCCTTCGATTATTATCGCATCCAATCCTGCGCGTTTCAGGTTATAACTGAATTTTCCGGACCAAACAGAGTCCAGCCAAATTCCCGTTAAAGGGGAGCGACAGGCCACACAACACCTCCCAGAGGTTGGAAAGTGCCTTCCGTTTAACGGGCCAGCAGAAAAGAAAAGCTTGTTATTTTCACTAAAAACATCTTCTTCGACGGGTATTTCGTTGTAAAGGTACCGTGCTGCTAAACCAGAACCTCCCAGAAAGTCTCGCAAGTAATCTTCAGGAATTTTTTCTCTTGTTATCTTGGCTGAAGTGAGGTCTACCCTTAACAGGTTACCTGTAAATCCATACATGAACAATACACCTCATTTACTTAAATGTTTAACAATTCAGCAATTTTGATAACGATTTTTACAACTTCAACAGCGTTTTGTCCTGTGATAATTATTGCCCCTTCTCTTGCAAACCCCCCTTCAGTGAAAAAAGCTGTGGGTAACTTGCCATCTTTCATATATTCCCTTAAGGTGTCGGTGAGTGTTTTACCCGGCCTTACATCAAGGCGCTCGATATCGATACCCTCTCTTTTTATTAATCCTACTAATTCTTCGGAATATCTGATCTCCATTGCTGCTCGACGTGAGGGATCAAATTGCATTACTGCCATAAGGATGCGAGCTGTGTAACGAGAAGCACCCCATGCTGGGTACGCCGGTGCCGTTATTCTTCCGAAAACTTCAGTCAGCCTCCCGGGGATGCCGGCTATGTCGTCTGTTTTCTGGGCTCCTTCCTTAGCCATTACGATGTTGCTTCGTATCTCCGGTAGCAGTAAATAAACCTTCTCTGCCTTGGCAAGCATATTTACTGCTTCTACGAGTTGACCGAGAACATAATAAGCATCAATGGTTTCGTTAGTCGTATATGTTCCCCCTTTCTTTATGAATTCTTTTTCTTTTGGTGACTAATGCAAAAAGAATGCCACCCAAAAGCAAACTCTGATAACACCTAGTTCCTTGTCGGGATTATTGAGAGATTATAACTGGCGGCAAGATAAATGACATAATGCTCAAATATTACACATTGTTACATTATTACACACGCTTAATTCGGGGAGATGCTCCGTTTGGGAAATAATCTTAATGGATTATTTTCTTGCTGGTTTTTGGACATAAGCATTTACTTTTATTTGGTACGAATATTGCATTAATTATTTCGGCAAAAGCTCGTTGCGGGCCCGCGAGCTGTAAAAATACTTTTGAAGGGGGTAGCGAAAATCTATGCGGGTTGTCTCGCTTGCAGGGGAAAGGCAGTTATCGGTGATTGAAACTGAAGAGCCGAAGAGTGAGGGGGAAAAAGTAATTATTTCTGTTGCGAAGGTTGGTATTTGCGGTTCAGACATTCATCTATGGGAAAAAGGGGAACGCGTTGGTCTCGTGATGGGACATGAGTTTTCGGGAAAAGTTGTTGATCCCGGTGGCTGTAAGGACAAATTTAGGGTTGGAGACAGGGTCACGGTTATTCCCCTGAACAACTGTGGAGAATGTGTTAACTGTAAGAACGGAAAGATAAACATGTGCCTCAACGGGCTAGCGGCATGTCCAGGCATAACGGCTCCCGGCGCTTATGCAGAATACTACGCAGCAAGACCGGACATGGTGCGGAAATTACCGGATAATGTCAGCGACGAAGAGGGGGCGATGATTGAGCCGACTGCTGTTGCTCTGCATGCTGTACGCCTTGCGGGGGTGAAGCCAGGAGATAAAGTGCTGATAACGGGTGGTGGCATCATTGGTTTGCTGTGCGCAATGTGGGCGAGGGCAGCCGGTGCATCCTACATTGCTCTCACCGAAACAAATCCCTTGCGGCGTGATAATGCCCTCAAGATGGGAGATGTTTCCGAGGTTTTCGATGCCACAGACAAAGATTTGGTTAATAAATTGAGAGAAGCTTCTAAAGGAGGGTTTGACCAGGCTCTGGAATGTGCAGCAGTTGCTCCTGCCGTCAATACAGCAATCCAAGCATTAAGGCATGGTGGGAAGATGGTCTTGGTGGGAGTAAACTATTCTCTCGTGCCGATTTACACTCTGCTCGCTGTTCTGCACGAATTGGAGATTAAAGGAGTAATCGGTTATTTGCCTTATGAGTTTGATCTCTGCATTGAACTCATGGGTAAGAAAGCGATTAATGTTGAGCGTTTCGTAAGCAGAACGGTTGGTTTCGACGGCGTTCAGGAAGCATTTGAAAGGCTTGTCAGCCAGAATAATCCGGATGTAAAGGTTTTGGTTCAACCTTAAATTTTAACCTTAAAACTCTTTAGAGAGGAAGGGAGAAGTAAGTATGAACGAAAAACAGGGTTTTAAAAAAGAGACGCTGATAGCTGCCGTTGTTATCGCGGCCATGGTTGTTGTCACACTGGTAGTGTTGGGTATATTCAAAGTAAAATCAGGTTGGCCGGCTTTTCTGACATTGCTTTTCTTCTTCGAATCAGGTGCTAAAACAGAAAACCTTAAGAATATTTTTTGCGGTGCAGTTGTTGGCCTGTTGCTTGCTGGAGGATTGCCTTTGGCAGTGAAAGCTCTTGTTCCGTCGCTTGGCTTAGAACCTGCTATATTGCTTGTTGTCTTTATAATTATCTTCTTAATAGTGGCTTTGGGCGATGTTGCTCACATGTTTTTTAATAACTATGCCTTTGTCTATTTCACAGTAGCGTCAATTTTCCCGAAGCAATCTACGTTGGAATGGATAGTTGTAGCAGTACTTGGAGGCATGCTTTTCACCGGGGGCTCACTCGGCCTATTAAAGCTGCTGATCAGGCATGAGGGGCATGAAAGTTAAGTAATTAAAGGAGTGGTATGAGATGATAGCATTTGATCTCACCGGAAAAGTTGCAGTTGTGACAGGAGCAGGTGGTGGCATCGGAGGGGATATCACCAAAAAGCTTGCAGAAGTGGGCGCAGCAGTTGCTGCGAGCGACATCAACAAAGAAAATGTCGATCAGGTTGTTGTAGAAATCAACAAGTCAGGTGGTAAAGCTAAAAGCTATCAACTGGATATCTCTGATGAAGCAGCGGTGTATGCTCACTTTGATACTGTTGCAAACGATTTCGGCACTATTGATATACTGGTTGCAGCGGCAGGAGTGTCGGGTGAAGGGCCGAATTTCTATGAGACACCTACAGAAGTCGCCAGGAAAATATACGATGTCAACCTATTTGGAACAGGTTTTTGCATAAAGGCTGCCTTGAAGTATATGATACCCAAGAAGTCCGGGAAAATTGTTACGATTTCTTCGATTGCCGGCAGGATCGGTATGCCATCTGTGGCTAACTATTCCATTTCCAAAGCGGCCATAATTGCCATGACCCAATCGGTGGCGCGGGCACATGCTAAGGATAATATCAATATCAACGCAATTTGTCCGGGTTATCTGTACACTCCGATGTGGCAAAAAGGCGTAGAAAAGTTTAGCAAAATTCTAGGCAAAACGCCAGAAGAGACCTGGAAAATGTTAGCTCTCGATAATATTGCCATGGGACGTGCTCAGGAAGTGGAAGACATTTCGTACGCTACCTTGTTTCTGGTTTCCGATTTCTCAAAGAATATCACCGGACAAGCCTTGAATGTATGCGGCGGGTCTCGCTTCAATTGAGCTAGGAATTAAGAAAGTATCCATAGATTAAGACTTTTATGGAGATAGGGCTATTGGAGATTATCCAGTAGCCTTTTTCCTTTGTTCTTCAATTTTTTAACCCTTTCGTAAACCCTCCTCGCACTCGATGGTCTTGGGAATTCCCGGATTAGCCTTTTGGGCGGTAGGATGCCCTGGGGCTTTATGAGGAGATGGCCGTAAGCCGCCAGAGCATAAGGTGCCGCCCCATCGGTGCGGTGAGACGCTGACTAATGAAGTTAAGAATGCCTTTATTTATATTGTTTTTCTGGCTAAAGGCAGGATATTAACCGGGGCGGGTCGTAATAGCTAGTTGGGGGTTTTTAAATGAGGATCACGGTATCGCCTGTAGAGAAAATCTTCCGGGAAACACTGCCCGAAAAACTGCTGCATTACGAGGTGCGGGAGCAGCAGATCGAGATGGCCCTGATGGTAGAAAGGGCCTTGCTGCATGAGACCAACCTGCTGGCGGAGGCGGGGACCGGTACGGGCAAGAGCTTCGCCTATCTCATTCCCCTTGCCCTGGATCTGGAACAGAACGGCGGGAGGGCGGTGGTCAGCACGGCCACCATCGCCCTGCAGGAGCAACTCGTGAGCAAGGACATCCCCCTGCTGGAGGATGTCCTGGGACTGGACCTGGGAGTGCAGCTGGCCAAAGGTAAGGGGAACTACCTTTGCCTGGTGAGGTTTATCGAGGAAACCCAGACCCCGACTCTTTTCGAGGATGCGGAGATACTGGAGCGGCTCCGGGAGTGGTCGGATCGCACCGAAACGGGGGACAGATCGGAACTCCCCTTCGAACCAGGGGAGATCTGGAATCGCATCTGTCCGGACGACGCCTGCCCCGGAAGGAAGTGCTACCTCTACAAGGAATGCTTTTATTTCAAGGCCAGGAACAGGCTGCAGCAGGCCCGGTTGATCGTCTGCAACCACGCCCTGTTTTTTATCGACCTGAGCATGAGATGCAACGACGTCTTCCTGCTTCCGGAATACCGGGTGGTGGTTCTGGATGAAGCCCAGCACGTGGAGGGGATCGCCCGCAACACCATGAGCACCAAGGTATCCAGCATGCGCCTGCCGGTCCTGCTCTATCAGCTGCGCAAGAGAGAGGGCTGCAACCAGGAGGCGGTCCAGAGGGCGCTGGCTCTAAACGACGAGTTTTTTGCGGTCGTGGCGGGCGGTGGCGTTTCCGGAAGCGATAAATATTTGTTGCCAAGTAATCCGGAGATCGCAAGACTGGGGGAGGAACTACAGAAAGCGGTGGAGGACACGGAGCTTTTATTTGACGCGGATTGCGCCGGTGAACGGGAGCAGGCCTTATTTTACTGCCTGAGCCGTTACAATGCAGACCTGCGGGAAATCCTCGACGCGGGGGATCCAGGTAAGGTTTTCTGGGTAGAGAAAACCCTGTCCAGCAGGCGACTCCTGGTAACACTTCACGCCACCCCCCTCGACGTTTCCGGGACCCTCGCACAGAACCTGTTTGAAAACGAGCAGATCGCCAGTGTGATCATGACCTCGGCAACCCTGAGTGTAGCCGGGGATTTCTCGTATTTAAAGTCCGCAGTGGGCTGCGAGATGGCAGAAGAGCTTTCCGTGGAGTCCCCCTTCAATTACGAGGAACAGTGCCTTCTCTACTTGCCGGAGGGGCTGCCTGATCCCAAGGCCTCGGATTTCCACGAGCGGGTGACTCCCTTTATCGAGGAGATCCTGCATAAAACGGAGGGACGTGCCTTTGTGCTGTTCACCTCTTACAAAGGAATGAATGAGGCTTACGAACTGCTGGCCCCCAGGCTTCCCTGGAGGGTCCTCAAACAGGGGGACAAGCCCAAGCAGGGGCTGCTGGAGGATTTCAAGCAAGACATCCATTCGGTGCTCTTCGCCACCGCCTCCTTTTGGGAAGGGGTGGACGTGCAGGGCGAGGCCCTTTCCTGCGTGATACTCGTAAAACTCCCTTTCGCGGTACCGGACGACCCCATCACAGAGGCCAGAATTGAGGCCATCGAGCGCGCCGGTGGAAACGCCTTTTTAAGTTACTCCCTTCCCGAAGCGGTGATCCGCTTGAAGCAGGGTTTCGGAAGGCTGATCAGGTCGCAGCAGGACCGGGGGATCGTGGCAATACTCGATCCCCGGGTCAAAACCAGGTGGTACGGCAGGCATTTTTTGAGTTCTCTCCCCAGGTGCCGGGAGATAACCAGCCTTTATGAGGTGGATATCTTTTGAAATGTCTCGTATTACTCTTAAACGGGGAGGTCTGACATGGACTGCAGAAAGAGCCCCGAGTTTGTTCACCTTATTACCGTATACCCTCCGGAAGATATTTTCGTTGAAGGCGTTCTCCAGACAGCAGGCATCGGGGTGATCAAAAGGCGGGAATCCATTGCACCGGTGGAGGGGATCACGGTGGGCCCTCTTGCAGAGATTCACATTTACGTTCCCAGGGAGCGTGAAAGGGATGCAAGAGAGGCTCTCGCCGCGGCCCGGGAGGATTTGTGATAAAATAACACGAGCGTTATGAAATTGGAGTGATCTGGATGGACCCGGTTGAACGCGTGCGTCAGTACCTGGCGCAGTTTCCCTATGATGTAGAGATCTTTGAATTTGCCGAAAGCACCAGGACTGCCGAACTGGCCGCACGGACGGTCGGTGTGGAAGTTGGGCAGATAGCCAAGTCCATTTTGTTCCTCATCGGCGAGGAGAGGGTAATGGTGGTCACCAGCGGGGATGTGAAGGTGAGCCAGGCCAGGTTGAAGCAGCACCTGGGACTGACGGGGAAGGTAAGGCTGCCCGATCCCGAAACTACGGAGGCTATCACCGGCTTTCCCCCGGGTGGGGTGTGCCCCTTCGCCCTGAAAGAGCCCGTGCGGATTCTCATCGATGTGAGCATGAAGAGGTACCCGGTGGTCTACATTGCGGCGGGCAGCCCGCGGTCGGCTGCTCCCGTCACCGTTGAACAACTCCTGGCGATAACCGGCGGCGAACTGTGCGATCTATGCGGCGCGGCCGTTCAGGGTTCCCGGGCGGTTGCTCAGGCACCGGAAGACTGAAAGTTTATGATTGAAGGCGGGTTCTGATAGAACAGCCCGGGTCGTGGAGTCCCCAGGAACCCGGGCTTTCAACTTTTTTCAACCTTTTTTGGGAAAGGCGATGTTGCCCATGATCAGCGGTCTTGAGCCCGAAACGCTGTAGACCAGGCGCAGAACCTCGTTGATCTCCTGGTCTGTGGCTCCAAGTTCACGGGCGCGGTTGGCCAGCACCATCACGCCGCGTTCCGATCCGAGACAGGCGTCAAGAGCCAGGCTGATCAGGGTTTTTGTCTTGGCGTCCAGGGCACCGGGGGCGTTTGCCAGTTCCATGACCTTTGCCACCGCTTCATAAAATTCCCGATCTCGTTCGGCAACCTCCTGCATGAAGGGCGGGAGATTCGGCTTCACAGGTTTCACCTCCTGGTAATCGAAATGCCTTTTATATATTCTTTCTGATTTTTTCCAGAAAGTCCTGCTAAAAACGGCAACAAATCGATGGGCGGGATTTTCCCGTGAATAATTATGAGCGGGGAATCCCCAGGTCCGGAGCCGCCGGGAGCCGCTGCTGGTAGTTGTAGACGATCCGGGAGATCTCCGCGATGTTGCGGAAGCCCGTATCTTCGTCGGTTATCCCCCGGGAGAGCACCACCAGGATGTAGGGGCGCCTGCCGAAGACGATCCCCATGTCGTTGGCCACCCCGTTGATGCTGCCTTCCTTATGGGCGACCTGGAGTTTGGGAGGAAGTTCCCCGGGGAGTCCTACGTGAAAGATGGTGTGCGAGAGGTCGTCGATCAGCCTTCCCCCCTGCCGGGGGTTTTCCCTGGCGAATTTGATAACCGCCTCGATTACAGATCCCATGTCGCTGGCGGTCGTTGCCCCACTCCCGTAAGGCCTGGTGGTGCTAGGGGCTATGCTTTTGATATAGTTCATGACATTGCCGTAACCCAGGTAGCGCACCAGCATGTTGTGGGCCACGTTGTCGCTGATGGTGATAGCCACCGTTGCCAGGCAGCGCAGGGAAAAGGTGTCTCCGTCCCGCGCCGTGTATTGGAGCGCTCCTGCCCCCACCTGGTAATCGCTTGCCCTGTCGTACCGGACCCGGTCATTCCATTGCAGCCTCCCTTCCGCTACCTGACGGTAAAGGTAGAGAACCACCGGCACCTTAATGCAGCTTGCGGGAGGTATGGGGATGTTTTCATTGATCCCGAAGGTTTGGCCTGATTCCAGGTCCTTGAAATATATGCCGTAGGTGCCCGGCAGGGTGTTCAGGTAGCCGGCGACTTCCTGTCTGAGGGGTCCGTAGTCCGGTTTTCCCAGGGACGGCGGCAGAGGTTTTAATTGCCGGGTGCCGGCCAGGTGGCCCAGCAGGGCAATAAAAAGGAAAGCCGCGGCGACCAGGGACAGGGAAAGAATTGCCCGGTACTTTCCTTGCAACCGCGATGCTCTCGTAATATAGTTCTCCAGTGCAGGGCTTCTTCGTGCAGCTCTTTCAAGGAACGGTTTTAGCTTTTCCCAAAGAACATACAAAGCCAGGCAAAATTTGTAATCGGCTTTTCTGTAGGAGGGTTCCAACCTCTTTCTTATCTCAAAGACTTTGGCGACGATTCTATCTATAATCTTTTGGAGAATGGGCACGATACTCAAACCACCTCATGCAGTATGTTTAGAGTCATGGAACTGATACGAGCTATAAATAGGGTGCCCACCAGGGGTTGGGTAGATACATCCTCCCTGTCGGTGCTGCCGGAAAAACGGTCAGGCTCCAGGCTTCTGCAGGCAGCGGCGCAGGCGGTTGTTTACCACGTCCCAGTCGATGTTCCGGAAAAAGGTGTTCAGGTAAGCTTTCCTGTCGGTCATGTAGTCGATGAAGTAGGCATGTTCGTAAACGTCGAGGACCAGCAGGGGTACGGTGTGCGTGATAACCCCTGCTTTGTGGGCGTCCTGTAGGAAGTTGCGCACTTCTCTCTCGTCGAGATCGAAAGCCAGAATCCCCCATCCCCTTGCCGCCAGACCGAGGGCATAGAAATCCTGCATCCAGTTTTCCAAGGACCCGAAAGACCGTCTCAGGTGGTATGCGATTTCCTCGCCGGGCCGGCCTCCGGCCATGCCCAGGTTGTCAAAGTAGAGCTCATGGAGTTTGATCCCGTTGAGGCTGAAGGTCTCTTCCAGTTTCAGCTCACGGTAATCGCTGTAAGTGGCATTGGCCTGCCGGCGGTCGGCCCGAGGCAGCTTTTCTCGTATCTCGTTGGTTTTATTGACATAACCGACATAGAGTTTATAGTGCTCTGCCAGCTGGGTTTCTGAAAGGCCGGGTAAGGACCTGTACTTAAGGGGTTTCGGTTCAAAGGCAGGCATAATTCTCCCTCCCGAAATGCAGTTGAGGTATTTGTTACCAGAATATGCTTCCGGCCGGAGAAGTGTCCTCCCGGACTTCACGGGATGGCGGCAGGCGGCAGGAATAGAATATGTTAATAGAGAAAGAAATCTCAGGGGTGCATAGCGATGCCGGACGCAGATTTGCTCACAACTGCTCAGGTTTGCAGTGCTTTAGGCATGACCCCGCGCCAGATCCACAGGCTTACCGCCGACGGTTATCTGGAGGTGCAGCAGGTCGCCAGAAATAAACACGGTGCCGTGAAGCTGTTCAGCGGGGAACAGGTAGAAGCGGTCAGGCAGGAGTTACCCCGGATTCTGAAAAAGTGGGAGATTGAAGACGGGGCCCGGTATGGGGTTGCAGCAGCCTGGCGGCGGCTCGCGAACTGGCGTACCTTTCAGCGGACCAGGTCGCGGAAGGAGAGGTTTTTAAATACCTTGAGCGGCCTTCCCGAAAAAAGCGCCTCCCTGCTGCGTGCCGCTTACTTTCTTTATCATCTCAACCACTACGCCAAGGCCGGAGAGTCATACCTTTATGAGCTGAAGGAAAAGGTGCTGGCGGCTTTCTCGGCTCATTTCACAGCGGAGGACGGCCTGCAGATCTATTTTATTCCTGGCCCGGCCCGGATTCGCCTCTGCCCGGACTGCAGACGGCGGGCCCAGGGCGAAAACAGGAGTTACCTGGAATATGCCCGGTTGACCGGGGGATGCCCCAACTGCCGTAAAGAGGAGGATTATTTCAGCCTGTATGAATTCCTGATCACCTGTGATGTCCACCGGTTCTGCTTTCATTCCCCGGTCCAAATCGCCTGGAAGTGGCTGAAGGGAAAGGAAATTCCACAGAAGGAGGGTTCCGAGCGGGAAGGCGGTTACCCCTTCGGAAGGGCGATCGCCCCGGGAGAGGCGGCCGCAGTTAACCTCGCCGAAGTGATTGCCGAACTGGAGAGGTTTCTCGATGCATGGGGGTAAAGCAGGTACGGCAATGTTCTCCTGATAAGAAAATTTTTCTGTGTGAAGAATAAAGTCTTATTGAAAAGTTTTTCCGGGATGCTAAAATAAACATGATACCAGGTATACTGGAAGCATGACATTAGTATACATGCTGTCCGTTCGAAACCGGGAAATGTTAAGGCAGCGGGAAAGTGCCGACGGGGAGGATGACCTGTGGAGAGGAGAAAACTGGTTGCGGCGGTTTTGACCTTGCTGAGCCTGGCGGGGGTGGCTTACTGGGCGTATCCCCGGCTTTTAACCAAAACCAAACCGGTGCTTCAGGCGACGGGCACCATTGAGGCGACAAGTGTGGAGTTGACCGCCAAAACGGCGGGTACCATTTCAATGCTCAAGATCGAAGAGGGGGACACCGTCATCAGGGGACAACTGGTAGCGGAGCTCTCGCGCAACGACCTGGTTGCACAGCGGGAACGGGACGCCATGGCTCTTTTGAAGGCTGAAAACCAGTTAAAGGAAATGCTTTCCGGCGCCAGGGTCCAGGAGAGGGATGCGGCTGCCGCCGAGGTGCGCATTGCCGAGGCCAACCTTGAAAAGGCCACGGCGGATCTGGAGCGCAGGCAGCTGCTCTACGATCAGGGCGCCGTAACCCGGGAGGAACTGGACCGCTATAAGACAAACCTCGAAGTGGCCAAAAACCAACTGCAGGCGGCACAGGCAAGGCTGAGCCTGCTGGAGGCGGGCAGCAGGCCGGAGGCGATTGCCACCGCCAGGGCCGAGGTGGAGCGCAGCAGGGCGGTGCTCAAGGCAACGGATGCCGTGCTCCAGGATCTGAAGATCTATTCCCCCATTACGGGAGTGGTGGTTGCCAAGAACTATCAGGAGGGGGAATTCGTCCAGATTGGTTCTTCTGTAGCTACGGTGGCCGACCTTTCCCACCTCTGGATTAAGGTGTACGTGGCCACCGATGATCTCCCGGCGGTGAAGCTAGGACAGAAGGTGCATTTTACAGTGAGCGGTGACCCCGCCGTTTATCAGGGGACGGTAAACTGGATCTCTCCAAAAGGGGAGTATACCCCGAAGACCATTCAGACCAGGCAGGAAAGGGCGAACGTGGTCTTTGCGGTCAAGATTGGGATCGATAACGGCAGGGGCCGCTTGAAGCCCGGGATGCCTGCCGACGTGACCTTCGACCGGGGTTAGGCCGATGATCAGGACGGAGCAGTTGACGAAAGCCTTTGGCGGGAATGTGGCGGTTGACGGCGTGAGCATGCACGTCAGGGAGCGGGAGATCTTCGGACTGGTGGGTCCCGACGGGGCGGGAAAAACCACTCTGATACGGATGATCTGCGGCCTGATTACCCCCGACCGCGGCAACACTCTCCTGATGGGGATGACGCCGCGCCAGATGGAGCGGAATAAAGAGAAGCTGGGGTATATGCCGCAGCGCTTCAGCCTGTACGGCGACCTCACGGTAATGGAGAATATAGACTTCTTTGGTTCCATGTACGGGCTGGACCGGCGGACCGTCCGGGAGCGGGCAGAGGAGATCCTGGAGATTACAAGGCTGCAGGGTTTTGAAAACCGGTTTGCCGATCAACTCTCCGGGGGAATGAAGCAGAAGCTGGCCCTGACCTGCGCCCTGATCACCAGGCCGAGGGTCCTGGTGCTGGATGAGCCGACCTACGGCGTCGATCCGGAGTCGCGCAAGGAGTTCTGGAGGATCCTTTACTACCTCAACAAAGAGGGAATGACGGTGCTGGTTTCCACCCCGTACATGGACGAGGCGGAGCTCTGCCATACCGTCGGTTTCCTGAACCGCGGCCGGCTGGTTGCCACCGGTTCCCCGGTTGCGCTCAAGAGAAGCTTTCCCTACCGCCTGCTCGAGGTGTGCGCGGAGGTGAGGGACCCCAACTTTTTTAAGGGAATGAGCGGGGTCATCGACTCCTCCGTTTACGGGGACAGGTTTCACCTGGCGGTGGAGGATCCGGTAACGGCCGGGAGGGCAATAGAGGTGATGCTGGCTGCAAGAGGGATCCGGCTTATTTCCCTCCGGGAAATATCTCCTTCGATGGAAGACATCTTTGTAGCGCTGGCGGATAAGGGGTGATCCGATGAGCGTAGCGGTGGAAACCCGGGATCTGACAAAGAAGTTCGGGAACTTTACGGCAGTCGACCGCATCACCATGCAGATAGAAGAGGGGGAGATCTGCGGGTTTATGGGACCTAACGGAGCCGGGAAATCCACCCTCATCAGGATGCTCTGCGGCATCCTGGAACCCACCTCCGGTAGGGGCAGGGTGCTGGGTTTTGATCTGGCCGGGGAGACCGAGGAGATCAGACGCAGGCTGGGTTATATGTCCCAGAAATTCAGCCTTTACGAGGACCTGACGGTGAGGGAGAATCTGGACTTCTATGCGGGGCTGTACAGCATCCCGTTGCGGGAGAGGAAGAACCGCATCTCCGATATGCTAACAATGGCGGGATTGACCGGAAGGGAAAACGCTCTGGTGGCGAATTTGAGCAGCGGCTGGAAGCAGCGGCTGGCCCTGGGCTGTGCCATCATCGGCCGGCCGGCCATCATTTTTCTGGATGAGCCCACCAGCGGCGTCAGCCCTACCGCCCGGCGGGAATTCTTCAGCATTATCCAGCAACTGGCGAACGAGGGCACCACCGTGATCGTAACCACCCATTTTATGGATGAAGCGGAACGCTGCACCAGGATCGCCTTCATTTCCGGAGGACGGCTGCTGGCATATGACACTCCTGACCACCTCAAGGCCGTCTCCCTGGAGGGGTATCTGGTGGAGGTGGAATTGCCCGATCCGGTGGAGAGCATCCGGCGCATCGAGGAGCAGCCCTATGTCAGGGAATGCAGCCTGCACGGGCCGCTGCTCCACGTGCTGCTTGCCGGTAAATCCGACGTGACGGCTCTGGAACGGTTCACCGGAGCGACCGTCAGACCGATCACCCCGACCCTTGAGGATGTTTTCATAGCCCTTGCCAGACGGCAGCGGGAGGGAAGACCAGAGAATGGGTAGAATAGTTTCCGTCTTGAAAAAGGAGTTTCTCCAGATGCGGCGGGACCGGCTGACTCTCGCTCTGGTTTTCATGCTGCCCCTGGTGCAACTGGTGCTGTTCGGCTACGCCATCCAGACCGAGGTCAAGCACATCGCCACCGTTGTGTTCGACCAATCCCTGTCTGCGGAGAGCCGGGATGTGATCGAGGCCTTTACCGCTTCGGGTTACTTTGACGTAACCGGGGTGGCCTGGAGTTATGCCGATGTAAACAGGCTGATCGACAGCGGCAGGGCGAAAGTGGGTATTATTTTCCCCCCGGATTTTGCTACCAACCTGAAGCGCGGTGGATCGGCGCAGGTCCAGGTTATCGTTGATGCCAGCGACAGCATGGTCTCCAACCAGGCCGTGGCCATTGCCAACGCCATCGGGTTGTTGAAGTCCCAGGAGGTGCTTGCCGGGAAAATGCAATTCAGAGGTGCAATGCCGTACGATGTGCGGGTGCGCCCCTGGTACAACCCGGACGGGATCACCGCTTACTACATGGTGCCCGCCATCCTGGGGGTAATCGTGACGATGACCATGGTGCTGATGACCGCCGTCGGGATCGTGCGCGAACGGGAACGGGGAACTTTAGAGCAGCTGATCGTCACACCCATCAGGCCGTATGAACTGATGATCGGAAAGATCGTGCCTTACATCCTGCTGGGATATCTCCAGATCACGGTGGCCCTGCTGGTCGGCTCTTTTGTGTTTCACGTGCCGATCCGGGGAAGCCTCCTGCAGCTTTACCTGTTGACCCTTTTCTTCATCACCGCATCGCTGGGGCTGGGCATTCTCATCTCCAATATTGCCAAAACCCAGATGCAGGCGATGCAGCTGTCGTTCTTTGTCTTTCTGCCGAGCATAATGCTCTCCGGTTTTCTCTTTCCCCGCGCCGCCATGCCGAAAATCATCTATTATCTCAGTTGTGTCATTCCCCTTACTTATTATCTGGATATCATCAGGGGAATTATCCTGAAGGGGATCGGATTCCCGTACCTGATCGGGCAGGTGACGGCGCTCCTGGTGTTTTCGGTGATCTTCCTGACCATCAGCATTCTCAAGTTTAAGAAGAAAATAGCCTGATACGGGGTGACGGGACGTGGACATCAGGGAAAGGATCATCGCCGCCTGCAGGGAACTCGCCCGGGCGCAGGGGTTCCATGCTATAACGGTGGACGAGCTGGCTTACCGGGCGGGGGTTAGCAAGCGTACCCTCTACCGCTATTTCAGGAGCAAGGAAGAAGTCATCGAGGCCACCCTGGATGCCTTTATGCAGGAAATCGGCAGCGAGGCTGACCGGCTGACTGCTTCCCGGGCAAAAGCGGCTGACATTATCGACTCCATGATCGGTTACCTGGTCACCAGGGGACAGTTCCTTACCAGCTCCCGGGGGCTGCATGACTTGAAGCGGCACTACCCCCGTTTGTGGGAAAAGATCGTTCGCTTCAGAGCGGAAAAAATGCAGGATGTGATCGCGGCCTTGATTCAAAAGAGTGAGCGGGAAGCGGTGCGACGGATCGATCCCAGGATTATCACCGAAGCCTTTATTGCTGCCATTAACGCTGTTGCAAACCCCGATTTCATCCTGTCCAACGGTATGACCTTTGAAGAAACCGCCAGGCAACTGATCGAACTGATAAAGTATACCTTTACCGGTGAGTAGCTGCCGGGGCAGATTCGTGAGGAAACGGTTTAGTGACTTAGGTCTTGCGCCGGCTCGAGCATAGCTATAAGATTATAAAAAGAAACCACCCGAAATATGTCAAATGGCGCCGGAATGAAAGCAATAGCCATCACTGAAGAGCGACGGGGAGAGAGAAATGGAACAGAAAAACACAGCGCTGGTCATCTGCGAATCCCTGGCCCGGGAGATCGAAAGGATCGTACCTCCAGATCTTGAAATCAGGGAAATCGAGTTGGGCCTGCACGATTACCCCAGGAAGCTCAACGAAAAACTGGGCAGGGTACTGTCCGAGCTGGAAGAGGAGCGGGAGTGGGACGTGATCCTGCTGGGGTTCGGCCTCTGCTCGGAAGGGACGGTCGGGTTGAAGGCGAAGCGGGCCAGACTTGTTTTACCGAAAACCGATGACTGCATCGCCATTTTTCTCGGCTCCCGGGAAGTATACATGGAACAATTCAGAAAACAACCCGGGACCTATTATTTTACTAAAGGGTTCTTAAAGGACGGTACCGGTCCCCTGGCAATGTACCTGGGGGAGCACGAATGGACGAGGAAATACAGCAAGGAAAAGGCGCAGTGGCTTGCCAAAGAGATGATGAAGAATTACAGGCGGGCTGCCCTGATCGATACAGGCGTTTATGACATTACCCCCTACATAGCCAAAGTCAAAAAGACGGCAGAGGTTTTCGGCCTGGAGTTCGAGATTATCCCAGGGTCACTGGCCATCCTGGAAGCCCTTGTAAAGGGCCCGTGGGACGACCGGTTTGTTGTAGTCGAGCCCGGTCAGGAAATTACCAGGCAGATGTTTAACAACGGATAAAGCAGATATGGAATAAAAAGGAGGGCTTGCTGTTGAAGCGATTCAGAGTCGTGTTCCAGCCCGGAGGCCGTGAAATATACATCCCGGAGGGAATTACGGTCAAGGACGCCATCAACATGGCCGGGATCGGCTTTGACTTCCCCTGCGGCGGGAGGGGCAAATGCGGAAAATGCCGCGTCAGGATCCTGGAGGGTGCCGGCCGGCCGACGGCCGCCGATAAGGAACACCTGGAGGCCGGGGAAATCGAGCAGGGCATTCGCCTTGCCTGTCTTACGATAATTAATGGTGATCTTGTCGTAGAGCTTCCTTATGAAACAATTCCGGAGCACAAGATCTTGCTGGCGACTGAGGAGAGGAGTGTAAAGATAGAGCCCCATCTTACAAAAACCTGCGTGGAGATGGACCGGCCGTCGCTGGAGGACCAGAGATCCGATTGGCAGCGCTTGAAGGATGCCCTGGTCCAAAAGAATGAGAAATATAAAGATTTAGAGGTTCCCCTCCAAATCCTGCGCAAACTTCCGCAAACCCTCCGTGCGGCAAAATACCGTCTCACCGCAGTTACAGACGACCGGCACGTTCTGGGAATTGAAGAACAGGATACCACCGGGAAAATGCTCGGTATTGCCTTCGACATCGGGACCACCACCATGGTGGGATACCTCCTGGATCTTTACACGGGAGAAGAATTAAGCGTCGTATCTGCCCTCAACCCCCAGACCCGGTTCGGGGCGGACGTGATCACCCGGATCACCTTTGCCGGTCAGGAAGAAAACGGTCTGGAAAAGCTGCAGTCCGCGGTTGTAGAAATGCTCGACAGGCTGGTAGGAGAGGCCGCGGAGAAAGCCGGCGTAACACGGGATGATATTTACGCAGTAACCGTCGTCGGGAATACCTGCATGCACCACCTGTTTCTGGGGCTCAATCCCCAGTATATCGCCTTATCTCCCTACGTGCCTGTGGTAAGTGAACCCTTGACCTTTGCTGCGGAAGAGCTTCATATAAATGTAAATCCGGCAGGAAGAATTTTTGTGCTTCCCAACATTGCGGGATTCGTCGGGGCGGATACGGTGGCGGTACTTCTGGCGACGGAGATGGACTGGAGCGACAGGATCAAACTGGCCATCGACATCGGAACCAACGGTGAAATCGCCCTGGGATCGAGGGACAGGCTGGTGTCCTGCTCGGCCGCGGCCGGCCCCGCTTTTGAAGGCGCTCAAATCAGCAGCGGTATGAGGGGAGCCGTGGGAGCCATTGATCACGTCCGCTTCGGGGACGGCGTTGAATATTCTGTTATCGGGGGCGGAAAACCCAAAGGCATCTGCGGTTCCGGGCTGCTCGACGCAGTGGCCGGGCTGATTGAAGCAGGTATAATTGACAAAAGGGGAAGGATCTTAACCCCGGAGCAGTTAACAGGCACACCGGCGGAAAGGTTCAAAGATCGTATTGTCAGGCACGAGGGAGCCAACGCCTTTTTACTCGTTGACGGGTCTGCAACAGAACACGGCAGGCCGATCATGATCACCCAGCGCGACGTTCGTGAACTCCAGCTGGCCAAGGGCGCCATTGCCACGGGGATACAGGTTCTGCTGGACAAATACGGCATCGGAGTAGGGGACGTCACGGAGGTGCTGCTGGCGGGTGCTTTCGGAAACTACCTGGATCCCCACAGCGCCTGCGTGATCGGGTTGATCCCACCGGAACTTGAGAAAAAGGTAAAGATGGTGGGTAATGCCGCCGGAACCGGCGCAAAACTTGCCCTGCTTTCACAGGGCGAGTTCAGGCGGGCGGCCGCCATAGCCGGGTTTGTGGAATATGTGGAGTTGGGCTCCTATCCGGATTTTGCCTCGATCTTTGCGAATTCGATGAGCTTTCCCACTATATCTAAATAGCCGTTCGATATGTTTATCGGCCTGTTTATCGGCGTGTTGACAGGTGCCGACCTATTCAGTATAATGAGTCCAAATTATTGTTCGAATACTGCAAAGACGAGGAACGGGAAGAGTAGGTACAAATGCTTTCCTCAGAGAGGAACCGTCACCGGCTGCAAGCGGTTCTGGCAAAGCGGTACCGAAAGTGCGCCCGGGAGTCGTGGCGCTGAAACCAGTAGGCGCCGACGGTTACAACCGTTATCTGAGATGAGGGGTTGGCTTTGCCTGAAACAGAGTGGAACCGCGGAAGATATCCTTTCGTCTCTGAAGATGAAAGGATTTTTTTATTATTAGGAACCAGAGGAGGGAAGAAATATGGGGTTTATCAGCCGGATCAAGAAGGATATCCAGGTCATTTTCGAGCGTGACCCTGCCGCAAAAAGCATCTGGGAGGTTGTTCTCTGTTACCCCGGCCTGCATGCCCTATGGATGCACCGCTTCGCTCACTGGCTCTACAAGAAGGGACTGGTACTGCTTCCCCGGTTGATCTCTCAATTAAACAGGTTCCTGACCGGAATTGAGATCCATCCCGGTGCAACAATTGGGGAAGGTCTTTTTATAGACCACGGGATGGGGGTGGTCATCGGTGAGACAACCGAAATCGGAGATAATGTGACTATTTATCAAGGGGTGACCCTGGGGGGTACCGGGAAGGAAAAGGGGAAACGGCACCCCACCATCGGCAATAATGTGGTCATCAGCACCGGGGCCAAGGTTTTGGGATCCCTCACCGTTGGGGATAACGTCAAAATCGGCGCCGGCTCGGTGGTGCTCAGGGACGTTCCGGCAAACTGCACTGTCGTGGGAGTTCCCGGAAAGGTTGTTGTGAGGGATGGACGCAAGATAGCCGATGCCCCGCAACCTGACATCATTGACCTGCAACACCACCTCTTACCTGACCCCGTCGGCGAGATGATCCTCTGCCTGCAGCGGAAGATCAGCCGTTTGGAAAACAGGATCGAAGAATTGGAGGCTAGACTCTGTGAGTCTCAAGGTGTATAACACGTTAACCAAGCAGAAGGAGGAGTTTGTTCCCGCCTCGCCGCACCAGGTGAGGATGTACGTCTGCGGGCCCACTACCTATAATTACATCCACCTGGGCAACGCCCGGGCTCTGGTCGTGTTCGATACCATAAGGCGGTATTTAATGTACAAGGGGTACCGCGTCTATTATGTGCAAAATTTCACCGACATCGACGACAAGATCATTGCCAGGGCCCAGGAGGAGCAGGATGAACCCCTGGCCCTTGCCGAGAGATACATCAAGGAGTACTTCCGGGATGCGGATGCCCTGCGGGTTTTGCGGGCCAATGTTCACCCACGGGCAACCGAGCACATCGGTGAGATGATCGAGATGGTGCGGGTGCTTCTTGAAAAAGGAGTCGCCTACGAGGCCGGAGGGGATGTCTACTTCTCTGTGCGCCGGTTCCCCGGATATGGAAAACTTTCGGGTCGAACCCTCGAGGAAATGCTGGCCGGCGCCCGGGTGGAGGTGGACCAGCGCAAACGGGACCCGCTGGATTTTGTACTCTGGAAGGCCGCCAAGCCGGGAGAGCCCGCCTGGGATAGTCCCTGGGGCAAGGGGCGCCCGGGCTGGCACCTGGAGTGTTCGGTGATGTCCGTCAAGTACCTGGGTTTTGGCTTTGACATACATGGCGGAGGTAGCGATCTGATCTTTCCCCACCATGAAAACGAAATTGCCCAGGCGGAGGCTTTCAAAGGGGAAGAGCCCTTTGCCCGTTACTGGATCCACAACGGTTTTGTAACCGTAAACGATGAGAAAATGTCCAAATCCCTGGGCAACTTTTTCATTGTCAGGGACCTGCTTCAGGAGTGGCCGCCGGAGATCCTGCGGTTTTTCCTGCTGTCTACCCATTACCGCAGTCCGCTGGATTACAACCTGGAGAATTTAGCGACGGCACGCAAGAGCTACACACGCCTTCGCAACACGCTGGAGTTGCTGGAAGAGATTACAGGCAGCCAGGATTCGGTTCCGGCGGGGAGACTTTCCAGGGAAGCGGCGGCGTTCAGGGATCAGGTGCTGGCCCGGGTGGCCGAATTTGAGAATGCGATGGACGATGACTTTAATACCGCTCTGGCCCTGGCCGCCCTTTTCAGCCTGGGCAGGGAAGTGAACAGTTTTGTCAACCGTGATGACTTCAAGGCCACTCCGGCCATCCGGCACACCCTTGTGCGGGTGCGCCGGTATTTCAAGAGCCTGCTTGACGTGTTGGGGCTTGTTCCGGGGGAAAGCAGGGAACTGGGAATGGATTATGCTCAGGCTCTGCGGGAAATAGCGGTTTCTCTGAGAGAAGGCGGAGCGGCACAACTTCCGGAACCGCTGCCCGAGGCGCCGCAGGCTCTGCTGGATGCCCTGCTCAAGGTGCGCCAGGAAGCGAGGGCCCAAAAGAATTACCGGTTGTCCGACACAATCCGGGACTCCCTTAGAAAAATCGGCATAATCCTGGAGGATACGCCCCGGGGCGTCCGCTGGAGACTGGTGTAAGAAAACCGTTTAAGAGAGGCAGGGTTGGATTTGAAGGTTGAACTGATTGCTTATACGCCTGAACCGGAAGCGGTGGTCGCGGCGGCGGCGCGGCTCTGCTATTCGGAGCGGGGGGCTTCTGAGTTAAAGGATAATCTCAGCCCGGAAGAAGTTCGAAGTTTTCTGGAAAAGCTGATCTCTATGGGGCATCTTTCCCCTTTAGAACATGTCAGTTTCACCTTTGCCATTGAGGGGGTCAGCAGGGCATTGTCCCACCAACTGGTGCGGCACCGCATTGCCTCCTATTCCCAGAAATCCCAGCGCTACGTGGATGAGGAAAACTTTGAGTACGTCACCCCTCCATCCATTGCCACTGACCCGGATGCCTTGGGGTTGTACAGGGCGAAGATGGAGGAGATCCGGGCGGCCTACAGGCAACTGGCGAGGATTGTACCCCGGGAGGACGCCCGGTACATTCTTCCCAATGCCACGGAAACGAAACTGGTCTGCACCTTTAATGCCCGGTCTCTCTTGAATTTCTTCCGGCTGCGCTGCTGCCGGCGCGCCCAGTGGGAGATACGGGAACTGGCCAACAGGATGCGCCGGGAGGTACGTCAGGTTGCCCCCACCCTGTTTGCTCTGGCAGGCCCCTCCTGTGAAACCGAAGGCATCTGCTGGGAAGGGAAAATGACCTGCGGGCTGGCAAGAGAGGTCCGGCGCCGGGGGGTGCCAGATCATGGAAGATATAACCTGGGGACGTAACCCGGTTTTGGAAGCCCTCAACGGTACCCGTTCTCTGAACAAGGTTCTTATCGCCCGCGGCAGTCACGGAAAAGTGAACGAGATTGCCGCTATGGCGCGCCGGCAGGGAGTTCCCGTGCAGGTTGTGGAGCGTCAGGTTTTGGATAAGTTGACCGGAGGCGCCAGGCACCAGGGGGTCGTGGCCTACCTCAGCCCTAAGCACTATGTTTCCCTTGAGGAAATCCTGAAGAATGCTTCAGATCGCAACGAGGCCCCCCTTATCCTGGTGCTGGCAGGTTGGGAGGACCCGCAGAACTTCGGCAGCATCGTTCGCAGTGCTGAAGCTGCCGGTGTCCATGGGGTGATCATTCCCGAAAGGCGTGCCGTACCCCTGACAGGGACTGTTGCCAAGGCTTCAGCAGGCGCCCTGGAATACCTCTCCGTATGCAGGGTGGGGAACTTGAGTCGGGCGCTGGCAGAATTAAAAGAGGCCGGCCTCTGGGTGGCCGGGGCGGATGCAGCCGGCAGCCTGCAGTATTTTGAAGCGGATTTCACAGTTCCCCTTGCCCTGGTCATCGGTGGGGAGGGAAAGGGGTTAGGGCATCTCGCAAAGATCTGCGATTACCTGGTACGCCTGCCAATGCGGGGCAGGGTCGGGTCTTTAAACGCGGCGGTTGCAGGCTCTATCATCCTTTATGAGGTACTGCGACAGAGGCTTGGGAGGCCGGGCAGCTAAACAATTCTTGTTGGGGGTGGAACATGGATGGGCTTCTGCTTGTGGACGGGTATAACGTCCTCAATGCCTGGCCTGAATTTGCAGAACTGATAAATGAGGATCTTGACCACGCCAGGGACCGTCTGATCTCTGACTTGAGCGAGTTTCACGTGTTGAGCGGGTTGAGCGTTTTGCTCATCTTCGACGCCCATCACGTGAAAGGGGGCGTTGAAAAGCAGGAGGAGCGAGGCGGGATAAAGATCATTTACACGAAGGAAGGGGAAACCGCCGACCAGTGGATTGAAAGGTTTGCCGCCCAGTACAGGGCTAATACCCAAGAGGATAAACCTCCTCTTTTTGTATCAACTTACGACTGGCTGGAGCAGCGAATCGTTTCCGCCCAGGGCGCCTACCGCATCACGCCGTCCGAACTGCGCAATGAACTGCTGAGATTAAAGAAGGAAGAAAAAAGGTTCCACCAGCCGGCCTTCGACCGGGTTTCCCTGGATAGTCACCTTACGGACCAGATCCGGAAAATCTTAGAGGGCTGGCGCCGCCGGAGTTAATAATTTACAATCTGTTAACATACCCTTGACTTTAGGGATACTTTTTCGTATAATGCTTCACGACAAGTGAAAAATAAAGCAAGTAGTGTAAGCCTTTCAGCCAAACCTCTTCTTGAACCATTCAAGAACTCCCTTTCGAGTGCCTCCATTTGATTCAATCAAAATGGACAGGCAATTTTGTTTGGGTGTGGGAAGCTCAATGCTTTTCTCATACTTCCGAACTGCAAAAAGAAGAAAACTCACGGAGGCGAGAGTCCGGAATGAGTAATCTGGCTCAGCAAGAGGTATCAGATGCGATCCAGTACCTGTCGGATGAAATTATCGTCGAAATGGCCAAAGATGGAGATGACGCCGCCCTAGAGTACCTGATCAACAAGTACAAGAACTTCGTGCGAGCCAAAGCAAGGTCCTACTTTCTGATCGGTGCTGATCGCGAGGACATTATTCAGGAGGGGATGATTGGACTTTACAAAGCGATCCGGGACTTCCGGTGTGACAAGCTCTCTTCATTTCGGGCATTTGCAGAGCTTTGTATCACAAGGCAGATCATAACAGCTATCAAAACCGCGACACGTCAGAAGCATATTCCCCTGAATTCGTATATTTCTTTAAACAAGCCGATTTATGACGAGGACTCAGACCGGACACTGCTGGATGTAATCTCCGGATCAAAGATCAGCGACCCGGAAGAATTGATTATCAGCCGTGAGGAGTTCGACGATATTGAGGAAAAGATGGGAGAGATTCTCAGCTCTCTGGAATGGAAGGTATTGATGTTCTACCTGGAAGGCAAGTCGTACCAGGAAATGGCCTCTGATCTGAAGCGGCATGTGAAGTCCATCGACAATGCGCTTCAGAGGGTTAAAAGGAAGCTGGAAAGGTACCTTGAAAAACGGGAACACTAAATAAGGGCAAGGAGCCGGTCTTGATCTCCGGTAGAATCCGTTGTATAATACACGTTGTCGATAAGATGTGCCGACGTAGCTCAACCGGTAGAGCGGCTGACTTGTAATCAGCAGGTTTAGGGGTTCAAGTCCCCTCGTCGGCTCCAGTGAAATAATGCTTATAACTGTTAAATGTGGAGAGGTTCCCGAGTGGTCAAAGGGGGCAGACTGTAAATCTGTTGGCTCAGCCTTCGAAGGTTCGAATCCTTCCCTCTCCACCATATCGCGGGGTGGAGCAGTTGGTAGCTCGTCGGGCTCATAACCCGAAGGTTGCCGGTTCGAATCCGGCCCCCGCAACCAATGCCCACATAGCTCAGTAGGTAGAGCGTCGCCTTGGTAAGGCGGAGGTCACCGGTTCAATCCCGGTTGTGGGCTCCACTGAAAACCAAGTCCCGCAAGGAATTGCGGGATTTTTGATTTTTCTGTCGGTGCTTAAAAATGCAGAATGGTTGCTATTTGTTTTCCGGTACCGCAACTGCTGTGTTTATTGTTGCGGCTGATACTATAGACTTCTGTTTCTTCTGACTCTTCTGATGTGGGCCGTTTCCATCTGCAGGACATCAAGCTTGGCTTCAATACGGTCAAGAGTGTCGATAATTCTCGTATTTATATCTTCCTGGAGCGATCGGGCATCATAGAGGGCCCGTATTTTTTCGATAACTTCGTTTTCTATTTTGGTTTCCAGTTTTAGCTGGTTTTTATCGAGCGAGTCCATACGTGATTCAAGTCTTGTTTGCCCCTTTTGTAATGAATCTAACTGGCTGCCGTACTGCTGCAACATTTCTCTTTGCTGCTCTTGCATTTTTCCATGCTGTTCTAAGATTTGACCATGCTGTTGTAATGTTTCTCCTTGCTGTTTTAAAGTTTTTTGAATTTCTTTCTGGCTTTCGAGAATTTGTTTTAATAACTCTTCCACTTCGGTTACTCCTTTCATTTTATCTCCGAATTATCTCCGAATTTCCGGGCTTTTTTATCTTCGGTGGCTTTTACTGCCTGATAAACCGTCGAAGGGAATCATCTGACAGTGGCCTTACATCGGTCGTTGCGTTTCTTCGGCCGCATAACGATACCGTCAAAGCGCTGCTAAACCTCTCATGTTATAATAATACTATAGATCGGGGAGAAATGGATGTTTTAAGGGGATGCTTTAAGAAACGCCGCTCTCGTTACACTACCCCTTATTAGTAGAGTCCGGGTGGATTGCCGGAAAGGCCGGAGTTGTGTCTCTGTCTTCTTCCATGGGTTGGCTTCCCGTATTGTGGGCAGTATCTGTGACCGCTTGCCTCCGGGGCGGCAGAAAAGAACTTTTTCACAGCAACCTTTAAAGGACGTGACTGTAGGGTGACTCGGGAAAAGGTGGTTGTAGCCATGAGCGGTGGGGTGGACAGTTCGGTTGCCGCCCTGCTGCTCAAAAAAGAGGGTTATGAGGTGATCGGGATAACCATGCAGGTCTGGCCGCGCCCGGAGGAGGACTACAAGGCGTGCTGCGGCCTGACGGCGGTTAACGACGCCCAGCGGGTGGCCTGGAAGCTGGATATCCCCCATTACGTCCTGAACTTCCGGGACGAGTTCGAGGAAAAGATAATCGGCTATTTTTGCCGGGAATACCTGGCGGGCCGCACCCCAAACCCCTGCATCGCCTGCAACAAGGAGATTAAATTTGGGTTACTTTTGGAAAAGGCCCGGGCTCTTGGGGCCGGGAGAATCGCCACCGGCCACTATGCCCGCATTGAGCGGAGCGCAGACGGAATTTACCTGCTGCGGCGGGGGATCGACGAAGGTAAGGATCAAACCTACGCCCTGTATCAGATGAACCAGTACCAGCTTGCCCGTACACTGTTTCCCCTGGGCAGCTACCGCAAGCAAGATGTAAGGCGGATGGCGGCGGACGCCGGGCTCCCAGTGGCAGAAAAGCCCGAAAGCCAGGAGATCTGTTTTGTATCCACGGGAAGCTACAGCGACTTCGTGGAAGAGCGATTCCCCTCGGTCAAGAACGAGGGTTACTTCAGGTATTCCGATGGCCGGATCCTGGGGGTCCACAAGGGAATTCACCATTATACCATCGGCCAGCGGAGGGGCCTGGGGTTGTCCTTCAGACACCCACTGTACGTCACCAGGATCGATCCCGAAACCAACACGGTCTGGGTGGGGCCGGAGTCCGACCTCTATCATGGAGGGCTGATTGCTACCGACGTTAACTACATTACCGGTTCTCCCTTCGAGGGGGACCGCCCGGTTCAGGCCAAGATCAGGTACCTGGCTCCTCCGGCGGAGGCGGTTGCCACCCCAATTGGAACGGACCGCTTAAAGGTAGCCTTTAAAACGCCTCAAAAAGCGATAACCCCCGGCCAGTCGGTGGTTTTATACGACGGAGACATTGTGCTGGGGGGCGGTGTTATCTCAGAGGTAACCGACTGATGAACGGCAAACGCCGCTCCGGCACCAGGCATGCTGCTTTCGGAGACGGATGTGCGGTTCGGAACCGGCGTTAGCCGGTTCCAACGGCTTCCGGCCTCAGAAATCCCGTTTAGGTATAGCTTGAACGGGCGGGTGGGAGACTAAGGGATGCAGCATAAAAAACAAAAGGGGTGAAAGCGAAGTATGAAAGAGCAGAAACAGGATCCGGCCCAGGAACCGGTCTTTGTTCCCGAAGATGCCGGTTCGGCTACAACCATAGCTATTAACCGGCAGAGTTTGAAGCAGCGAAAGAAGCCCTCGGAGGAAGTCAGGTCGTCTTCTCAAGAATAAAAGAGGCGCCACAACCAGAGTGGCGCCTCTTTTAGAGCCTCGCTGTCTTAAGACATTCTCTTAATACCGTCAGCTCTGGTGTTGCCGCCTTTTTCGACGAAGGTCTTGCAGCATGTAGCCATGCAACTATCCGCCGGGGTTGGCGAGATGTCGGCTGCCATTTTGGCGTCAACATTATCCGGCTGGTTATCACCAAGGGCGTCGGATGTTACCATAATTTCTTCGGCATGGCACACGTTCCCTTTACCCCAGTAGTGACAGTTGTTAACACTGCAATGAATGTGCTGAGCAGGCATTTCTTGAACCCCCTTTACCGTTTTTTAGTGTTCCTTTTTATTTTTTGTCCGGGGATTATTTTTATGATGGGAAGTATTACCTCCATCGTAACTTTTTTCTCCAAAAGGCGAGTTTAACTGGTAAAATGGTTGTGAGGGGATGGAGATGAAGAAAGATCGATTATTCAAGGCTGCGGGAATCATTGCTGCAGCTTCGATTTTGAGCAAGATACTGGGGTATGTACGGGAGGCGTCGATTGCCGCTGTTTTCGGAGCCAGCCGGGCTACCGACGCTTACCTGGTGGCCTCGATTATTCCCTGGATGCTTTTCGCGGTAGTCAGTGCGGCTTTGACAATGACCCTGATCCCCGTATTCACAAAGCGCCTGTATGAGGCGGGGGAAGAGGCTGGAGAACGTTTTATCAATTCCCTGCTGAACTTCGTATTTCTCTTCTGCCTGGTCATGGCCGGACTGGGGGCATTGCTTGCACCCCTAATTGTTAGAATCGTTGCTCCGGGCTTTCGGGGAGAGACTTTTGCTCTGACCGTTTTCCTGACAAGGATTCTCCTTCCGGTAATGATATTTTTCGGGATTCAGGCCGTGCTGACAGGATTGCTGCAGGCCCGTGAGAGATTTTTTTGGCCGGCCATTGTAGGAATACCCTTCAACATCATCATGATCTCTGCTGTTGTCCTGGGCGGGAAGCGGTACGGGATTGCGGCAGCGGCGGTGGGAATGGTGCTGGCAACTCTCAGCCAGTTATTGATCATGGCTCCGGGGTTGGCAAGATGTCGTTTTCGCTACCGGCCCATCCTCAACCTGAGGGACCCTGGCATGATCCAGGTCGGCAGGTTGATCGTCCCGATACTGTTGGCCACGGGAGCGGGGCAACTCGGCCTGGTGGTGGACCGGATGCTGGCCTCAGGTCTTGCGGAGGGGAGCATTGCTGCTTTAAACTTCGGCAACCTTGTAACCCAGCTTCCTCTTGGTATTTTTTCTGTGGCAGTCACCACGGTTCTCTATCCAACATTTGCTCAATATGCTGCAGCACAGGACCTGGCCGGGCTGCGACGCGCACTGGTTGGCGGGGTACGGGTCATACTGTTCCTGATCCTGCCGATGACCGTGGGGTTGATAACCCTCAGGGAACCCATTGTACGGGTTCTTTTGGAGCGCGGTGCATTCGATCCCCGTGCCACCGGCATGACCGCCTACGCCGTGCTGTTCTTCAGTGTTGGGCTAATTCCGATGGCTTTGCGGGATGCCGTCAACAGGGTGTATTTCAGTTTACAGGATACACTGACGCCGATGCTGCTTGGCATCGGAGCGGTTGCCGTCAACATCGTGCTGAATCTACTCCTGGTCAAGCCGCTTGCCCTTGGCGGCCTTGCCCTCTCAACATCCCTGGCCACCGGTTTTGCTGTAATACAACTTTTATGGTCATTGAGGCGGCGCCTCGGCGGCTTGGGCGGTAGGGAGATGCTGGACGGTTTCTGGCGCATCTCTGTGGCGAGCGCAGTCATGGGGTTGGCGGTGGTTGCTCTCTGGAGAAGCCTGGCGGGACTGGCCGCCGGTGGAACGCTCCTGTATGCGGGGTGTCTCGGGATCACCATCTGCGCAGGAGGGGTCATCTATGGAATCGCATCCTTTGTCCTGCGGCTGCCGGAAGCAGAACTGTTTCTTCAATTCGGCAGGCGTCTTGCCTGGCGGCTCCGGGCGATGCTTCCCCGGGAGAACATTTCTCACCAGTAACCAGGGTCAACCCGGATGATCAAAAGAACTGGGAACCTTACTAACGGCTCCCAGTTCTTGATAAACTGCCAGAAAATACGTTCCGGTTTATCCTTGCGCTTGCTCCCGTACTCCGGTTGCGCCTGCAAGGATAAACCACTGTTTTCATTCTTTGTTGGTGCCGCCGGAGGTGAAGTGGCGGTCTGTCATAAACATCCGCAGCTGTATTTTCAGGACTTTCTAAGGTCGATGAAGCGATCCTTTAATTTCTTGGTCACCTGGGGCATGGTGGTGTACTCCATTTCATCGAGCGGCAGACGGTGCGGTTCGAAGGGGCCCAGGCGCCGGAGGTAATCGGCAATATCGTTGGCCAGCTTCCGGGCGTTGTCGAAGGCAGGATCTGCAAAGAGATCCTGTGGTCCCACCAGTTTGCCGTCACAGAGCTGGAATCCCAGCGCGACCACCCGCGGCGGGCCGTCAAACCGGGTTGGATGAGCGTCTTCCACGCTTACCGGCATAAGGGGCCCGTGGTGGGAACCGCGCATCCAGCCGGCCACCAGGTGGGGGAAGGCAAAGGGTTCAAGGGCTTCTCCCAATGCCGGGAATCCGCTCTGGCAGCGGACGATGCAGACGGGGTCATCTTTCCCCACATAACGGCCAGCCATCAGGTTGAGCCGCTGGGTGCTGGAAACCGATGCAATCTCTCCGGTTTCCTTATGGAAGATCCGCTTGATGCTGTAGCGCCCGGGAGCTCCGATAAAGACCAGCATATCGTAGAGATCCTCCGGTGTTGAAAACATGATTTTCTTGTTATCGATCAGGTCTCTTACCTCGAAGTTGAAGCCGCTGTGCATTTTCGGGTCGATAACCAGCCCGATGGTGTTGAACGGGTCCGCGAACATTTTGTAAAGCGGCATGTTCCAGGCTCCCGGCTCTGTTTTGTCGGCCATGAAGACTATAATCGGCTCGCTTGCCCTCTCCTCAAACTCCATTTCGGCGATGCCGGGTCCCATTCCCTTAATGTTGCCGGAAAAGGCGTCCGCCAGGAGATCCTGCCCGGCGCCGTAGAGCTTTAACTTCTTGGCAATTTCCGTGCAGGCGACAAATATATCCCACGCCAGCTGGTGGATCTCCCCGTTATTTCTCCCGGTCTCGTGGGTCAGGATCAGGTTGATGTCATCGCCGACATGGGTAACGTGGGAGTCGATAACCAGAGGGTTGCCCTCCAGCAGGGCGCGTGCTTTTTCCAGAAGGGCGGGGTGTACACTTGAGTGGCCAACGAAACCTCCAACGTCTGCCTTAATCACAGAAATGGTAATCTTCTTTCCCAATTCCTTTCCCCCTCCAATTGTGATATACTATTTGACCTTATATGCTATCATTTCGACACTATAATTTTCTTCTCCTTCATGTTTATTAAGAAAACGATCTAAAAATTTCTACCCTGAATATTTAGGTTTATCCTGCCCTGTAAATACGTTCTGGTTATCCTTGCAGGCGCAGCGACCTACGAAGGTTGTTACTCGCCCTTAACGAGGAGCAGCTAACGGCAGCCGAACTGAGGCATGGATGCCGAAGTAGCCGACTCCGCTGCAAGGATGCAGCGTAGGAGGCGGTCGGCTGCCGTCTGCGACGAGTCCTAGGGCGAGTTAAACCGGAGTCCGGGAGCAAGCGCAAGGATAACCAGATTTCATTCTCTGTTGGTGTCACCAGAGGTGACGTGGAAGTCTGTTGAAAAAACCGTACTATTGCCCAGGAAAAAGCAGGAGCCGCCGGGAAGGAAACCGGGGTTTCATAACGAATCATTATTATTAATTGGTGTGTATTTACCTGATGGCATTTTGGTAAGTTGTTCGGCAACAGCGAATTTACGAGGTGTTGACATTGCAAAAGAGAAAGGTCAGAAAGGCGATTATCCCTGCCGCAGGGTGGGGGACCCGTTTTTTGCCGGCAACCAAGGCGCAGCCCAAGGAAATGTTGCCAATTGTGGATAAACCGGCGATTCAGTATATCGTTGAAGAGGCCGTGGCTTCCGGTATTGAGGACATCATCATCGTTACGGGAAAGAATAAGCGGGCGATCGAGGATCATTTTGACCGGGCCGTGGAACTCGAAGCGGTACTGCGGGAGAAGGGCGAAGAGGAACTGATCCGGTTAATCGAGGACATTTCCAATATGGTCGACATTCACTATGTACGGCAGAAAGAAGCACGGGGACTTGGCCATGCGGTTTATTGCGCCAGGAAGTTTATCGGTGAGGAGCCCTTTGCGGTTTTGCTGGGGGATGACCTGATCGAAGCCGGGGTTCCTTGCCTGAGACAGTTGCTGGATGTATACGATGATTATCAAAGCACCGTGCTGGCCGTGCAAGAGGTTGAACTGCCGGATGTCAAAAAGTATGGTATAATTAAGCCTGCAGGCGAGCCGGATGGCCGGGGCAACCTCATCAGGGTTGAGGATTTGGTGGAGAAGCCTGCTCCGGAAGAGGCGCCCTCCCGGTATGCCGTGATCGGGCGCTATATAATCACGCCGGAAATCTTCGCAATCTTAGAGAATACCGGACCCGGTTCGGGGGGCGAGATCCAGTTGACGGATGCCCTTAAAGAGCTTGTTAAAATCCAGCCGATTTATGCTTGTCTCTTTAACGGGGTAAGATATGATGTAGGGGACAAACTGGGCTTTCTGCAGGCTACGGTGAAGCTGGCATTGGCTCGTCCGGAGCTCGAAGCAAGTTTCCGGAGCTTTTTGCTGGAAGTGATCGGTGATGCTGACTCCCGGAAAGCCGCTAAAGCAGGTTCTTAGTTCTATATTAAATTAATATTGAAAGGATAGGAGTGAGCAACATGCGGGAAAAGGTTGAAGCCGCCCTCAACAGGATCCGCCCCCTGCTCCAGCGGGACGGAGGGGATGTCGAACTGGTCGATGTCGATGATAGCGGGGTTGTAAAGGTTCGCTTGAAGGGAGCCTGTGGTGGCTGAGGGATGGCCATAGTGACCCTGAAACATGGGATTGAGCGGTCGCTCAAGCAGGAGATCCCGGAAGTCAAGCAAGTGGTTGCCGTTCGCTAAAAGAACAAGTTGTTTGAAAGAGTTTGCCAATGTAAATACACGGCGGTGTTCTTGGGAGCGGGGTGTCAGGTTCAACCCGGACTATCTTGTTGGGTTTTAGTAACTCAAAACCCGGAGAGATACCGGGTTTACTGCTTTATAAGGGGGAAGTATTCCTTCTCTTTCTCTTTTTTTTCGGAAGACAAGAAACGCCTGATTGCTGCCGGAGATGACGTATCCTCAGCTGAACCCTGTTTTATCTGGGATTCCGCTTGCCGCGGCGAGGCGGGCTCCGTCTCTCCGTATTTTGTAAGCAGAATGACGATGTCCACCCTGCGGTTCTTCATACGGTTTGCTTCAGAGTCGTTGGGATAGCGCGGCCTGTACTCTCCGTATCCTGTTGCCGAAAGGTGGGCGGGGGGGATCTGGCTGGTGGCAATCAGTTCCCGCAATACATTGGTGGCTCGTGCCATCGACAGTTCCCAGTTTGAGGGGTATTTCGGGGTGTTGATGGGCAGGTTGCAGGTGTGCCCCTCGACCCGGATAAAGTTCGGAAGGTCTTTCAAGATGGCTCCTACCTGGGCAATGATGTGGCGGGCTTCCGGCGTTAGCTCTGCGGAACCGCGTGGGAATAGGACCGTTTCCTGAAAGCTGATTACCAGCCCCCGCTCCTCCTCCCGTATAGTGACCTGGCGGGTAAGGCCTTTTTTTTGCAGGTAGCTCTCTAATTCTTTCTGAACCTGGGCCAGCTGCGCCGCTTCGGCTCCTTCGCCGGCTACGAAGGAGGGCCCCACATTCTGGAACATGCCTGTCGGTTCTCCTTTGAGGACGGCGTTGAGGGTAGTGGCCAGCGTCTGGAATTTTTGCATGTTGACGCTGCTGATCACATACATCATGATGAAAAAGATCATGAGCAGGGTGATCATGTCGGAGTAGGTCAGGAGCCAGCGCTCCATGCTGGGCCCGCCCTCACCGTGACCGCTATTCCGGTTGCCGCGACGCATTTATTCCTCTCTCCCTCTTTCCTCTAAGACGCGGGTCCTCTGATCCAGGAAGACCCGCAGCTTCTGGCGGATAAAGGCCGGGTTTTCTCCCGCCTGGAGGGCGAGGATACCCTCCATTGCCAGTTCCCGGTAGAGCTTTTCCTTATGGTGTTTGAATTTCAGTTTGGAGGCGATGGGCAGCCAGAGGAGATTGGCTGTAGAGATGCCGTACAGTGTGGCGATAAAGGCAGCGGCGATGGCCGGTGCCAGCTTCTCGGGTGTAGACATGTTCCCCAGAACGTGAACGAGCCCCATGACGGTTCCGATGATCCCCATGGTGGGAGCATAGCCACCGGCGGCCTCAAACAAGGAGATTCCGTTTTTATGGCGCTCCTCCATGCAGTAAATCTCTGTTTCGAGCAGATCCTGCAGGAGGGTGCCCTCGACACCGTCGATAACAAGCTGCAGGCCCAGTCTGAGAAAGGGGTTCTGGATCTCCTCCAGGTTTTGTTCCAGGCTCAACAGGCCCTCCCGGCGCGCCTGGTCGGCCAGCCGGACGATATCGTCGATCAGGGCAAGGAAATTATAAGCCTGCTCCTTAAAGGCTATTTTTATGAGAACAGGAACATTTTTCAACGATTCCATAGGGAAAGAGAAAATAGTAGCTCCGATTGTTCCTCCCAGAACAATCACTACTGCGCTAAGTGAAAAAAGTGCGCCTATAGAACCCTTTTCAAGGATAAAACCTAAAATCAAGGCTGCAAATCCTGCTATCAGCCCCACGACAGTTGAGATATCCATTGTTTACCCCCACGACAGGATTTGTTGGCAGAAATTTTGATTCATTTTTCGACTTTCGACAATCCCGGATAATTTCCTGCCTGGATCTTCCTCAAGATAGCATATTAATTAATAAAAAAGGACTTCAGCCTGAGATGCAATAGGGCTGAAGTCCGGGGCGGCCCCACAGGTAAGCCCTCTTACCCGGCCTTCCCTATGGCGCTCTCCGACAGACCCGTGGGTGCTGCTCATACCGGTGTCACAAGAGTGGCGTGGAAATCTATTGGAAGAGTTGCGAGCGGTATTTATATATATAATTTTCTGCCAGGTAATTGAGGGGTTTGCGCGCAAGCGTAAATTTCTCTGCCAACAGCGAAAGAACTTCCGCCAGTCCCTGCTCTTTCGCTTCGTCGTAGGTTGAGGCGAGATCGTAATAGCGCCTCCCCTGCTCCTCGTAATCCCGGAGGGTTCTGTTTTTGCTCCCGGAAAGCCGTGCCGGGATTTTATCGTCAAAGAAGTCCTGGCCGCGACAGAGGTATTCCGGAAAGATACCGGAGAGAAAGAGGGCGATGTCCGCCAGCCTTTTATAGAACGGAAAACGAAAAGGAAGTTCAACCAGGCTTGACAGCTCCAGAACATCGTCAAAATCGAGATCGCTGAAGCAGCGCTGGTATATTATCCCCCGCGCCTTGTAGACCACCGATGCGGATTCAACACGCGTGAAAGAGGCGAGCATGCGTGCCAGGTATTCCCGTACGTCCTTGTTCTGAAGGAGTTTCGAGGCATCCCCGGCGTCAAAAACGGGGATGCGCTCCTTCCGGCTGACGATTTCCAGAGTATAGGCTTGTTTTTCGATATCCTTCTTTGCCTGGCGGAGCAGGATGCTGAAAAGCAGGAAGGGGGATATCTTTAGAAATATGTTCTCATCTTGCAGGATTCGTTGAAACAGTTTCTCGTCTTCGAGCATAATATCGATGAAATCGGGTTTGTCTTTTAAAAGGTTGCACAGGTAATCGTAGTCCTGCCTTTTGGTCACAACGGTAGTCACAATAAAATGCAGATCCGCCTCGCTTAAGTCCTGCAGGTACATCATCGCCACGCTCAAGTGTTCCACCTCCCGGAATATCAGCTAACAGGCCTTTTGAAAACCAACACCCAAAGGGAGACCACGGAACTCTACAGGCGAATTGACTGGGGTGGGGAATAGTATTGGGGCTACATACATTGATTCTATCTTTAGTGTAGCATGATCTGGTACATCCTCACAATGGGATTTCCAGCCAGCAGGGAGGCATTTTTCCGGAAAATTGTGGCAATCCAGGCAGCTTGACAAATAAGGGAATCTGCCGTATATAAGTGTTTGGGAAATTACAGACAGGAGAGGTGATCAGAATGCCGACTTACGAATATCAATGTAAGAAGTGCGGCCGTTTCCAGATTTCCCAGAGAATAACTGAGCCTGCTCTTGAGGTATGCCCGACCTGTGGAGAGCCGGTGCAACGGTTGATCTCTCGCAACGTTGGAATTATCTTCAAGGGTTCAGGATTTTATATTACCGACCACAGAAATAAGGATTATGAGAGCAAGGCCAAAGAAGAGAGCAAAGCGGTTACCGACAGCAAGGTTCCGGCGGAAAGCAAATAAAACGGTGCAGCGGTACAAATAGCAGCAACAGGGGTGCGATCACGCACCCCTTAAGTTTTTTGCAGCAGGGGATAAAAGAGGAATGAACTGGAAATAATTTTACATGAGGCCAATTTGCAGCTTTCAGCTAAAACCTACGGGGGTGATATTGTGACAGGCAAAAACGACAAGGGTGAGCTCAGGTTGCGCCGGATTCCGGAACGGGGAGAGATGTTCGATCTTTTCCGCCAGGTTACGGAAAAAATCAGGCGTGAAAAGGCTTCTTCAATAAAACCGCGCTGATCGCGTAAGCAGGGGGTGTCTTCTTTGCCGCCGATATATCTTAAAGTTGCTCTTCAAACAATACTGGCCTTTTTTGCGGTTTTAATTGTAACACGGATTTTGGAAAAAGAGCAGTTGAGTCATCTGACTTACTACGAGTATGTAACCGGGATCACTCTGGGCTCCCTGGCCGCCGGTTTGGCGATAGATGCGGTGATTCCGGCCGGGGCGGTGCTCCTGGCGCTGGTCATTTTCTCCGCATTAACTTACCTGATGGGCTACATTTCGCTCAAAAACAGGGTGGCCCGGAAGCTGCTTGAGGGTGAGCCCACCATCGTGGTCCAGAACGGCAAGATCATGGAGAAGAACATGGGCCGCCTCCGCTATAACGTCGACGATCTCCTGGTGCAGCTGCGGGAGAAAGGATACTTCAATATATCAGACGTGGAATTCGCCATTTTGGAGCCGCACGGCAAGTTAAGCGTACTGCCGAAATCCTCCAAAAAACCGGTCACCAGAGAAGACCTGCAGATCCCGAGCAGCTATGAGGGGGTCGGCAGCGAGTTGATCATAGACGGGGAGATTATCTACCAGAATCTCAAACAGAACAACCTTGACGAAGCCTGGCTTATTAACCAACTAGAAAAGCAGGGCATTCATTCGCCGAAGGATGTCATGTTTGCCGGCCTGGATACACAGGGCAACCTCTATATTGACAGGAAGCAGGACGGTTTGACTCACGATGTCCAGGTGTCGGATGACCCGGATTTAAATGAACAGATAAAATAGGGGAGCGCCTCTAACCGGCTCTGCACTTTCATCCTATCTGCCGTTAAAGGCCGGGTATAAATCGCCGTTGCGTCCTCTGGGTTTTTATGAAAAGCGGACGCTTTTTTGTGTTGAAACACCGTTTGCTTACACTGAAAAACGTACTATATTATTAATTGAGAGAATTTCATAAATCCAAAATATATAGGAAGAACACAACGAGCAACTTATACTGGCTGTCTTACTAAAAAAGCTAGTCAGCATCATAAGCAAGCAATCATGCCTCAAAACTTAAAAAAGGCG